>NZ_JABXGI010000003.1:0-488128 GCF_022627865.1 Herbaspirillum sp. C7C2
CTACTGCCCCGCCCTCCTTCGGAGGGTCCCCACGTTGGTCCCCATGAGAACGGGAAAAATAGAGTCGCTTCGCTCCCACTATTTTCCTGATCCGTTCTCATGGGGACCAACGCGGCGGGGCAGAAGCGGACAGCCGATCCGGCTCGCCTTCGGCCTCGCAGAGGGCTCGCCTCCGGCTTCGGAATGCCACGGATTTAATGATCTTGGTAGATGCATTAATCAAAACTTAATGCTGGCGGAGTATCCCGATACGACCCTGCTCAGTCGAACAGACGAAAAAAATCAAGAGAGAAAAAGTATCAGCAGCGCCCCACCAAGATGTGCCAAGCCCCCCACGAAGCCGAAGGCGAGCCCCCGCGAGGCCGAAGGCGAGCCGGACACGCTTTCCCCCTTGGGAGCCAGCCGCCGGAGTGGAGCGGCAAGTGGATCAGAAAAATAGTGGGAGCGAAGCGACTCTATTTTTCCCACTTGCCGCTTCACTCCGGCGGGAACCCTCCGCAGGAGGGCTGGCTCTTGGGGGCCGTTTTCTTTGCTTACTTTCTTTGGCGGGCCAAAGAAAGTGAGCGGCTGCCGGGCCGCCCCCGGCGCTCCCCTCCGACCGGAGAGAGATAGAAATTAAGCCAGGGCGAAGGAAGAAATTCCGTGCAGACTACCCAAGCCCCAGCAACAACCAACCAACAAACAAAAACCAAATCAGGAAACCAGCTTCAAATACCCCTGAGCATCCAAAAACCCCTCAGAAGAAAACGCCACAGCCGGCTGCAGCTTGAAGATCCACTGTTCATAGGGCGCATCATTGACAGCATCAGGCGTCTCGACAAGCGCCTCATTGACCGCCAGCACAACCCCATCAACCGGCGCATGCAGATCAGAAGCCGTCTTGTTGGACTCAACAATCCCCGACTCCTCCCCCCGCACCAAAGAACGCCCAACAGCCGGCATCTCCACATAGACCAGCGGCCCCAACTGCTCCTGCCCAAAATCGGTAATACCGATGGTCAGCGAACCGTCCTCCTCCACCCGCACCCACTCATGGGTCTGGGCATAGACAAGATGATCGGGAATCAGCATCACAGCCTCCTAAAAATAAAGACGAACCTCAAGCCTCAGCCCTGGAACCATCCGCAAACACCGGCTCACCCAGATTGAGCATCAGCCGATTGGCCCAGGCAAAGATCGCCACCGAATGGATCAGATCCAACACCTCCAGCTCCGACAGACCCACGTCATACAACGCCTTGATCTGCGCCGCACCGATCTCACCCGGCGTCTCCGTCAACTCCGCAGAAAACTTCGCCACCGCCTGCTCACGCGCATCCACGCCCGCGCCATACGGCGAATCGAACACCTGCTTCACCGTATCGTTACGCTTGGCCAACTGCTCGAACCGCTGCGCATGCACCGACGCGCAATAGACGCAACCATTGATGCGCGAAACCACCAGCGAGCCCAGCTCACGCTCCGCGCGCGACAAGCCGCCCGGCGCGTACATGATCGCGTTGAAGGCTGCCGACCGCTGGCGCAGGATGTCCGGCTGGTGCGCCAGGAACAGGTAATAGTCCGACGTCTTGGCCTTGGGATGGCTCTCCTCCAGCACCTTCACCTGGTCTTCACTGGCCTGGTCCAGCTGGATCACATCCAGCCACGCATCCCACTCCAGGGTTTCATTGGTAAAGCCGTTGGCCTTGATGATGTCGCTCATGTCGATTCTCCTTACTGAGCCGCCGCAGCACGCATGGCCTTCAGGCCCGCGACCACGCGCAATTGATAGGACACGAAGGCGATCAGCTGCGACAGCGCCACCACCGCAGGGGTGCTGATGCCGGCCGCTGGCAGCTTCTCGATGGCGGCCTTGTCGCCGTCGACCGGGCGCTGCGTCAGCGCACGGGTGAATTCCAGCATGGCGCGCAGGCGCCCCGGGGGCAGCTGCTCAGGCTCACCACTGTCGGCCACGGCCAGTTGCGCGGCCTCGGCCGGTACTGCCTGGGCGCGGCTGCGATAGTGCGCAGCCAGGTCGGTGGCACCGGCCAGGCGGCAGGCGTACAGCGCCACCAGCAGGCGCTCGTCCAGGCCGATGCCTGCCAGCGCAGGATCGAACAGCGTGTCGTAGCTGCCCTGCGAAGCCACCGCCACCTTCTCGCGCTGGTGGCGCAGGCTGTGCAGCGGGCTGCCGGCGTCGAGGCCGGACAGTTGGTCGATGACATCCTTGCTGATGTCGTAGGCGGGGGTACTCATGAAGTCTCCTTGTTGGATGAATGCCTGGTCAGCGCGTCGCGCAGGAAGTGCTGCGCCTGCTGCCAGGAGTCGAGATCGGCGCGGGCATTCGCGGACGGCTCGCCACCACCGGTGCTGATGCGACCGGACACCGGATGGGCATAGGTGGTCTGCGTGGTCGGTACGAACGGGAACAGGATGGAATGGCCGGCATTGGCGTAATTGCGCCAGACCACCGGCCAGGGATGCGCCACCTCGGCCAGCTTGTCGCGCACCATGCCGCAGTAGAGGCTGGAGGGCCAGGAGCCATCGTCGGTGGCCGATAGCAGCAGCACAGGCCCGGCGATCTTCTCCACCGGGATGCGGGCGCGGGCCACCGCCTCCTCGTCCTGCAAGGCGGTCAGCATCGCCAGTTCATGGCGATGCGGTACCGGGCCTTCGTCGAAGGGCGCCCAGCTGGCGCTGCGGTTGTCCTGCCACTGGTGTGGCAGCGGCTCGCCACGCAGCAGCCAGGTCGGGCCTTCGCGGCCCACGGCCGGGTCGGCCGCATTCTGGCCGCTGTGCACCAGCGCGCTGGGCACGTAGGCCAGCACGGCCGATACCTTCTGCGGGAAGGTCGCGCCCAGCAACAGCACCAGTTCGCCACCCCGCGACTGGCCGCTGATGGCCACGAAGTCGTGCAGCGGCTGTACCTCGGCACGCAGCCAGTCCAGGCCACGTTCAAAATATTCCAGCGGCGTGTTGGAGATGTAGTTGGACAGACCCGGCGCCTTGAAGTAAGCCAACGCGAAGGCCGCATAGCCGCGCGAGGCATACAGCGCCGCGCGCGGTTCATTGATGCCGCCACCGGAACCGTTGACGATCATCACCGCCGGGTGTGGCCCGGGCGTGGCCGGCAGGAACAAGCTGCCGACCAGCCCCTCTTCGCGTATCTCGCGCCGGATCACGCCCTCGGCTGCCAGGCGCTGCACCATCTCCGTGCTGGCCGGAGTGCAGCGGGCCAGGCCAGGCTGGTCCAGCGACGACACGGTCAGCGTCGTCACCAGCGGCGCCATCACATCGGAATGGAAGTTGTCGCGGCGCCCGGCCTGCACCGGTTGCTGCGACCACAGCAGGCCCATCGGATCGATGCCGTAGTAGTCGCCATCGATGGCCGGGTTCATGCTCACATCCACGTTGCCATACGCATCGGCGATATAGCAGGCGCTGCTCTGCCACTGGGCGCCATTGCGCAGGGTTACCGATGAAATCCGCACCGGCTCGCCCGGATGCGCGCCACGCACGATGATGCGGCGTGGCACGTCGATCAGGTCGTCGGCCGGGCTGACCTCGATGGAGAAGTTGGGCATGGGCTTACTTCTTGTCCTGGGTCACCATCATGGCGGTGGTGCGGTCGCTGCTGATGGGGGTGACCTTCAGGCCCTTCTTGGCGGCCCAGATGTTCTGGTAGTGGTACAGCGGGATCACGCCCACTTCTTCCGACACCGTCTTGGCGGCGCCACGCAGGATGGCTTCACGCTTGGCAGGATCGAATTCCGCGGTGGAATCGGCCAGGGCCTTGTCCACGGCCGGGCTGCTGTAGTGGTTCCAGTTGGAGGCGCCGATGCCCTTCTTGGGATCGACCGAACCCAGCACGTTGACCAGGGCATAGCTGGCTTCGCCGGTGCCGTTACCCCAGGCCAGGACCGAGACCGCGAACTCGTTCTTGTTGGCACGCGAGGAATACGACGCCCATGGCAACACCTCGACCTGGGTCTTGATGCCGATGCGGGTCCAGAACTGGGCCACCGCCTGCATGGTTTCCGGCGCTTGCGGATAACGGTCGTTGGGGACGTGGATGGTCAGCTTGAAACCGTCCGGGAAACCGGCCTCGGCCAGCAGCTTCTTGGCCTCGGCGGCGTCGAAGGGGATGTTCTTGATCTCCGGGTTGTAGCCGAAGGTGTCGGCCGGCATCCACTGGTTGGCCTCGGTGGCGGCGCCCTGCAGGATGCGGTCGATCACGGCCTTGCGGTTGATCGCCAGCGACATGGCGCGGCGCACGCGTACGTCCAGCAGCGGGTTCTTGTCCAGCTGCTTGCCGTTGTTGTCGGTGATGAAGGGGCTGGGGCCTTCGTGGAAGCTCGGCTGGATCAGCAGCACGCGCAGGCCGTTGTAGGGATAGACCTTGACGTTGGGCGACTGCTTCAGCTTGGCCAGGTCGGACACCGAGACCTTGTCGATCACGTCCACGTCACCGGACAGCAGCGCCGCGGTGCGGGCCGCGCCGTTGTTGATGTAGCGGTAGTTGACCTTTTCCCACAGGGCCTTGCCGTTCCAGTAGTCGTCATTGCGCTGCATGACCACGCGATCGCCCGGCGTGTAGGAGACGAACTTGTAGGGACCGGTCCCCACCACGGCCGCGCCACTGTTGTAGTTCTCGGTGGTGGACTTCTCGCCCACGTGCTTGCTGACGATGTGCACCGAGGCCAGGTTCAGCGGCAGGTCGGGGTTGGGGATGTTGGTCTTGATGACCAGGGTCAGCGGGTCCTTGGCGGTGACCGATTCCACCGTGCGCAGGTAGCCGGCGAAGGTCGCCACGCTGCCCGGTACGGCGCGGGCGCGCTGGTAGGAGAAGATCACATCGTCAGCGGTGAAGGGCTTGCCGTCCTGCCACTTGACGTTGGGGCGCAGCTTGAATTCCCAGGTCTTGGGGTCGATGTTCTTCCAGCTCACGGCCAGGCCGGGGACCAGCTTGTTGTAGTCGTTCTGGACCAGCAGGTCCCAGAAATGCAGGTCCACCGAGCGGTCGCCGGCGTGGTTGTTCAACTGCGGGTCCAGCGACGACAGCGGGTCGGCAAAGGCGATGTTGAGGTTCTGCGCACGCGCGGCATCGGCAGCGGTGGCCAGGGCCACGCCGGTCAGGGCAACGGCCAGCAGGCGGGTCAGGAGGGTCTTCTTCATGGTCGGGTTCCTCTGTGTGGTCATGGTGGAGGCACTACGGAATTTCCAAGTTCTTGACTGCTCGGTACTAGATTTTTTGTATCTCTTTCAGCGGCCATCGTTGAGATGGCAGGCACTCATATGCCCCGGTGCGATCTCGCGCAGGAGCGGTTGTTCTTCACGGCAGCGCGCCATCGCATGCGGGCAGCGCGGATTGAAATGGCAGCCCGTGGGTGGATTGAGCGGACTGGGAATCTCGCCCTTGATGGCGGTGAACTCCTTCTTGCGTGCTGCCATGCGCGGCACCTCGGCCAGCAGGGCCTGCGTGTAGGGATGGTTGGGCTGGCCGAACAGCTCGCCCACCGGCGCACTCTCCACCACGCGGCCCAGGTACATGATGACCACGCGGTCGGAGACATGCTCCACCACGCCCAGGTCATGGCTGATGAAGAGATAGGTCAGGCCTAGTTCTTCGCGCAGGTCCATGAACAGGTTCAGGATCTGTGCCTGGATCGACACGTCCAGCGCCGCCACGGCCTCGTCACAGACCAGCATCTGCGGCTGCACTGCCAGGGCGCGGGCGATGCCGATGCGCTGGCGCTGGCCGCCGGAGAACTGGTGCGGGTAGCGGTCGCGCAGGGCCGGATCGAGGCCGGCACGCAGCAGCTGGCGGCAGACGTACTCATCCAGGTCACCCTCGACCTTGCCGTTGACTTGCGCGGCCTCGCCCACGATCTGGTCGATGCGCAGGCGCGGGTTCAGGCTGGCGTAGGGGTTCTGGAAGATCATCTGCACCTGCAGGCGGGCTTCGGCTTCTTCCTTGCTGGTGAGCGTGGAACGCTCGCGGCCGTTGATCAGCACCTGTCCGTCCGAAGGATCGAGCAGGCCACAGGCCACGCGGCCCAGCGTGGACTTGCCGCAACCGGATTCGCCGACCAGCCCGACCACTTCGCCGGGCAAGACTTTCAGATCGACCTGATCGAGGGCATGCGTGACGGCCGGTGGACGACTCCAGCCGCGTGCCTGCAACTGGCGCTCCAGCCAGCCCTGGCGACGCTCGCCGAAGCGACGGCTGACGGCGCGGGTTTCGATCAGGGGGATGACGGCCTTATCCATGTTGCGCATTGCCCTGTGGGCTGGTAGTGGGGTGATAGCAACGTACGCGGTGGCCCGGCAGCGGTTCGCTGATCCCGGGGGCTTCCAGGCAGTGCTGGCTGACGCGCTCGCAGCGCGCCGCGAAGGCACAGGTGGGGGGCAGGTGCAGCAGATTGGGCGTCATACCGGGAATCTGGCGCAAGCGCGCACCGCGCCGGTTGTTGCTGGGCAGGCTGCCGATCAGGCCCTGGGTATAGGGGTGCAGCGGCGCATCGAGCACCGCATCCACACTGCCCTGCTCGACAATACGTCCGGCATACATCACCGCCACTTCATCGGCCAGGCCCGCCACCACCGACAGGTCGTGGGTGATCCAGATCAGCGCCGTGCCATGCTGGCGCGCCAGTTTCTGTACTTCGGACAGTATCTGCGCCTGGATGGTCACATCCAGCGCGGTGGTCGGCTCATCGGCAATGATCAGGTCGGGCTTGTGCAGCATGGCAATGGCAATGGCCACGCGCTGGCGCATGCCACCCGAGAGCTGGTGCGGATAGGCCTGCAGCCGTTCCTCGGGGCTGGCGATACCCATCATGCCCAGGGTGTCGCGGGCCAGTTCACGGGCCTGCTGGCGGCTCACCTTGCTGTGCGCGAGCACGGCATCGACCATCTGCGCCTCGACCTTGAGCACCGGGTTCAGGGTCATCATCGGATCCTGGAAGATCATGGCGATGCGGTTGCCCTGCAGCTCGCGCAGGGAGGTCTTGTCCATGCGCACCAGGTCGCGTCCCTGGAACAGTATCTCGCCGCCGACAATGCGGCCCGGGGCATCGACCATGCCGAGGATGGAAAAACCGGTCACGCTCTTGCCCGAGCCCGATTCACCCACCAGCCCGAGGATGCGGCCACGACCGACCGACAGCGAGACATCATCGACCGCCGGCAGCACACCATCGGGCGTGAAGAAATGGGTGCGCAGATGGCGCACTTCCAGCGTGAGGGCGCTCATTTCTGCCACCTTGGATTGAGGATGTCGCGCAGGCGGTCGCCCACCAGGTTGATGGCGACGATCACGACCAACAGCGTGATGCCGGGATAGAAGCTGATCCAGTATTCGCCCGAGAGCATGTATTGGTAACCGTTGGAGATGAGCAGGCCCAGCGAGGGCTCGGTAATGGGTACGCCCAGGCCGAGGAAGGACAGCGTGGCTTCCAGCGTGATGGCACGGGCCACCTGCAGGGTGCCGATGACGATCAGCGGCGGCAGGCAGTTGGGCAGGATGTGGCGCACCATGATGCGCCAGGAGGACAGGTTCAGTCCGCGTGCCGCCTCCACGTATTCCTTGCGCCGTTCCACCAGCGCCTGGCCCCGGGCGGTGCGGGCATAGTAGGCCCACTCCAGCACCACCAGCGTGGCCATGACGTTGAAGATGCCCTTGCCAACGTAAGCCAGGATCAGCATCGCCACCAGAATCGACGGGAACGACAGCACCAGGTCGGCAAAACGCATCAGCACCGTGTCCACCTTGCCCCCGGCGTAGGCGGCCAGCAGGCCGACGAGCGTGCCGATCACGCCGGCGATCAGCGCCGAGCCCACACCGATGCCCACGCTGATGCGCAGGCCGTAGAGGATGGCCGAGACCAGGTCACGGCCCTGGCCATCGGTTCCCAGCCAGTAGGTATAGGTCCCCAGGCCGTTGATGGTGCCGGGATGCAGGCGCGCATCGAGCACGTCCAGCTGCATCAGGTCATAGGGGTTCTGCGGCGTGATCCAGGGCGCGGCGATGGCACCCACGATCAAGAGCAGCACGATCACCAGGCCCAGCACGGCCGAGCGCGAGGCCACGAAGTGGCGCAGCACGCGGCGCCAGGGCGACTCGCGGCGCGGGGCCTGGAAGGCCGACAGCTCGGCCACGCGGGCGCGCACCTGCTCCTGGGTCATCGGGGTCATTTCGGTTGGCGGCACGCTCATGCCTTGGCCTCCACCCGCACGCGCGGGTCCAGTATCTTGTAGAGCACGTCGACCACCAGGTTGATGGTGACGAACATGCAGACGATCACCATCAGGTAGGCCACGATCACGGGCCGGTCCAGGGCATTGATGCTGTCGAGGATCAGCTTGCCCGCACCGGGCCAGGCGAAGATGCTCTCGGTCACCACTGCGAAGGCGATGGTGGAGCCAAATTCCAGGCCGACCACGGTCACCAGCGGGATCAGGGTATTACGCAGCACATACATCAGCACCACCCGCGCCGGGGACAGCCCCTTGGCACGGGCGAACTTGACGAAGTCCATCGGCAGCACCTCGCGCACGTTGGCGCGGGTCAGGCGGATCACCAGCGAAATCTTGAACAGCGACAGGTTGATGGCCGGCAGGATCATGTGGCGCCAGCCGTCCGCCGTCAGCCACGACCATTGCACCCCGAAGAGTTCGGCGGTCTGGCCGCGCCCGCCCGAAGGCAGCCAGCCCAGCGTGACCGAAAAGGCCATGATGAGCATCAGGCCAATCCAGAAGGTGGGCAGCGAAAAACCGAGAATACTGGTGGTCATCACCAGGCGCGAGAGTGGATGGTCGGGCTTCATGCCTGCGAACAGACCCAGCGGCACCCCCACCAGCAGCGCCAGGAACAGCGCCGCGAAAGCCAGTTCCAGCGTGGCCGGCAAGCGCTGGAAGATCAGCAGGATGGCCGGGGTGTTGTAGACGAAACTGTTGCCCAGGTTGCCGTGCAGGGCGCCATTGAGGAAGGCCAGGTACTGGCGCCAGACCGGCTGGTCCAGCCCCAGCTCCTGGATGATGCGCAGGCGGTCCACCTGGTCGACGTCCTGGCCGATCAGGATATCGACCGGATTGCCGATCATGTGCAGGCCGAAGAAGACGATCACCGTCATCAACAGCACCACCATCAGCGCCTGCAGCACGCTCTTTGCAATGGCGACCGTCATGCGGGCAGCTCCCAGGGGGATTCGGTCCACTCGTCGCCTTCCAGTTCCGGCTCTTCATAGGACTGGATATTGCGGTAGTGGTACTCGACATCTTCGCTGTACATCAGCGCGGCGATGCCTTGTGCCAGGCGATAGGCACCGTCGCTGATGGCCGGGATGTCGCCGGACACGGTGCCATGGCTGGCGGCGGCCGGGTAGCAGAAGCAGTGGATGCGCTCCAGCCCCGGCAGGCTGCCCGGGGTCTTCTGCTGGAACTCGAAGACCGGACCCAGGTAGGGGGAATCAGCCAGTTCCTGGTCTTCTTCACCGGCCGGCGGGGTATAGCGGTCGCTCCAGTTGAGGATGTGCGGGGCGATGTCCCTGAATTCGGTGCGCAGGCTCCAGTCGATCTTGAAACCGGTGGAGAAGAACAGGAAATCCAGCTCCAGCGGCCCGCGATTGGTCTGCAGCAGCAGCGTGCCATCCTGCTTGACCTCGACCGCCTCGATGGCCGTCCCCAGCAGGAAACGGGCATTGGCAAAGCGTGAAACGCGACGGGTGCTGCCCGAAGGGGGTGGCACCTGCTGGGCATTGACGTAATGGCGGATGCGCCACTTCCAGGCATCCGGCAGATGCAGGTGGCCGTTGACCAGGCCGGGACTGCCCGACCCCTTGCCCTTGTTGATGCGCGGCAGGTCCTTGCGGCGGATCAGCAGATCGACTCGCGCCGCGCCCTCTTCCAGGGCGGTGGCCGCGCTGTCCATGGCCGAGGCACCGCCACCGATGACACCCACGCGCTTGCCCTTGAGGCTGGCGTAGTCCAACAGGTCGGACGAATGCGCCCAGCGGTCGCGCGGCAATTGCTGCACCAGCGGCGGCAGGTAGGCACCGCCCAGACCATCGCGGCCGGTGGCCACCACCACGCGGCGCGCCAGCACGGTGGACTCGCCCGCAGGCGACTGCAGCTTCAATGCCACGATGCCATCGGCACGCGGCTGCACGGCCAGCACGCGGTGCTCGTTGCGGATATCCAGTTGCATCACGCGGCGGAACCAGCGCAGGTAATCCATCCACTGCAGGCGCGGAATCTTGTCCAGCGCGTCCCAGGCGGCCAGACCGAACTGGGCCTCGAACCAAGCACGGAAGGTCAGCGCCGGAAAGCCCAGCGCCGGACCGGTCAGGGTCTTGGGCGAGCGCAGGGTTTCCATGCGCGCCGTGGTGGCCCAGGGGCCTTCGAAGTCCTTGGGGGACTGATCGTAGATGACATTGGCGATACCCAGGTGCGACAACGCCACCGAGGCGGCCATGCCGGCTTGGCCACCGCCGATGATGGCCACGTCGATCACGGGCTGACCATCGCGCTGCAGGGTCGGGGTCCACGACTTGCCGGGCAGCGCCAGCCATTCCAGGTCCTGGCGCAGACGCGCCTCCAGGGCGGCCAGTCCGGCCGGGCTGGGGGCGCTCGATGTTGTCGCTTGGGTATTGTCCATATCGCCTCGTCAAAAGCATGAAAAGACGTCGCCGGCACGGTAGTTTGCCGTCGATCGTCTCGTTTCGGGTTCTTGTGATGCGGCACCCTTCCCGGTTGACGCCGCTGTTGGGAGGCTGTGCCGACTTCAGCCACCTACCGTTCGACCTGAGTAGGCCCTTTCAAGGCCGTATCGAAGGCGTACCTGCGTGGCGCCTTCGAGACGCGGCCATGCCGCTACTCAGGTCGAACGGTGAGTGGCGGCACACAATATCTGCCCCAGCCTCTTTGTTACTTGTTACTTACTTCGCTGCTACACACTACAAAATCATTTACAGCAATTCATCGTGCAGGCTGGCGTCACGCTTGACGAAGCCCTGCAGGGTGTGGCGTGCGGCCTGCTCCACCGCATCGATCAGGCTCTGGGTCATGCCCTCGACCGGCTTGCCATAGGGCGTGACCACACCAAAGTAAAAAGGGATGTCCACCGCCAGCCGCTTGACCACCATCCCCTCGATGGGCATGCCATAGGCCGTGGCCGGCTCCACCAGCGCCACCCCCAGCCCGGCGCGGGCGGCCATGATGGCGTTGAAGGAGGTGTTGGTATCGATGGCCACGTCCAGCTGGCTGTCTTCGCCCAGGGCGCTCTCCACGCGTTGGCGCAGGCGGTAGCGATTGGACATGGTGATGACGCGCTGCCCGCGCAGGGCGGCGCGGGTCAGCTTGTCGCGCCCGGCCAGGGGATGGTCGGCGCGCACCACCGCCACGCAGGGCGCCTCGCCGATCCAGTGCAGGTCCAGCCCGCGATGAGCCACCGGCAAGGACGTCAGCCCCAGGCTCACGGTACGGTGCAGGACGGCATGCACCACCTGCTCGGCCGATGCGCTGCGCAGATGGACGTGTTCGGGAAAGGCACGCCCCTTGTCGCTGGCCAGCAACTGCAGGGCGGCCGGAGCAATGGTCGAGGCCAGCGCGGGAGTCGCTACCAGGTGCAGGGGATGGACTTCTTCCCGGGCGATTTCCTGGGCACGTTCGCGGATGCTACGCAGGCCCACCAGCGAGCGCTCCACTTCTTCATAGAGCAGGAAAGCCTTGGCGGTAGGTGTTACCCGCGGACCGTTGCGGTCGAACAGGGCATAGCCCAGCTCGGCCTCCAGATCACCGACGGCCTTGCTGACGGCCGGCTGCGAACGCCCCAGGCTGCGACCGGCGCCGGTCACACTACCCAGGGTCATTACCGCCGCAAATGCCTCCAGCTGGTTCAGGTCCATCGAAATCGCTTTCCTTGATCAAAGTGCTTGCATATGATTTTCGAATTATAGGTTTGTCTGTATTCTATTTCAGTATAATAATTTTGTATAAGCAAATGCATGCCGGCGTTGCTTGACCTGGAATTCGAGGGAATCAGGGCCGCCGCTGGCGCCATTGCGCTTGCTGCCACGGCATTGCCGCCAGGAAAAACCGTAAAGCGTATATACAAATACCTTCAAAGTCCTTTTCCCGGCGTGGCCAGGCGCGCTAACGTATGACCCATGACGTATGGATACGATGTGCCGGCCGCACGGCTGGATCAACCCCGAGCTTCCGATTATTCCGATTAGTCCGACCACGCCCACATGAACGCCCCTGCCCCCTGTCGCCCGCCGGCCGATCTGCAATTCCCCATCTACCTTGACTATGGCGCGACCACGCCGGTCGATCCGCAGGTGGCGCGGGTGATGTGCGATTTCCTCACCGAAAAGTTCGGCAATGCCGCCAGCAGCTCCCATCCCTTCGGCTGGGAGGCGCGGCGCGCCGTGGATCATGCGCGGGCGCAAGTGGCTGCTCTGGTGGGTGCGCAGGCCAATGAAATCATCTGGACCTCCGGTGCCACCGAATCCAACAACCTGGCCCTGAAGGGGTGCGCCCATACCCTGCGCGCACGTGGACGCGGCAAGCACCTGATCACCGTGGCGACCGAGCACAAGGCCGTGCTCGATACCATGCACACCCTGGAGAAGGCCGGCTTCGAGGTCAGCTATCTGCAGCCTGGCGCCGATGGCCTGATCACCCCGGAGCAGTTCCGCGCCGCCCTGCGCGACGATACGCTGCTGGCCTCGGTCATGTACGTCAACAACGAGATCGGCGTGATCCAGCCCATCGCCGAACTGGGTCGCCTCTGCGCCGAACGCGGCGTGGTATTCCACGTCGATGCGGTGCAGGCCGCCGGCAAGATCGCCATCGACCTGGCGCAGCTGCCGGTGGACCTGATGTCCTTCTCCGCGCACAAGGTGTATGGCCCCAAGGGCATAGGCGCGCTCTACGTGCGCACCAATCCGGACCTGAAGCTGGAAGCCCAGATCGATGGCGGTGGTCATGAAAACGGCATGCGTTCGGGCACCCTGGCCACGCACCAGATCGTCGGCATGGGCGAAGCCTTCGCCCTGGCCGGCCAGTTGCTGCAGGAAGAAGGCCGTCGCATTCGCGCCCTGCGCAATCGGCTGTGGGCCGGGCTGGCGGATCTGCCCGGCGTGCAGCTCAATGGCAGCGCCGAGCAGCGCGTACCCCACAACCTGAACGTGAGCTTCCCGCCCACCCGCTATGGCACGCTGGCCAGCCAGTTGCTGGGCATCGCGGTATCGGCCGGTTCGGCCTGCAACTCGGCTGCCTCCGCACCTTCTTTCGTGTTGCTGGCCATCGGCCGTTCGCCGGAAGTGGCACGCAATGCGGTGCGCTTCTCACTGGGACGCGGCACCACCGAAGCGGAGATCGATTACGTGGTCGCCGCCGTGCGGCAGGTGCTGGCCTGCGAGCTTGCCGCGGCGCTGCCGGCCTGACGCGGCCCGGCCTGACGTGGCACTGGCGCGCTTGCCTCCCTCTTCCCCGACCTGCCTCTCGCGTATCGCTCCAGGCCTGAGATCGCTCCCGGCCTGAGCTTTCGCGCTCCATACGGATCACTCACGATCAACGCCATCGCGCCCAGACGGCCAACGACGGGGGCGTTTCCATTTTCACAAGCACGCACACGGATTCGATTTTTAGGACTTTTCTCATTGACCGGGGAGGTGAGCACTTTTACCTTGCATCCGGCATTCCGATGACATGTCCAAGAAACAGAATCCATGCCCACCCAGCCCCCTCCTCGTCTCCACCAGATCATCACCACGCACCTGCCGGCCCTGCCGGGCGAGTGCGTGGACGGCGGCGGTGCGCGGGTGGGCCAGACCATCTATGCCGGCCTGGGCAGCGCGGGTCATCGCTGGTATTGCCTGGACCTGTCCCTTCCCGGCCATCACTGGGAACGCTGCGCCGATTTCCCCGGGCCGCCACCGCGCTGCGCAGTCGTCATTGCCGCTGGCGATGCAGTCTACGTGTTCGGCGGCTTCGGCAAGGCATCACCGGCTGCCGTCACTACGCAATTCGACACGGCCTACCGCTACCTGCACGCCAGCGACCGCTGGGAGCAATTGAACACGGTCTTGCCGGTGGGCTTGAGTGGCGCCGCTGCTATCGCAGTCAATGCAAGCACCCTGCTGTTCTTCGGTGGCTACCATCGGGAGCAGTTCGATGCTTTCCACCGCGACCTGGAAACGGCCGAAGAAAGGGACCGCGAGGGCATCACCGTGCGCTATATGAGCCGGCCCATCGCCAGATTCAACTGGAACGCCGAGACCTGGGCCCTGAACCTGCTCACCATGACCTGGCACAGCATGGGAACCCAGCCCCACCACGGTCACTGCAAGGCAGCTGTGGTCCGCGATGGCGCCAATTTCTATCTGCTGGGCGGTGAAGTCAAACCCGGCCTGAATGCCAGCACGATCAAGCATGGCCGGCTGGGCCCTGCCGGCGTGCAGTGGCAAGCGTCGCACGCGGTGCCGGTCAACGACGGCTTCGGTGGCTGCTTCGGCGGTCGCATCGGGAACATGACCGTGGTCGCCGGCGGAACGCACTTTGCCGGCGCCTGGGAACGCTACGCCCGCGGCGACTATTTCGCCCATGAAGGACTGCGCAGGAAATGGCTGGCCAACATCTTCGTCCTCCAGGACCGGCAGTGGAATTATCTGGACAGCCTGCCCTGCCCCCGTGCCAACGGCATCAGCATCGAAGTCGGCGACGGCCTGGTCCTCATCGGCGGCGATGGTGATGAAGGGCGGCCCTGCCTGGATACGCTGTGGCTGCGGGATCGACTCATCATGCGTTGATCGTCCGGTCGATCTGCCACCACTGACACTACTGTGCGCTTAGCTTCACCTTCCTCAAGAATTCCGGGTCGATGCCGCTGAGCTGTTTGGTGCGGGCCGCCACACGCCCCTCTGCATCCAGCAGGATGAGGTCAGTGCTGTGATTGAAATCCCCATTGGGCAGGGCCCGGTACTGCAATCCCAATATCGCCGCCAGTTTGCGCGTGGTGGCGACGTCGCTGCGGGCCAGGGTCCAGCGGGGCGAATCAATCTCGCGCTGGCCGGCGGTACGCTTGAGGACAGCCACCGTGTCGCGCACGGGATCGATGGTGATCAGCAGCACGCTGAGCCTGGCACGCTCCGGCGCCGTGAGTCCTGCCTCCGTATTACGCAGCGCCTCCACCAGCAATGGGCAAACGAATTCACACGAGGTGTAGAACATGCCGACCAGCATCGGCTGGCCGCGCCTTTGCGCCAGGCTGAACGGTCTGCCATCCTGATCGGTAAAGCGGGCATCGAGCTGGTACACCGAATCACCGGGCAAGGCCGCTGCGACTGTCCCCGGCGGACGTGAAGAGGCTGGCGCGGAATGATCCTCCGGGGCTGCGGCCATCACTGTGCCGCCGGTGAGCGCACCAACAATGAATGCCATGGTCGCCAGTAGTGCTGGCAATGCTGGGATTTTCATGACTTCTCCTTGGATGCAATCGGGCGTACACAGCGAAAGCCCAGGCTACTGGTGCTGTCGGCGGCGCCCAGGGACGACAGCAGTGCGATACGCATCAGCACGGCATAGTTGTCGCGTTGCTGCAGGTTGATGGCGCCGGCGCCGCAAAACTGGAGCTTGTCGGGGTCATCAGCCGAGCGGCTATCAGGGCTGACCAGCAAGGCGTTGAAGTCGTCCACCCATTCCCAGATCAGACCATGCATGTCGCGTACACCATAGAAATTGGCCTCGCCTCCCACGTCGCCAGGCCCGCCGCCGACCGGGCGGGCATACCAGTTGAGGATGCGGGCGCGCCACGCCGGATCGGCGCGGGCATCGTGGCGACTGGCATCGGCGGCGGCCACGTATTCCCATTCCTGCCAGGTCGGCAGGCGCGCGCCCTCGGCTTCGCAATAGGCCTGCGCCGCGAACCAGCTGACGTTGACGACCGGCCGCGCGCTGGCAGCGCCCTCCATCGGGTGCTCCGGCGTGGCCCAGTCCTTCAGGTAGCCACCGTCGACAAACGCTCGGACCGCCTGTCCACGCTGCCACTGCGGGTGCGCGATCACGAAGGCGCGAAACGCGTCTTGGCTTACCGGCAGGATGCGCATGTCGAAGGCGGTCACCGGGACCGGCCCGCGGTCGGCGTCACCGGCCAGTACGCTGACCAGCGTGCCGGCCGACACCCGCACATAATCGTCCCCCTGAGCATGGGCCTGCCCCGGCATGCCGAACTGAGCCAGCAGGGCGGCCGCTACGATGACGCGGATCATCTCGCGCCCCCTCGCACTGATCACGGAATGGCTCAATGGTCGGCCTTGGCAGCCTCGGCGGGCTTGCTGGCACGCAGCTTCCTGACCTCCTCGGTGGAAACGCGCCCACCGGGATTACCCCATTCATTGGCCACGTAGGTCAGGATGTTGGCAATCTCGTCGTCATTGAGCTGGTTCATCGGCGGCATGACCGAATCGTACGCAGTGCCATTGACCACCACCTTGCCGCTGAGCCCGTGCAGCACGGCCTTGATGGCGCGATCATAGCCGCCGGTGAGATAGTCGGACTTGGCCAGCGGTGGGAACACGCCCGGCAAGCCTGCACCATTGCTCTGGTGGCACACCGAGCAGGTACCTGCGAACAGGGCTTTGCCGGCCTGCACCTGATCCTGCAGCGTCAGCTTGCCGCTTGCGGCGTTGGCGGTGGCCGTGGTCACGGCGGCCAGATTGGGCTGGGCACGGTCGCCCAGGTAGACCGAGTCCAGTTCCTTGCCGGAATAGATGGCCTTGTTCTCCGCGCCATTGACCTTGAGGATGGCCAAGGCGCCCTTGTTGAAGGCCCGGAAGATGGAGTGATCGACCAGCACGTAGCTGCCCGGCACCTTGGTACGGAACTCGACGATGGCGGCGCCGCCGGCCGGAATCAGCGTGGTCTGCACATTCTTCTGCGCCAGCGAGCCGCCTTCGAACTGCACCTTGTCGAAGATGGCACCGATCACGTGGAAACTGGATACCAGGTTGGGACCACCGTTGCCGACGAACAGACGCACGGTTTCATTGACCTTGGCGGTGATGGCCTTGTCGCCGGTGAGCGCACCTTCGGCACCGTTGAAGAGCACGTAGGTCGGACGTTCGTCGATCGCCTTTTCCATGTCGAACGGCTGCACGCCCTTCTCGCGATACTTGCCGGTAGTGTAAAAGTCGCCCTGCATGACGTAATACTCGCGGTCGACCTTGCTCAAGCCCTGCGGAGGCTCGACCAGGATCAGACCGTACATGCCATTGGCTACGTGCATGCCCACCGGCGCGGTGGCGCAGTGATAGACATAGAGGCCTTCGTTGAGGGCCTTGAAACTGAACTGCGACGCGTGACCCGGCGCGGTGAAGCTGGAGGCGGCACCCCCACCGGGTCCGGTCACGCCGTGCAGGTCGATGTTGTGCGGCATCTTGCTGTCGGGATGGTTCTTGAGATGGAACTCCACCGTATCGCCCTGGCGCACGCGGATGAAGCTGCCGGGCACGGTGCCGCCGAAGGTCCAGAAGGTATAGGAGACGCCTTCGGAAATCTGCATTTCCTTCTCCACCACTTCCAGATCGACGATCACCTTGGCCGGGTAATTACGGTTGGTGGGTGGCGGCACTTCCGGTGGGCTGGTGAGCACAGCACGGATGGGTGCACCCTGCGGCGGCCCGAAGTCGCCGGTCTTGCCAGACTTGCCGACCTGGACCGGCTTGGCCGCAACCGGAGTCGCTGGGGTCGCTGGGGTCGCGGTCGTAGCCGGCAGCGTGACGGCGAGGCCCAGTACCAATAATGCGGGGATGAGCGCTTTCCTGATATTCAATCTCACGACGTTCTCCTTGGTGAGGCGTCGAGGGTCGGCGCCTATAAACATTCATTAGGAATGAATCTTTATGTTAAGAACGCGCAACCGAGATTGGATTGAGGCAGGTCAAACGGTATCAGCAGTGACCCCATGGTGCCGGTAGCGCCAGGCCCATGCTGAGGCCAGCATCGTCAGTGCAAACGAGGTAATGGCAATTGCGTTGAGCGAAGCGCCCGAGGCAAGCAGATCGGCGTGCCACCATCCGCCGCCACAACGCAACAGCAAGGAGGCATGCATGACCATCAGCGGCCCATAGAACCACGGGCCATACAACACCTTCACGCGGGCAACCGCCGGCAGGATGACCGGTGCATGCGCCATCACCATGCTCCAGATGAAACCCAGTCCGAGTGCATGCAACGCGACATCGCGTAGCGGCAGGCCCGCGTCGGGATGCACACCCCACTCCAGCCCGAGGCCGATCCACCCAAGACCCGACACCATCAGCCAGCCATAGCCGCTCAACAGACACACGGCCATGTAACGACTCAGGCCCCGCGACCGCACAGTCCGTCGGGCGACATCGAAGCAGCAGAGCCACCCTGCCAACGTCAGCAGCGCGATGCCGAAAAGCAGCAGTCCGATACGCAGATCGACCAGTGCCGTGACCAGCGCCGCCAGCAGGTACAGCAGGGCCGACAGCAAGAGCGGGCGCGATACCGGGTGCCTGGGCAAAAGGCGCGACATCTCCAGACGTTCCGCCGTGATGGTCAGCACCACGAAGGCGAACCACCAAAGCAGTGCGACGTTGACGTCGCGTTGCGATGCCTGCACCACGTTCCCGCCAAGCCATGCCAGGGCAGCCATCAACATCAGCATCGTATGCGTGGCCGGCTGGCGCGCCAGCAACAGCGCGCTGACCGCCACGAAGCACAGCGACGCCGCGCCGCCCAGAGCAGTTATCCAGGGGAAGGCCTGCTGGCCCTCGGTCGCCAGGAGCAGCAGGCCCTGCGCCACGCAACACAACGGAGCGAGATATGCCCACCGAAGACGTACCGCCACCGCACGCTCGATGGCGATGACGCTCCCCAGAAAGACCGGCAGCATCAGTACGGCATGCAAGCCGGCGCTTTGCCCGATCAGCTGACTGCCGTAAGGCAAAGGGGGCAGCGAACCGGCCCGCAACAGCCCGCCCAATACCGCGCACACCAGCATGCCGACCAGGGCGATGGCAACGCTGAAGCGCGCAATCACGACCGCGGAGGGCATCTCACCACCCCATGAGATGACGTGCCTTGGCGCTCATCCGGGCCGGCTCCCAGGGCGGCTCCCAGACCAGCTGGATATCCAGCCCATGGCCGGCGGGGAGTACCTTGCGCATCTCTGTGCGGGCATCATCGAGCACGACCTCCGACAAAGGACAGGCCGGGCTGGTCATCGTCAGCTCGACATGCGCCACACCATCGGCCACGCGCACACTGTAGATCAGTCCGACATCGACGATGGACAGCGCCAGCTCGGGGTCTATCACGCGTGTCAGGGCCTGCTGTATCGGGCCTTGCAGTGCGTGCGGACCGTCGTAAGGGAATGGAGCGGAAACATCGGTGATGGCAGCCATGGCAAGCGAAAAAGGTGACGCCGGACAGCGGCCCTCAGGCCGCACGCACCGGCGGGAGTTGAAGGAGCTGGAGCAATACGTTGCGGTTGCGTGTGATGTCGGCCAGGGTGTATTCATCCAGCACGGCATAGAAGGCCTGGGCCGCCTTCTGCAGCGCCGCCTTGAGCCGGCAGGCATCGACGATCACGCAATGATCCGGATGCGGACCGAAGCACTCTGCCGGAACGGCCGGCCCTTCGGTGGCACGTACGACCTGGCCGATCACGATCCCGGCCGGCGGCACCGCCAGGCTCATTCCACCGCCCTTGCCCCTGATGGTGGCCAGCCAGCCCTGCTGCGCGAGGAAATGCACGACCTTGGTCAAATGGCTTTCGGAAATGGCGAAGGTGGTGGCAATCTCGGCGATGGTGGCGCGCCGCTCCGGTTGCGTGGCCAGGTACATCAGCACGCGCAGGCTGTAGTCGGTGAACTGGGTCAGTTTCATGGGCAATGCTCCTGATGATGTCTCAAGCTTTTTTCAAGGGGACCGCCGCAGCGCTCCTGGCAGCATGACGGCCGGGCCGACGCAGCAGGCCGATGGCGTAGCATGCCAGCATCAGCCCACCTGCGGCAAAGACGATGTCACCTGGCACACGCAGCCAGACCAGTGTTTCCATGACTCTGGAATGCAGCACCTCGGGTGAGCGTGCAAACCACATGCCGCGGTCGATGCTGGCCCAGGCCTGGTAGATGCCGGCCGGCAGCAAGGACATGAAGACCATCATTGCCAGGCCGATGTTCAGGCACAGATAGGCGGGCTTGAGCCACCCATCGGCATGCCGCTCCCGTGCATACAGGCCACGCAGGCAGAACAGCATGAGCCCGATGCCCAGCATGCCGTAGACACCGAACAGGGCGGCGTGGCCATGTGCCGGGGTCATGTTCAGGCCTTGCACGTAGTACAGCGAGGCTGGCGGATTGATGGCGAAACCGAGCACGCCGGCGCCTACGGTATTCCAGAAACCGACCGCCACGAAACACAGGATGGGCCACTTGTAGGCGCGCATCCAGGCGGCCCCCTGGGCGCGCCGATAGGTCTGTACCGCCTCCAGGCCAATCATGGCCAGCGGCACGACCTCAAGTGCGGAAAACACCGCGCCCACGGCGATCACCGAGGTCGGCGTACCGGTGAAGTACAGGTGATGCAGGGTCCCCAGGATGCCGCCGAACAGGAAGACAATGGTCTCGGCAACGATGGCGCGGTTGGCGCTGGCGGTCTGCACCAGGCCCAGACGGGTGAAGATCAGGGCGACCACCGCGGTAGCGAATACCTCGAAGAAACCCTCCACCCAGAGGTGGACCAGCCACCAGCGCCAGTATTCGATCATCGAGTAATGGGTATGCTGGCCCCACATCAGGGAACTGGCGTAGAAACCGCCGATGCAGGTAGCCGACAGGAACACCATGGCGATCAGGCCGCGGCTTTCGGAGGGCGTCTTCAAGGCCGGCCACAGCGCGCGTCCCAGCAGCAGGAGCCAGAACAGCAGACCGACGAACAACAGGATCTGCCAGACCCGGCCCATGCTGGTGTACTCCAGGCCCTGGTTGCCGATCCAGAAGCTGAAGTCGACCCCGGCGTGCTGCAGGCTGCCGATCCAGCCGGTAGCGGTCGAGCCGACCACGATGGCGATCAGCGCCCAGAACAGCACATCGACACCAAGTTTCTGGAATCGCGGCTCCCGCCCCGACAGCAAGGGCGCGATATACAGGCCCGTGGCCAGCCAGGCCGTGGCGATCCAGAAGATGCCGACCTGTGTGTGGACCGTGCGACTGACAACATAAGGCAGCAGTTGCGCCAGCGGGATGCCGAAGAAGGCTTCGCCTTCCACCGCATAGTGGGCCGTGATGGCGCCCATGCCGATCTGCAGCAGGAGCAGGCCGATGACGGCAAAGAAATATTTGCGCGTGGCCTTCATGGACGGCGTGGCCACCACATCGAGGAAGGGATCGACCTTGGGCAACACGCTCTGCTCTGCGTGCTTCTGGCCACCATGGAACCACACCATGGCAGCAATCCCGGCAATGAGCAGTACGATGCTGGCCATGGACCACATGGCGGCGGACACACTCATCTTGTTGCCCACCAGCGGTTCATGCGGCCAGTTGCTGGTATAGGAAAGACCGGTTTGACCAGGCCGGTCGGTCGCAGCAGCCCAGGAAGACAAGAAAAAGAACGCGCCCAGCGCCCGGCGATCGTTGGCCTCGGGCAGACTGCCAGCCACCATGGCGTATTGTTCGCGCAGCGGCTGCAGCGCCGGGTCGCTGCCGAACAGGCCCTCGTAATGCGCCGCCGTGGCCTGGATGGCCTGTGCCCGCTGGCGGGAGACGGTCAGTACCTGGGTGGCCGCATCGTAGCCGTTATGGCGCATTTCATCGCGCACTGCTGCATCAAGGGCAGCTGTGGATGAAGACGTCGGAGATGATGTAGAAGCTGCCTGCGTGCCGACAAGCCCTGCGCCGCGCTGCTCAAGCAATATTTCCCGCAGCGCCAGCGCTTCACGATGCAGCCAGTCAGCCGACCAGTCCGGCGCGACGTAGGCACCATGGCCCCAGACGGTACCGATCTGCTGGCCACCGGCCGACAGCCAGGCCTGTTGCCCGGCCTGGATTTGCTCGCCCGTGTAGAGCAGCTCGCCCTCGGACGACATCACGGTCTTGGGAATGGGCGGCGCCTGCAGATGGATCTGGTAGCCGAGAAAACCCAGTATCCCGAACGACAGGACAAAGATAAGCCCCAGCCAACGCCAGAGCCTGTGGACTGATTTCATGCGCCTCCTCCATAAGGTTCATTTCAAATGAATCTATGGTAGGAGCCGCCCCGCCCGTCAACCTTGCGGCATATCAAACAAATCCGCTCGCAGCGGGCAGCGATGTGTTCGGCTCACGCACCGGACACCATCATGGGACGGATACGAGTCTTGATGATCGGCAGCAGTTCACGTTGAGCGATCCGCAAATCGTATTCGGCCTGCAGGTTGAGCCAGAATTTGGGATCCATCCTGAAGTAGACGCCCAGGCGTACCGCCGTATCAACAGTGACAGGCCGCTTGCCACGTACGATTTCACTGATACGCGACACCGGCACGTCGATATCGGCCGCCACGCGCGCCGCCGTCATCCCCATGGGCTTGATGAATTCTTCCAGCAGGATTTCACCTGGATGAATTTCGTCCAGTTTCTTCGTCATCGTGCACTCCTAGTGGTAATCGACGATTTCAACGTCGTGTACGCCTTCAGCGGTCCAACGAAAACAAATTCGCCACTGGCCGCTGATGCGAATGCTGTATTGCCCCTTCCGGTTTCCGCGCAATGATTCAAGATGATTACCTGGAGGCACCTGTAGCACCGACAATGCAGAAGCAGCGTGAATCATCAGAAGTTTGCGGCGCGCCACGCGTTCGATATTCCTGAATCGCTTGACCGGCAAGCTATGGAACAGAGATTCAGTATCTGCGCAAGAAAATGAAAGGATCATTTTTGGGATGATTTTATACCGCCAAACAGTTTCCGTTAAACAGAAACTTCGCGAAAGAACAGGCGCCATCCTAGTCGAACAGGCAAGGCAGCTGGCAAAAGCGGGGCATTTTCATCCGGCATTCGGAATTTTTTGGATTTCCGCCCCTGGGCGGTCGCTTATCTGTCGATTATCAATCAATGAGACAAGCCCGAACTTGGTGAACCCCCGCCCCAAGTTCGTCCCTTCCATGCCCCATGAACACCCGCCCAGGAAGGGCATCCTGGCGTATCATCCCCGATCAGCCGCTTCCGGGTCGATTACCGATTCAATTCCGGCCGATTACCTGTCCATAGCGTCTGGCACGCTCATTGCAATTGGGAAAGCTCCAGACGCATCTATTTTTCAAGGGGTTTCCATGAAGTTTGCAAAACCGGCCCTGGCCGTTTCCCTGGCCCTGCTGTCACTGGCCGTCAATACCGCCCACGCCGACGCACTGGCCGATATCCAGAAGTCGGGCACCGTGCGCATCGCCGTGCCGCAGGATTTCGCTCCCTTCGGCTCGGTCAACGCCGACCTGCAATTGCAAGGGCTGGACATCGACGTGGCCAAACTGATCGCGCAGAAAATGGGCGTGAAGGTGCAGCTGGTTCCGGTGGCCAGCGCCAATCGCATCGCCTACCTGCAGACGCACAAGGCCGATCTGGTCATCTCGACGCTGGGCAAGAATGCCGAGCGTGAAAAGGTCATCGATTTCTCGCAAGCCTATGCGCCGTACAACAACAGCGTCTTCGGCGTGGCCGCAGTGAAGGTCAGCGGCCCGGCCGACCTGGCCGGCAAGACCGTGGGCGTGGCCCGTGGCACCTTCCAGGATCTGCAGCTGACCGACACCGCCCCCAAGAGCGCCACCATCAAGCGCTACGAAGACAACAACGCCATGATCTCGGCCTATGTCTCGGGCCAGGTGCAACTGGTGGGAACCGGTGACTTCGTGGCCTATGCACTGGCCGAGAAAGCGCCGGACAACAAGCCCGTGCTCAAGTACATCATCAACGAGTCCAGCTGCAGCGTGGGCCTCAACAAGGGCGAAGCCGCCCTGCTGGCCAAGGTCAATGACGTGCTGACCGCCGCCAAGAAGAGCGGCGAACTCAATGGCATCGTGCAGAAGTGGCTCAATGTGCCGCTGCCGACCAAGATGGCAACGACCTTCCAGTAAGAGCAAGCCGCCACGGCAGGCGACGGGACGACCATGAGGGCGTCCCGTCAGGCCCTGCGATGTTCTACCTCCCTTGCATCATCGACATTACCCTCGCTAGCATCTCTCACGCCGTCAGCAGCGGCCGACGACGGGAGAACAAGGCAAGCCGGCGACCTCCGGCAGAAGCGCCAGGCTCGTCGGACTCATCAGCCCCACCCGCTGGCGTGATCACCGCCTGCCCCTCTACCCGGAACACGCTGACCAGTTCCGTCAATTCCCCTGCCTGACCCCGCATGGAAGCCGCGGCAGCTGCTGCCTGTTCCACCAGTGCGGCGTTCTGCTGGGTCATGTCGTCCAGTTGCGCGACGGCGTCATTGACCAGCTGGATACCTTCGCTCTGCTCGGTACTGGCCACGCTGATCTCGTTGACGATGGCATTGACCTGCTCCACGCTCTGGACCACGCGCGACATGGTGGCACCGGCCTGTTCCACCAGCGTGCTGCCGGCACTGACCTTGTCCACCGAATCGTCGATGAGTGACTTGATCTCCTTGGCCGCTGCCGCCGAACGTTGCGCCAGGCTGCGCACTTCTGAGGCGACCACGGCAAAGCCACGCCCCTGCTCGCCGGCGCGCGCCGCTTCCACGGCAGCATTCAAGGCCAGGATATTGGTCTGGAAGGCAATGCTGTCGATCACGCTGATGATGTCCACGATCTTGCGCGACGCGCCGTTGATCGCGTCCATCGTATCGACCACACGCCCCACCACCACCCCGCCCTCGCCGGCAATGCCGGCAGCCGAGGCCGCCAGGCGGCTGGCCTGCTGGGCATTGTCGGCATTGGTGCGGACGGTGGAAATCAGTTCTTCCATGGCCGAGGCGGTCTGCTCCAGCGCGCCGGCCTGCTGCTCGGTGCGGGCCGACAGGTCCTGGTTGCCCTCGGCGATTTCACCTGATGCCGTGGCAATGGCGTCGGTGCCATGCCGCACCCGCGCGACCAGGTCGCGCAGGCGCGTGTTCATGTCCTGCAGCGAGGCCAGCAACTGGCCGACCTCATCGCGTGAGGTGACGCTGATCTGTGCCGTCAGGTCACCTGCGGCCACCCGCTGCGAGAGGCCCACGGCCTGCTTGAGCGGGCGCACGATGCTGCGCGTGAGCAGCCAGGCGCACAGCACGCCAAAGACCAGCGCAGCCGCCTCCAGCACCATCAAGAGGATGCGACTGCGCGCGGCCAGCGCGACGATGTTGGTGGCCGCGTCATCGATCTCGGCCTGCTCGGCCTGCTGCAGCTTGCGCATGGCGACCTGGTATTTCTTGGACAGCGGCATGAACTCCTGGATCAGCACGCTGTTGGCAGCGTCCTGTTCGCCGGTGGACTTGAGGTCCATCATCTTCAGGGTGATCGCCTTGTAATCTTTCTGCATGCCCTCGATCTCGGCGTAGAGTGCCTTTTCATTGGCGGTGTCGAACATCGGCACCAGTTCCTTCTGCAAATCGGCACTCTCCTTGACCGAAGCCAGTTCCTCGTTGAGGAAATAATTGTTGAGCGTGAGGTCGGTGCTGCGCGACATGGCGATGGTGCGCAGGATGGCTGCGCGCAGGTTGCCATACCAGCCCGAGATCAGGCGCTCCTTGCGCACCGACTGGCTGACCATGTCCTGCGTGACATTGCTGACCACCTGCAGGCGCCAGACGCCAATGCCCATGATCAGGATGGACAACGCCAATACCAGCGCGAAACCGCCAGCCAGACGGCTGCCGATACGCAGGTTCCCAAAGACCTTCATGATGATTCCCCAGTAATGGTGCATGCGGCCGCCCCCGAGGTTGCCGCTTGTCATTTTTCCAGCAAGAAACGTACCTGCCTGCGACAGCAGTGGCCGGGAACGCAGCCTGGGCGGGGCGGAAGGCAGGAACGTGGAGAGCGGGGAGTGGGGAGTGGGGAGTGGGGAGTGGGGAGCGCAGCGCCGCAGGACGCGGCGCGCAGTGCAGAGGACCAGTACCGGCCCGCGATGCGGACCGGATCATGCTTCTTACTGGTAGGTGGTGGCGATCTTTTCCGGCAGCGGCACGTTGAGCCACTTCTTGACGATGCCATTGAGCTCGCCACTCTTCTTGGAGGCGGTCAGGGCCTCGTTGACCTTGGCCATGAGTGCGGGCTCGCCCTTGTTCATGCCGACATAACAGGTCGAGACATTGATGATGTACTTGAGCAGCGGCTTGTTGTTGGGTGTCTTCTCGGCCAGCGCATAGGCCACGAAGTCGCCGGTGCCGACGATCTGGACCTGGCCCGAGACGTAGGCCGAGATCAGGCCGTTGTTGTCTTCATAGCGCTTGATGACGGTGCTCTTGGGGACGCTGTCGGTGAGCATCAGGTCTTCGAAGGTGGAGCGCGCCACGCCCACGGTCTGGTTGGCCAGGTCAGCCGGACCGGCCACCTTGATGGCGGCCACGCCAAAGACGCTGTTGTTGTAGGGCGCATAGCCCTGCGAGAAATCGATCACCTTTTCGCGCTCGGCATTCTTGCCCAGGGTCGAGATGATCAGGTCGATCTTGTGCGTCTGCAGGAAGGCCATGCGGCTGGAGATGGGGACCGGCACCAGCTCGGCCTTGACACCCATGCCCTTGGCCACCAGCTTGGCCACTTCAATGTCCAGCCCCTGCAGCTGCAAGTCGGAATTGACCGAGCCATAGGGCGCGAAGTCCTGTGGCACGCCGATCTTCACCACCCCGGCCTTCTGGATGTCGGCCAGGTTGTCGGCATGGGCCGATCCGGCCAAACCGGCCATCAGGCCCAGGGATGCAGCGATTGCGGTCTTGACGAACTTCATGGTGGTTCCCTTGTTGTCGTTGAATTGATGATCCATGCTGACGGGCAAACAGGGGGCGCCTGTTTTGGTATCACTCGTGGCGATGCAGGCGATGTCTAACTTAGAAAATACCCCGATGTCCCGTCCCCTGCGATGCGCATCCACCCCTATCGGGCAGCGCACAGGACGCCTCCGTACTGATGCAATTACCATGCCCGCTCTTGCCTGCGATCCGGATTCGCCCCACCCTTCTCGTGAAGTCCGGGCCAGGCAAAAAACAGCTGCAGGTCAGGAAAAAATATTAGGTTTCCGCAATTTCAGCAAGCGCCCATCCTTTCCTGACAAAAGCTGCCCGGTACAGCCGATTCCAACTAGGAATAGTCCAACACGGGCGGGCAGCTGATCATACGAAAACTAAAGTTTCAAACTGGCCGGACCGCTGCCACGGTAATGAAAATCATCTTCATGACGCAGTTGCAGCAAGCCTGGTCTTTTCTGTTTCCTGCGATGTTGCGGTGGCGCTATAGATCAGCTTCGCATTCTCGCCAATTAGGAGAAGACGAGGAAAAAACGTAAAATCGAAAAAATAAGTTCTAATATTTTTCAGTTCGCAGTTATATTGCCGCAGGCACTCCGCTGCCGTCATCCAGACCAATCAAAAGGGAGAGATCCATGCCCAGACGTTCCAAGACACCTGAAACCGTTACCGCGACGCCGCCTCGCTTTCTGGTCGAGCCCGACGGCTTCCTCAACGTTCCGGTGAGCCGCAAGACCCGGGATGACATCCACCATCTCAAGAAAAGCATGCGCGTGAGCAGCCAGGCAGAAGTGATCGAAAAAGCCGTGGCCATCGTGCGCGCCATCGATCTGGCCGCACGCGGCGAAGAGTAAGGCCGGGCGGAGACGCCCCGACCTGGTCGCGACCGGTTCCGGTCGCGCCAGTCTTCACATCCCTCTGCGCCCCTCCAAGCGCCCCACCCCGGGTGCATGGCGACATTCTCGTCATTCCTCACGAGCGCGCAAAAAAAACGGCTGCCCGTCTTCATTCAGGCAGCCGTTTTTTATTGGTCCAGATCCCTCCCGCGATCAACACGGGAGACATCGACCAAGACCAATCAACGCATCAACGCATCGGCGCAGCGCCCTGTACCGGCAGTCGGAAGATGCTGACCTGCTCGGCCAGCTCACCGGCCTGCCCCTGCATGGCGCGCGAAGCAGCGGCGGCCTGTTCGACCAGCGCCGCATTCTGTTGCGTGACTTCGTCCATGGCCGTCACCGCTTGATGGACCTGCTCGATACCGGCGCGCTGTTCTTCTCCCGCGGCGCTGATCTGTCCGATGATGGTATTGACCTGGGCCACGCTCTGCACGATTTCCTGCATGGTCTGTCCAGCCTGCTTGACCAGCTGCGCGCCAGAATCGACCTTCTCCACCGAATTGCCGATGAGTACCTTGATCTCCTTGGCAGCCGCAGCCGATCGCTGTGCCAGGCTGCGCACCTCGGTAGCCACCACGGCAAAGCCGCGCCCCTGCTCGCCAGCGCGAGCAGCTTCTACTGCCGCATTCAAGGCCAGGATATTGGTCTGGAAAGCGATGCCATCGATCACGCCGATGATGTCGACGATCTTGCGCGCGGAGGCGTCGATGTCGTCCATCGTCGCCACCACTTGCCCGACGATCTCGCCGCCCTGGCCGGCGATGTTTGACGCGGCCTGCGCCATCTCGGCGGCCTGGCGGGCATTGGCGCTGTTCTGCTGCACGGTGGAGGTCAGTTCCTCCATGGACGAGGCGGTCTCTTCCAGCGAACTGGCCTGGTGTTCGGTACGCGAGGAAAGATCCTGGTTGCCCGCCGCGATCTCCTGTGAAGCGGTGGCGATGGTGTCGGCACCGGTGCGCACGCTGGCGACGATATCGACCAATGAATGATTCATCTCGCGCAAGGCGCCGAGCAGTTCACCGGTTTCATCGGGAGCACGATCGTCGATGTGCTTGGTCAGGTCGCCGTTGGCCACCTTGCGCGCAGCGTCCAGGGCATCGGCCATCGGCACGGTGATGGAACGACTGATCATGAAGGCGGCGATCAGGCCGATCAGGATCGCAATGACCGCCGAGATGATCAGGATGGCCGCCGAATTCACATAGGTGGCGTGCGCGGCGGTGGTCGCCTCGCGCATCTGATCTTCGTACCGCGTCACCAGCTGGCGCAAGGCTTCCAGCAACTCACCCTGGGTCTTGTAGCGCGGACCGAACAGCAGACGTTGCCCTTCTTCTCCCTGGTTCTTCAGGCCCAGCGCCACGACATCACTGGTGAAGGCAAAGTAGTTCTTGCTGGCTTCGTCGACCGCGTTGATCAGACGCTTGCCTTCTTCGGTGGCCACATTGCTGCGCAGATAGTCCAGCGCCTTCTGGAATTCCACCAGATCCTTGTCGATGGATTGCTTGTTGCTCGCCATCTGGGCCTGGTCGTTCAGGATGATGATGTTGCGCGCCGAACGGGCGATGTTCATCATCAGGTACTGCATCTTCTGGGCAGCATTGACCTTGGGATAGATGCGACTGCTCAATTCGCTGGCGGTGTTGTCCAGCGATGACATGCGGACGACACCGACCAGGGTGATGATGACGAGCAACGCGAGAAGAACGGCAAAGCCGGCACCCAGGCGCGTACCCAGGCGGAGACGACGGAGAGGATTCATGTGAGTCTTGGTGTGGATTGGAATGGGGCCAGTGGGGTCACGTCGGCGCGCAGGCGATGATACGTCGGACGCCGACCGCCCCCTATCCCGAACAGAGGGGTAGAGTCCGGCCTTATCGGCTCATGGGCCTGGCGCTCGGTCGACCCCATCGATGCAGGGCAAGCACTGAGCCGGAGGGATTCACGTTTGCACAACTGCCGGATTCGACTGCCGGCTTGCATTACACACCGTCTTTCATGATAGACACCTCCCAGTGCATGGAGCGACGGTTTGCATTGCACGCCGATGCGAGCGGATTGGTAAAGGGGAAAAAGCGGGCACTTTCCCGCTTACGCACAGGTTTGGTGGCCAATTGACTTCTGATATAACAAAGGCTTCGTCGTCCCTCCCCCCTCTGGCCCACCGGCCATGGCGACGGCTGCACTTGCTGGCACGACCGTGACCGCCCATCCGAATCGTCGAGATGACGCGGGTGTCTGGCCGGCTGCACCTGCCGGCATGCATCTTGCTGACCTGAGGGGAGATACCTCACCGCTCAAGGCACAAGTCACATGGCAGATACAGACCAGCATTTTCTCGTCGTCGACGATTTTTCGACCATGCGCCGCATTGTCAGCGGTCTGCTCAAGGAACTGGAATACACCAAGATCGTGGAAGCCGACGATGGCTCCACGGCGCTGAAGATCCTGGAGTCTGGCGCCTCCAATATCACCTTCGTGCTCACCGACTGGAACATGCCTGTCATGGACGGTCTGACGCTACTCAAGAAGATTCGCTCCTCACCCGCGCTGGCTCACCTGCCGGTGCTGATGATCACCGCCGAGGCCAAGAAGGAGAACATCGTCATGGCTGCCCAGGAAGGGGCCGACGGCTACATCGTCAAACCATTCAACGCCGCCACGCTGAAGGAGAAGATCGAGAAGATCCTGTCCCGGCGCGCGCAGATGAAATAGGACGCGCCATGGACATTCCCGCCAACGACGACCGGCAGGAGCCGGAAATCGGCGCCGTCATCCGGCATGTCTCGATGACCACCCGCATCCACCAGACCGTCTACACGCTGGAAAACCGCACCATCCAGCTGGGAGCCGGCGAGGTCCGTTCCGAGTATCGCGTGCTGCTGGAGCGCGACGTCATCAAGGATTGGACCGAGGGTGACGTGGCCCAGTATTTCGGTCGGGACATCGAATGAATGCATGACCGCAGCCGGTGCTCCGCAAGGCCACCGCGCTGCACCACCCGCACCCGCTCTCCCCTCTTCGTTGCGCGCATGCCCGCTCTCCTGCGGGCATGACGTCATGCCCCGGGCATCCGGCTCACGGGCGCATCCCCATCCCCCTCCCCCTCCCACCCACACGCCGTCTTGAGCTTCGTCAGGCCTGTACGCCATCGCATCGGGCATGAACACGGAAGACAATTTATTGCAAAATAGCAATTTTCAAGAGATTTTCTGTGAATCTCCCCGCTTACAAAAGCGGGTATAACGTAACCAATAATCAGACTCATCCGTTGAGAGCGCTATAACAGATCAGGGCTGTTTCATTTTGGGGATGTGAGTCGACGTGGCAGTGTTAATCGTAGAGCATCCAGACACGGGACCGGGGAGCGTGCTGAAGGTCCTTGAAGCAAGTGGACTTCCGGTCAGGGCGGTAGCGGCACTGTCGCAGCTGGAGGGCGAGGTTCAAAAAAAAAACCGGCCATCCTCATTCTCGAGACGCACCGGATCACCAGCGGCTTGCGTCCACTGGTGGCGGACCTGCGCCAGAAATTCCCGCTGCTGGGCATCGTCGTCATTGCCGACAACGGCAGTGAAGCGGCGCATGAAAACGCATTGCATGACGGCGCCGACTACTTCCTGCACAAGCCGGTCAGGGATTCCGTATTGCTGGCGACGATACGTTCTTTCATGCGACGCCTGCATATCCGGCATGCGCCCACCAGTGGCCCTCCCGAAGCCTGGAGCCTGTACCGCCGCCAGGGGACCCTGGTCAGCCCGCATAACGAACGGCTGGCGCTGAGCGACAAGGAATGCGCGATCCTGACCACACTGTTTCTCAGTCCGCACTTTCCGGTCAGTTCGGAACAGTTGCTGCATGCGCTCAACATCACGGCGGAGATTTTCGATCCTCATCGCATCGATACCATCATCTATCGCATCCGGAAGAAGCTGGCGCAACTCGTCCACACCCGGTTCGAGATCAGGAACATCTATGGCCGGGGATTCATGTGCGTCGCAATGAAGGAAGGTGCGGTCTTCTATGTTTGGGATGGATAACAGCGAACTGGCCCTGATCGGGCAACTGGCCGTCAGCGGCGCCTGCCTGGGTGCCATGGGCATCTTCGGTGGCCTGCTGCGGCATGCGCGTCGTCGCTGCCGGCATCTCAGCGAACAGTTGGGACAGGCCTGCGCGCTCAATGAAAGCCTGCGCCGGCAAGCGCTCTACGATGGCCTCACCGGCCTGCCCAACCGTCTGCTGCTGGAAGAGCGGATCAGCTCCGCCCTCACCCGCGCCGAGCGCGAACAGGGTGCGTTCGCCCTGCTGTTCCTGGACCTGGACGGGTTCAAGACGGTCAATGACCGCTACGGTCATGCGGCGGGCGACCTGCTGTTGATGCAGATCGCCAGCCGCCTGTCAGACAGTCTGCGCCACGCCGATACCATTGCGCGTATCGGCGGCGATGAATTCGTGGTGCTCACTGAGATCGTATCCGCCGGCGACATCGGCATCATCCGTGACAAGCTGCATCAGGCGCTGTCGCAGCCCTTCCAGATCGGCGCCGATGCGCTGTGCATCAGCGCCAGCCTGGGCCACGCCCGCTACCCGGATGATGGCAGCAGCATCGACGCACTGCTGGCGCGCGCCGACCAGGGCATGTACCACCTCAAGCGCCAGCGCCAGAGCGCCGTCATCTACGCCACACAATGACAGACGCAGCGCGCCACGGCCGCCGTGATCGCGGCAGCATCGGCCTGGTGCCAGCGGGCCGCCACGTGCTGGTCCGGACGGATCAGGTAGGTGCTGCCGGCACGGGCTGCATACCGACGGGCGGCCATGCCTTCGAGGTCGATCAGGTCGGCGCCTGAGCCGGATGCGGCAATGGTCTTGATCCTGACCTCGACACCGGGAACGTCAATGACCAGATCCGGCGCCTCGGCCGCGAACACCAGGATGGTAAAGCCCTCTCCCAGTTCTTCCAGCAGCCACCCGGGGCGACCATCGCGCAGGATGGGGGCGTCGGCGCAGGGAGTGCCGGGGGCCATGTGTGCGCTGAAGAAAGCGCTGTCAGGGGTGTTGAGGGACGAGTCGCGGTAGGGGGTGGGCGTGGACAGGCGGCCGCTGTTGACCAGGGTGCGCGCAAACGCCTCGGTCTCGGCCAGACTCAGGACGGCGTCACGCAGAAGCTTGCTCACCGGGCTCTTGGGGGTGATGAAGTCAGTCGAGCGGGTCGATTGCCGCAGGTTGTCATCGGCCGCCCAGGCGCGCTCCTCGTGGTAGCTGTCGATGAAGCTGACCGGGGCATGGCCATCGATGACCAGCTTGAGTTTCCAGACCAGGTTGTCGATATCCTGTACTCCGGTATTGGCGCCACGGGCGCCGAAGGGCGAGACCTGATGCGCGGCGTCACCGGCAAAGAGCACGCGCTGGTAGCGCATGTTGTCGATGCGACGGCAGGCGAACTGGTACACGGAGACCCATTCCAGTTCAAACTCCGCGTCCTTGCCCAGCATGGCCTGGATGCGCGCAATCACCTTCTCGGGCTTCTTCTCTTCCTCCGGATCAGCATCCCAGCCCAACTGGAAATCGATGCGCCAGACGTTGTCGCACTGCTTGTGCAAGAGCACGCTCTGGCCGCGATGGAAAGGCGGGTCGAACCAGAACCAGCGTTCGGCGGGGAAGCCGGCCTTCATGATGACGTCGGCAATCAGGAAGCGGTCCTGGAAGAATTGCCCGCTGAACGCTGCGCCGACCATCCTGCGGGTATCGCTATTGGCACCGTCGCAGGCGATGATCCATTCCGCCTGGGTGTGGTAGAAGCCGTCCGGTGTCTCCAGCGACAGCGTGGCGCAGTGATCGTCCTGCTTCAGGTTGAGTACCTTGTGCTTCCAGCGCAGCTCGATCAGGGGATGGGCCTGGCAGGCTTCGACCATGTATTGCTCCAGATAGTATTGCTGGAGATTGATCATGGCGGGCATCTTGTGCCCCGCCTCGGGCTGCAGGTCGAAGCGATAGACCTGGCGGTCCTCGAAGAACACCTTGCCCACCTGCCAGCTCACGCCCTTGTCCACCATGCGCCTGGCCACGCCCAGCCGGTCCCATATCTCCAGCGGGCGCTGCGCATAGCAGACCGCGCGTGAACCGATGCTGACGGTGTCGTTGTCATCCAGCACCACCACCGGCAGGCCGCGCGCGGCGCATTCCAGAGCGGCGGTCAGGCCGATCGGCCCGGCGCCGATGATGACCACGGGATGAAGCTGCGACTTGCCGTCGCGTTGCTCGTCGGATTGCCGATAGGTAAAGCGTGGGTAGGCATAGGTGCTCTGCACAGAAGTCTCCTTGGAATATTGTTGTCACGACCGCTTGCTTCAGCGGGCCTGCTCACTGAATTCATCCGCATGCATCCATGCGGCATGGCGGGGCGCGCGACGGGTGCGCGACCACTCTTCCAGCATGTCCCATTTCACCGCGTCCAGCCGCTGCAACTGTTCCGGCGTGGCACAGTCGGCGGCCAGTTCGACCCGATGACCATTGGGATCGAAGAAATAGATGGACTTGAAGATGGTGTGATCGGTGATACCGACCACCTCGATGCCATCGGCCTGCAGCCGCTGCATGACCTCACGCAGCGTGACTTCGCTGTCGACCTTGAAGGCGATGTGCTGGACCCAGGCGGGTGTATTGACATCGCGCCCCATGGGCGGCGAGGCGGGAATCTCGAAGAAGGCCAGCACATTGCCCTGACCGGCATCCAGGAACACATGCATGTAGGGATCGGGCGCCTTGGTCGAGGGCACCTGGTCTTCGGCAATGGCCAGGATGAAATTCATGTTCAGGTATTTTCCATACCACTCCACGGTCTGCCTGGCGTCCTTGCAGCGGTAGGCGACGTGGTGGATACGATCGATATGCATGGTGGATCTCCTCGGACGGGCACAGCCCTTATTAGTAACGATTGTTACTATATGGATGCATGAGGAGTGCGGTCAACGCGCAGGCGCTACCGATGGACAAGCTTCGCAGCGGGAATTGATCTGCATCAAGCTCTGCCCGGCTTTGGTGGTTTGGTAACGTCTGTTACCATGCCGGAATGAAACTGCAAGCATTCTTTCCCTACCAGCTGGCGCAACTGGCCGAGGCCGTCAGTCGCTCGGTCGCCTCGGTCTACGCCGACCGCTTCGGCCTGAGCCGCGACGAGTGGCGCATCCTGGCCGCATTGGCCGAACAGGGCCAGATGCAGGCCAGTGATCTGGTACCCCATACCTCACTGGACAAGATGCAGGTCAGCCGTGCCTTGGGCCGGATGAAAACGGCAGGCCTGATCCTGCGCGAACCCAGCCCGGAGGATGCGCGTGCACGCATCGTCAAGCCGACCGCGCAGGCGCGCAGGCTCTACCGCAAGATCGTGCCGATGGTCGAAGAACGCGAGGCCTATCTGCTGCAGGCGCTGAGCGCCAGTGAGCGCGAGCTCCTCCTGCGTGCCATGCAAACGATACGCACAAGGGCCATGGAACAGGACGCTGCCCAATGATGAGCCTTGTCAGGCCTTGGCTGACGCGGGATTGCGAGCCTGCCTGATGCACGCGGTGGGTCGCTGGCGCTATCGTGAACGCTCTGGACTATCTTGAGGAGAGCAGCGATGAATCAGCTTGAAAATCGGCCAGAAAATCAACGTGATCCCGCCAAGGCGGGCACAGACCAACCAGTGCGCCCCGGTGAGGCGCCGACGGTAACGCAGTTCGAGAAGGAAGAAAAAGGCCATGAAGGTACGCTGGGCGGGCAACCGCCCCTGCATGCCCCGGCCGGGATCCAGCGTAGCGGTCGGGGTGGCGTTCTGGTCGAGGAAGGCGCCCTGACAGGCAAGCCTGAAACGCCCAAGCCTTGACGCCAGGACGGGCGAAGCATTCGGAGTGGATGGGCAGCCGCGCTCTCCGCCCACGATCCGGCTTCTTCGAGTATTTCCCCCTTCACGTATTACCCCCGCGATATCACTACCAAGCCCAGCGCGATCAAACCCGCCCCTGCCAGCTTGGCCGGGGTGATCGCCTCGTGCAGGATCCACCACGCCAGCAGGACGGCCACGATCACGCTGCCCTTGTCGATCAGCGCGACCGTCGAGACGTCGCCCATCTTGATCGCCTTGTAGTAGAAAATCCAGGAGCCGGCGGTCGTCACCCCGGAGAGACCGAGCCAGAAGAAATTCTTCCATGTCAGCGCTTCCAGCTGCGAAGCCGGTACGACGACGCCTGCGAACAGCAGTACGAACAGGAACACGAAGCAGGTCCGTATCGCCAACCCCAGGTCGCCCGAGATGCCGGTCAATCCAAGCTTTGCAATGACTGAAGTAAAACCGGCGAAGGCCATCGAAATGAATGCATAAGCGACCCAGCGCTCCATCTTGTTATCCCTCACGGCAGATTGATTGATCCCGGACGGCGGGCATTCGAACTGAGCCGACAAGCCGGGTTGAACCGCCAAATTACCATGAGCTGCCTGCTTTCTGCTGCAAGGGGCGCGCTGTATTCTTCGCCCCCCTCCTGCCCGGACACGATCATCCGCACGAGTGGGACGGGATACGCCGGCTTTCGCAGGAAATAGCGGATTCTGGATACAATCACCGCTTTTCTGGCTTTCCCCATCACGAACCCTGGCAGTTCGGTCCCTGAAGAACATGTCCCCTGCGCGGCGCATAGCTCATATCGACATGGATGCATTCTTTGCGTCTTGCGAACTTTCGCGTTATCCACAACTGCGCGGCCTGCCCATGGTCGTCGGCGGGCGACAGACGCACGCGCCCAAGGCGCTGGAGGATGGCACGCTGGAATTCGCCAGGCTCAAGGATTATGTCGGCCGGGGGGTGCTGACCACGGCGACCTACGAGGCCCGTGCGCTGGGCGTACATTCCGGCATGCCCACCATGCGTGCGGCGCGTCTGGCGCCGGAGGCCATCCTGTTGCCGGTCAATTTCGAGCTGTATCGCCAGTATTCCCGCCGTTTCAAGGACGCCATCAGGGCCATCAGCCCCATCATCCAGGATGTCGGCATCGATGAAATCTATACCGACATCTCCTCGCTGGAGGCAACATCGGAAGACATCGTCGCGATGTTCAAGCGCTCGGTCTTCGAGGCCACCCAACTGACCTGTTCGGTCGGCATTGCCCCCAACAAGCTGCTGGCCAAACTGTGCTCCGATATCCAGAAGCCGGACGGCTTCACCATCTTGACGATGGAGGACATCCCGGATCGCATCTGGCCCATGCCGGTGAGCAAGATCAACGGCATCGGCCCCAAGTCGGCCAGGAAGCTCGATACGCTGGCTATCCGTACCATCGGCGAACTGGCCGCCTGCCGGGAAGACTGGCTGGTGGAGAATTTCGGCCGCAGCTATGGCGCCTGGCTGTATCGCGTCTCCCATGGCATCGATGATCGACCGGTGGTCACCGAGTCCGAACCGGTGTCCATGAGCCGCGAGACCACCTTCGAACGTGATCTCGATGCCGTCCGCGACCGCAATGAACTGGGCGCGATCTTCACGCGCTTGTGCGAGCAGGTGGCGGCCGATCTGGACCGCAAAGGCTACCTCTGCCGCAAGGTCGGGATCAAGCTGCGCTTCAAGGATTTCTCGACCGTGACCCGCGATGCCACGCTGACGGTGGCGACGGCCGATGCACGGGAGATCAGGAAGGTCGCCGGCAATTGCCTCAAGCGCATCGTTTTCGACCAATCCATCCGCCTGCTGGGAGTCAAGGCAAGCGGCCTGCTCAAGCCGGGTGCGGCCGAACAGGCGCAACCGGTGCAGTTCCAGCTGGACATCTGATACGCGCATCCGGTCGCCCCGGGAGGGAAGGCTGCCCCCTCCCCACTTGCATCGAATCCCGTTCAAAACGTATGCGCGACCATCTCCTGGAGGGCGGGTGCGAACCGGGTGTAGATCTCGCTGGCGATGTGGAGCAGTGCTGCGGCCATGATGTTCTCCTTGTCTGATCAGTTAGAACGAGAAACCGCCGAGGGCGCCCATGACCTGGAAGAACCACCATTCATCCGGGCTGTGATATTGGCCGGCAGTCGCCGCTTCGGCCACGGTGCTGGCCATCAGGCTGACGACGGCGACGAAGTAGAAGAGGTAGAAGCGCATGGTGTTCTCCGATGACTGGGGTTTCGATAGGTAGAACTCATTTCATAAATAGTCGTGAGATGCGTTCTGCCCAGAAAGGGCGCTGGCAAGGCGCGCGACGCGTCGTGTGGCGGTGCCACACGCAAGGAGCGCAACGCGGCCAGCGCCCTTTCTGGACAGAACCCGGAGGGAGCGGCCCCGTTTGGGCGAATTGCTGCGTTACGAATTTGGGTCAAGACGCCCAGTCTTGACCCAAATTCGCGCCTTGCACTTCATCCCAAACGGGACTCGCTCGCACTCGCGCCTATTTATGAAATGAGTTCTAGTCATCTTGGCCTGCGCTGGTTACGGCACGGTTGCATCGGGCCGCAGAAAAGTTACAGGTGAAACACGCGGGATCGGGCCATCTCTAGGCCGACCAGACCAGCACTGGCGGGCGGTAGGTGAACTCCCGGTAGACCGCTCTTCCACGCCCGTTTTCCTTGGCGACATAGAGCGCCTTGTCTGCGACCTCCACGATTTCCCGGGGCTGGAATGTGAAGCCCTTGTCCGACTCGATCGAGCTGATGCCGACGCTGACGCCAACCACGCCGTCTTCACTGGAGGGGTGGGTAATGGCCAGTGCCCTGACGGCGGCGCAGATTCTTTCGGCGACAACGGTTGCGCCCGCCCGGCCGCATGCCGGCAGCAGGACGGCGAATTCTTCGCCACCGTAGCGGGCCACCACATCGACTTCGCGCCTGGCCGCCTCGGCGATGGCAGTGGCCACTTTCTGCAGACACTGGTCCCCCGCAACATGTCCGTAGTTGTCGTTGTATTTCTTGAAGTGATCGACATCGATCATGAGCAACGAGAGCGCTCCACCTGAACGGCCGAAGCGCGCCACTTCCAGCTCCAGCAACTCGTCGAAATAGCGCCGGTTGATGGCGCCGGTCAGTCCATCCCGGCGCGACTGCACCTGCAGCAGCTGGAACATCTTTTCCAGATTCTCCTGGGCGGTCACGGCCTCGGCCTGTGCGCGCTCACGCAGGGCAACCTGGGTCACCATCTTGCTGCCGCCATAGCAGACGGCCAGGAGCAGGAAGCTGATACCGACGGCCTTTTCGATGGCATGACGCGTCCAGTTATGGAGCACTTCGTCCTTCGACACCGCCACGATCATGAAAAGCGGGTAATTGGTCAGGTGCTTGAAACTGTTGATCCGCACCACGCCATCCTGGGTCGAGCGAATCTCGACCGCACCGGAATCGGCCAGCTTGACGTGCTGCTGGAACAAGGGCGAGTTGGTCAATACCTTGCCCATCGAATCGGCCAGCAGGGGACGCCGATAGAGGACGGTGGCCGCATTGGTGCCGAACAGGATGGCCCCCTTCTTCCCGATATCGAACTGGTGATAAAAACGCTCGAAGAAGTTGATGTCCAGCGTCGCCAGTACAACACCCCCAAAGCTTCCATCGGGCTTGTCGATGCGCCTGCTCATCGTCAGCACCCAATGGCCGGTCGACTTGCTGCGCACGGGCTTGCCGATGAAGGCGGTATTCAAGCGCTGCTCCTTGTGGTGGATGAAATAGTCGCGGTCGCTGTTATTGAACCGGGTTTCGAGGATCGGTTGCGACGTTGCGACCCAGGCCCCCTTCTCGTCATAGATGAACAGCCCCGCCAGTTGCGGGACATCACTGACGTTCTGGACCAGGAAGTTGTGCAGCCGGGTCCTGTCGGCAGCTGATTTGCCGGTACTGATCGACTGCTCCAGCGCGGCCTTGAGCACGATATCGACTTCGTCCAGCGCCTGGTCCGCATGCTGCGAAAGCGCCACGGCCATGTTGGCCGTCGACCGGAACGAGTCCTCGATCACCGTTCGGCGCTCGTGCCAGCTGGACCAGCCTTCCAGACCGACGATGATGAGACACACGACAATGACGAACCGCTTGGCCGATCTCGACGCCACCTTGATAGCACAAACGTCCATAACTACCCCCCTTCCACGGTGACGTCCAATGGGAACATTATTTACTGTCCGTTAAGGATCACGTATCAGAAATTACCTGAGCTGCAACACCCAGAGGGGGCGAAGGGGCAGGATCGATGTTGTGCAGGCGCTAAGGATTATCCTGATGGCATGAATTCTCCAGGGGCGTATAACGACGCCCATGGAAGAAAAAATGCTAAATAGTCATGCGCAAGACATCGCCAGCCGGTACATGTTGATCGTGACCAGACTGGCGGAGATGGCTGGCGCCAACCTGATCGTAGGAGATCTGGTCCGGGCGGCGACAAGGAATTGCCTCGTCGCGATGCATGCTGCGGGAGCGGAGTGCGCCGAAATCCGGCGCTGGGTCGGCGGCCTGATCGGCGAGCACATCAGCTCATCGGCAATTCCGAATGCGCGGGCAATGGATACCTGGGTCAATGCCAGAAATCACATGGAATTCCTGCTCTTCATCGAGGAGCATGATGAGCTGGCGGGACGCGCCGGCTTCAATGCGCACAGAGCGACGACTTTCCATTGATTCGCGCCATCGTGCGGGAAGGGCATGGGCAAACCATGCCTCGGTCCGCGCAGATATGTCTTATTCAATTTCGCTCGTAGGCTTGTCATGAACCCGAAGTCGGCTGCCGCTACCATCCTGGTGATCGAAGACAATGTGTATGTCAGGTCCCTGCTCGCCGATGTGTTCGAGATGGAGGGCTATAGCGTGCTCCAGGCCGGACAAGGCGCTGAAGCATTGGCGGTCATGGAGGGCCAGCGGGTCGACGTCATCCTGACGGACCTGCGCATGCCGGTCATGGATGGGCTGACGTTCGCCACAGCGCTCAGGGCGGATGGCCGTTATCGGCACATCCCTATCGTCTTGCTGAGTGCCACGCCGCTGACGGACTCCCGGGCTACGCTGAAGTTGTTTTCAGCGTTCCTGTGGAAGCCCAGCCCGCTGGAGGAAATCATTCACACGGTACGCCAGGTACAGCTTGATGCGAGTGGAAATCCGGATATCGGCAAGCCGGCAGCCTAGACCAGCGGGGTCTGTCAAAAAAACTGCTGCTGCCAAGGGCAAGCAGCCCACACCGCCGAAGCGGCCTACGCTGCTTGCCACCTTGTTCAGTCCAGTGCCTGCCATGCCGAATACAGCGTGCTCTGGAGCACTTCTCCAGCCCTGAAGGCGCGTTGCGCCTGGGCCGCCACGTACATCGCACCTGGGAACAGCTGGTGGTCGCACTCTGAGGGGGGCGACATCCATCACCTTGCCCGCAGGGCATCATCAATCAGCCTCTGAATCAGCGCTGTTTCCGTGTCAAGCTCCAGCCGAATACAGGCGCTGCGCCGAGCGCCCCCAAATTCAGAATTCCAATTTAGTGACCAAATTACGTTAATTGAGATATTTATCTCGAAATGGCCAAGAAATATTTATTAAAACAACAATATAACTAGCACCCGTTGAAGTTTTTGCATCAGAGCCGTGCAATAAAATTCAAGACCAATCCGCCATTTACCCCGTAATTACGGCGTTTTTCGCGCCAACAATCGTTGACAGTCCAAAAACCGCTGCCTATTATTCGAGTTCGGAATACGGAATTCAATAATCATGACTATCGAAGACACCTCCCCGTTCATTGATCAGGTATTCGAGCAGTTGCTGACCTCGATCGCCCTTGGAACGCTGAAGCCCGGGCAACGAATTCGGCAAGCCGAGTTGGCGGCGGAACTGAGCGTGTCCCGGCAACCGATAAGTCACGCACTACAGCTCCTTAAACACGAAGGCCTGGTGCAGGATTCGGGACGGCAAGGACTGGTCGTGTCCCCTATCGATCCGGATTACATGAAACAGATGTATCAGGCCAGGAAGGCGCTGGAAGTCACTGTTGCCGGGCTTGCCGCACAACGCGTGGCCGACAGGATCGCCACGCCCGAACAGGTCATGGCGCTCAAGGCTGCGCTCATGGAAGGGAAAAGAGCTTATGCAAGCGGCGAGCCACTGGCGAACCTGGTGAGAGCAGATCTGGAATTCCATCGCGCCATCTATCGACTCTCCGGAAATCACGTCATCGAGCAAATGATGAATACGCGCTGGGCGCACCTGATGCGATCCATGCTCATCGTATTGGACGAGCCGGAAACCCCGGGCAGAGCGTGGGAAGAGCATGAGGAACTGACCGAATACCTCCTGTCGGGAAACGTCCTCGAAGGAAGCGATTTGGCCGCGCGTCACATGCAGAGGGCGAGTAACGACATGTACCGACGACTTACGAAGTTCACGGAATCCGCCGATTAGGGCCTGCTCACATTTAATCTGCGAGATGCGTTGGCCCCAGAAGGCGTGGTGGCAAGGCGCGCGTCAGGGCTGGTGGTGGTGCCACCAGCCCTGACGTGCAACGCCGCCAGCGCGCCTTCTGGGGCCAACCCTCCGGGAGAGGCCGCCAAGCGTCGCCTGCCGTTGTTGCAGCTCCTTGCCGTAGCACCACTACGGCGCGTCGCTGCGCCTAGGCAGACAACGCTTGGCGACCTCTCGCACTCGTAGATTAAATGTGAGCAGGCCCTAGTTTCGGTATTCACAGCAACGACTGATTGGCTCGATTACACCGGGTCACGGGGTCGCTTTTTCTTAAAAAATGGAGACACGACATGCAACTGACCAAACAACAACTCGCCGAGTTTGACGAACTGGGCTACATCTTTTTACCGGAGTGCTTCCCCGTGGAGCAAGTGGAAGCGCTTCGCGCGGCGGCCAGCGATGTCTTTGCTCAGCATCGCGCCGAAGTCTGGCGCGAAAAGGACGGCGCACCCCGGATGGCCTTCGCCTGCCAGCAATACAGCGAAGCGTGCAAGCTGCTTGCATCAGACGAGCGCCTGGTCACCCCCGTCGAGCAATTGTTCGGCGAGCGCTGCTATCTCCATCAATTCAAGATCAATGCGAAAGCCGCATTCACGGGCGACGTATGGCAATGGCACCAGGATTTCCCCACATGGCACAAGGATGATGGAATGCCGGAACCTCGCGCGATGAACATCGCCGTGTTTCTGGATGATGTCATGCCGATCAATGGTCCCCTGATGGTCGTTCCACGAAGCCACAAGGCGGGAGCACTGGAGTCGTCTCACGACGTCAAGACCACGTCCTATCCGCTCTGGACCCTGGACAACAAGACGGTTACCGATCTGGTTGAACGAAACGGCATCGTGACCCCGACCGGCAAGAAGGGCGGAGTGCTGATGTTCCACGCCAACATTGTGCATGGCTCCGCTGGAAATATCACGCCCTACCCTCGCCGCATCGCCTATCTGACCCTGTCTGCACTCTCCAACGCGATCGTCAAGCCGACTCGCCCGGACTTCATTGCTCACCGCGATTTCACGCCTGTCCAAAAAACATCTCCCAAGGACTTCGAGGAGTTTCTCGCCAGGGAAGTGACGGCCTGAGGCCGGAAGACCCGATTGGGCTGGCAGAGAGAGCCCCGAGATATCGGCGAAGCGGCATGCAGGAGGTCGCCTCGCCGTCTTACGAAACCGCAAGAGCCAAAGGATTTGTATGTCGTCAAGAATGAAGGGCAAGGTGGTCATTGTCACTGGAGCCGGCTCGTCCGGGCCAGGCTGGGGAAATGGAAAAGCCGCTGCTGTGCTGTACGCCCGGCACGGGGCGTCGGTGCTCGCCGTAGACAATCGAATGGAAGCCGCACAGGAGACGGCCGAGCTGATTTCTGCCGAAGGGGGGAAGTGCGTCGCCGCCCGGGCCAACGTCGCCAGTTCCGAAGACGTCAAGGAAATGGCAGAGCGATGCGCCAGGCAATTCGGCCGCGTCGATGTCTTGCATAACAACGTGGGCATCGTCGAAGTCGGTGGTCCGATCGAGACTGAAGAGGAGTCCTGGAATCGGGTGATCGCAATCAACCAGTCGAGTGTCTTTCTAACCTGCAAGCACGTCATCCCGCACTTGCTTGAGGCAGGCGGCGGTTCGATTGTGAACATTGCCTCAATTGCTGCAATTCGCTGGATCGGCTTTCCCTACCTGGCATACAGCGCCGCCAAGGCAGCAATGATTGCGATGACCCAGAACATGGCCGTGCAGTACGCCCCACAAGGGATACGGGCAAATTGCATCCTGCCGGGATTCATGAATACGCCACTGATCCAGGAACCGCTTAAAGAAACCTACGGCGGCAATGTCGACGAGATGATCGACAAAAGAGATAAGCAAGTCCCAATGGGAAAGATGGGCGATGGATGGGATACGGCTTATGCAGCACTATTCCTCGCCTCTGATGAATCCAAATACATCACGGGAACGAGTCTCGTGGTCGACGGCGGACTGACAGCACGCTGCGCTTAAAAAAATGGCAACCAGCTAAAATAATACGGAGACAATCATGGATCAAAAACGTCGCACCATCATCGCCGCCGGCGCCGCGTTCGGGCTTTCCGGCATCGCCGCTGCACCTCTATATGCCGCCGGCCCCACCTACTCTTTCAAGGTCGGGACAAACGTACCGGTCAGCCATCCAATCTACCTACGCCTGATGGAGGCCGCCGAGCGGGTGAAATCGGACACCGGCGGGAAGGTGGAAATGCGCATTTTCCCCAATGGCCAGCTCGGCGGTGATACCGAAATGCTCAGCCAGGTGCGCAGTGGCGGAATGGATTTCCTTACGTTGCCCGGCGTGATCCTGGCGACGATGGTTCCAATGGCATCGCTGAACAGCGTAGGCTTTGCGTTCTCCGATTATCCCTCTGTCTGGAAGGCCATGGATGGCGGTGTCGGCGATCTGATCCGGGACAAAATCAAGGCGACCGGACTGGTGGTCATGGACAAGGTCTGGGACAACGGTTTCCGCGAGATCACCTCACAATTCCCGATCAGCAGCCCCACCGATCTGCAGAAAGCACGCATTCGCGTGCCGGTCAGCCCGCTGCTGGTATCACTCTTCAAGTCGCTGGGAGCCGCGCCTACGCCGATCAACTTCAGCGAGTTGTATTCCGCACTTCAAACCAGAATCGTGGAAGCCCAGGAGAACCCCCTCCCTATCGTTGCGACAGCCAAGCTATATGAGGTGCAAAAATTCTGCTCGCAGACTTCCCATGTCTGGGATGGCTATTGGTTACTGGCAAACGGTCGCGCCTGGCAGGGGCTTCCGCAAGATCTGCGCGAAGTCGTCGCGAAGAACATGAATGCTGCTGCAATCGCACAGCGTGCCGACAGCGAGAAGCTGGCCATCACGCTCATGAAAGAGCTCGAACAAAAGGGACTCAAATTCAATAAACCCGATCCAGCACCTTTCAGGAAAAAACTCGCGGAGGCTGGCTTTTACACCGAGTGGAAGAAGAAGTTCGGCGCGGAAGCATGGGCGGTCCTGGAGACCTATTCCGGCAAGCTCGGCTAACTCGACCAGGCGCGGATGAAGATCGCGGATCCAGAGGACAGCCAATAGCGTCCCAATCCATCAGGAAGCGGCGAGATTTGTGTTCGTGGTTCCGCGATCTTCAGGGATCAGGACAATCATCCTGAGGCGACCAATACCAAGACTTTCAGAGATGAGAGGGCTGTGCAAGAACCTCTTCAAGGTGCTTGCACAGCGCAATGCCACCCCGCTGCACGTGCCTCGATACCAGTTCCGAAGCCTCCAGAACGGAACCACGCAAAACACAATCTGCGATGGCAGCATGCTCTTCCCACGCAACCAGGATATCCGCCCTGGCATGGATGGTGATCAAGGCCCGCATGATGTGAGCCCAACGACCATTCATCATCTGCTCGATCACCGTATTTCCGGACAGCCTGTAAAGCGCGACATGAAACTGGAACTCCGCCATGGCAATCTCCGGCGCCGGCGCATGTGCTCTCACCTTATCCTGGCCGGCGACAAGCATCCGCCGCAGGAATTCGCACTCCTCGTCACCCGCACGATGATCTGCAACACGTTGGGCCGCGAGCGCCGCTGCGCTTGCCTCCAGCGGTCTGCGCGCCTGAAATAGCAGGCGCATGTACTCCGGTTCAATCGGTGTGACCTGAAGCCCTTGACGACCAGAGTCCTGCAGCAAGCCTTCATGTTTGAGTAGCTGCAAGGCATGACTGATGGGTTGGCGAGAAACCTTGAGCTGGCTTGCCAATACCGACTGACGAATTCTCTCGCCCGGCTCAAGCTTGCAGAAAGCAATGTCGAAGAGAAGCACATCGAAGACTTGCTCGATAAACGGCGGGCTATCCTCCACTGCTTCGAGGCTTGTATTTGATTCCATGCTTGTTGATTATCGGTGCTGAGTGAGCTATCCCGCGGAAGATCCCCGAGGATGCACGGTTACCACTGGTTGGATCAAATCCTGATTTGCAAACCGATTTTGATGAGTCTCAGGATTGCAGCGGTATTGTAACAAGCGATCTCGCGTCGATGACCAAGCTTACAGGCATCACGCAAAGCCATCCGAGGCGATCCTCTCAAAAGGACTACACGCAACGAAGGGACATGGGACGTGGGAATGCGAGGCCCAATGAGGCGAAAACCCACCCAAAAATTCTCAATTTGCGAGAATTTACCGAATTGCGAGTGAAATGCGTTTTTATTTACAAGTTCAAGCACACGATTTCTTTTCATACTGCCGGTGGTACATGTAACGCACTGCACCGCGAACTGACCCAACCTATCAAGGAGTCACTGCAATGATGATTACGGCTGCCCAGGCCTCGGCACTTGTAGCATCCAAACCAAATTCCTTTGCGCCTCAAACCCCATCAAAGCCGGACAACAACCCAGTAGAAGAGTCAGCCAAGGTTGCCATTTCTTCCGAGGCTGTGCAGAAAGCCGCCGAGAGTGAAGCCCAGAGTAATGAAGTTGAAAGTGCATATCGGCTGACTGGCCCTGCTACCCTATTAAGCTCCATAGCCCCTGTCGCTTACCAGATGCCGGAAGCCCTGATAAACGAAATGAAGGTCCGGGCTAGCGAGGAGGCTACCCGCAACGCGATTAACTCGCAGTATGCCAACGCACATCAATACCAGACCGTGGGACAGGTCCTGGTGAATGGCAAATTATTTGCAGAAGTGAATGATGCGGGCGGTTATGGGTCGATACAGAACTCTATTCCTGGGCTGAGTGACGCGCCGCTTAATCCGCAGGACCGACTCAAGGAGATAGCTCAAGCCGTGAAGGAAAAGGGAAATGTTGAAATCAGATATTCCGATTTTGTCCCGGGTCTAGGGGGCCAGGGAGGTTTTGCAGCGCCGGAATCCATGCTCCCGGCGTTCACGGCGCGAAACATTCATGAGATCTTCGCAGAGGCTATTGGAGAGGCCAAGCGACTGCGTTCCGCGTCGCTGCCGCAGTCAGAGTAAGGCCACTGCCCTCTGCATAATGGCCAGACCCGACCTCGGATCGCTTTCGGTACACGCAGCTTTAGCCTGATGGGATAAGCTTTAGAGGACCCCGACGCTGCGTCCGAAATATTCGAGCATACCGTGTGCACTACCGGCGAGATGGATGAAAGGATGAGCCATATCGCTGAGCATATTGTTAATCACCTGGTTCATCATGGTGTTCTTCTGTTGGGTGCCACCGCGGTATTGCGGCTGGGCATGTAGACATCATGCCGAGAGAAGCCTTCCAACTCGTTTCAAATCCCGCTGCCTGTATTTCATTTGAAATGCTGGGAATCAAAACGCTAGAGCGTAGCCGCGAAAAAAGCCCCCAGCCTCCATTCGAAGCTCGGGGTTCAATGTTTGCGCCGTCCGGGAGCAGCCAAATGCAATTAAGCGCTCTGGATTGGGGGAGGTATACCTGCAGCAGGTTTTCGGCAACTGAGCCAAGCTGTTGAAACGGACGATATGAGCAGCAGAGCGAGGGGAAATAAAATTTGCGAGCAAAAAATGTCGCAGAGGAACCGCGCAGCCCGTTCAACGAAGGAACGTCCAATTCGTATGTGAGCGTTTGTATGTGGGATCAAAAGCAAAAACGGGCCGCGAAGGCCCGTTTTGCTTGATTCCTGGCGGAGAGGGGGGGATTCGAACCCCCGATAGGCTATGAACCTATACACGCTTTCCAGGCGTGCGACTTAAACCACTCATCCACCTCTCCTGGATTTGTGTTCGCGTTCAGCGAAGCCATGCATTATAGCAAGCTTCCGAAAGAAGCCAAGTCTTTTCTAAACATTTTTCCAAAAAGACCATAAAAAAGCCGGCAGGCATGGGCCCGAATCCATCTCGCCCTGCCCTGCCGGCTTGCAGGCGGCCGTTTGCGACCGCCCTTCCGTGCCGTTGTCGCTTACTGCGCTTCCTTCAACTGATCCAGGATGGCCGGGTTTTCCAGCGTGGAGACGTCCTGCGTGATCGCTTCGCCCTTGGCCAGCACGCGCAGCAGACGGCGCATGATCTTGCCGGAGCGGGTCTTGGGGAGGTTGTCGCCGAAACGGATTTCCTTGGGCTTGGCGATCGGACCGATTTCCTTGGCGACCCAGTCACGCAGCTCCTTGGCGATCTGCTTGGCTTCCTCACCGGTGGGACGCGGACGTTTCAGGACCACGAAGGCGCAGATCGATTCGCCGGTGGTTTCGTCCGGCTTGCCCACCACGGCGGCCTCGGCCACGATGCTGTTGGCCACCAGCGCCGATTCGATTTCCATGGTGCCCATGCGGTGACCGGAGACGTTCAGCACGTCGTCGATGCGGCCGGTGATGGTGAAGTAGCCGGTCTCCTTGTTGCGCACCGCGCCGTCGCCGGCGAGGTAGATGTTGCCACCCAGCTCCTCGGGGAAATAGCTCTTCTTGAAGCGCTCGGGGTCGTTCCAGATGGTGCGGATCATCGAGGGCCATGGGCGCTTGACGACCAGGATGCCGCCATTGCCATTGGGGATGTCATTGCCGGTCTCGTCGACGATGGCTGCCGTGATACCCGGCAGCGGCAGTGTGCACGAACCCGGTACCTGCGGCGTGGCGCCCGGCAGGGGCGAGATCATGTGACCACCGGTCTCGGTCTGCCAGAAGGTATCGACGATGGGGCATTTCTCCTGGCCGACGTTCTTGTAGTACCACATCCAGGCTTCGGGGTTGATGGGCTCGCCCACCGAGCCCAGGATGCGCAGGGACGACAGGTCATACTGCCTGGGATGGACCTTCTCGTCGGCATCGGCGGCCTTGATCAGCGAGCGGATGGCGGTGGGTGCGGTGTAGAAGATGGTGGCCTTGTGGCGCGCCACCATGTCCCAGAAGCGTCCGGCGTTGGGATAGGTCGGCACACCCTCGAAGACGATCTGGGTCGCGCCCACGGCCAGCGGGCCATAGGCGATATAGGTGTGGCCGGTGATCCAGCCGATGTCGGCGGTACACCAGTAGACATCGTCGGGCTTGATGTCGAAGGTCCACTTCATGGTCAGCACGGCCCACAGCAGGTAGCCAGCCGAAGCATGCTGCACGCCCTTGGGCTTGCCGGTGGAACCGGAGGTGTAGAGGATGAACAGGGGGTGCTCGGCATCCACCCATTCCGGCTCGCAGACATCGGACTGGTTGGCCAGCACGTCGGAGAGCCAGAGGTCACGGCCTTCGACCCAGTTGATCTCGGCACCGGCACGCTTGTAGACGACCACGTGCTTGAGCGTATCGCAGCCACCCATGGCCAGGGCTTCATCGACGATGGACTTGAGGGCCAGCTGCTTGCCGCCGCGGACCTGGTAGTCGGCAGTCAGCACGGCCACGGCGCCGGCATCGATCACGCGTTCGTGCAGGGACTTGGCGGAGAAGCCGCCGAACACCACCGAGTGGGTGGCACCGATGCGGGCGCAGGCCTGCATGGCGGCCACGCCTTCCACCGACATCGGCATGTAGATGACCACGCGGTCACCCTTCTTGATGCCCAGCGATTTCAGGCCATTGGCGAACTGGCAGACCTTCTGGTGCAGCTCGCGGTAGGACACGCGGGTAACCTTGCCATCGTCGGACTCGAAGATGACGGCGGTCTTGTCGGCGTTGCCGTTCTCCAGGTTCACGTCCAGGCAGTTGTACGAGACGTTGACCTGGCCATCGGCGAACCATTTGTAGAACGGTGCGTTCGATTCATCCAGGGTCTGGGTGAAGGGCTTGTGCCACTTGAGGTTGTCCTTGGCCAGCCTGGCCCAGGTGCCTTCGTAATCCTTGGCGAATTCGGCGTTCAGGGCCTGGTAGGCCTCCATGCCGGAAATGGCGGCGTGCTTGACCAGCTCGGCCGGCGGTGCGAATACGCGGTTTTCTTGCTTGAAAGTTTCGATGTCTGCCACGGTAGTCTCCACTAGGTTTGTTTTTGCTTTCCGCAAAACATAGGCCGTTTCACTTACTCAGTCCTTACACATGCTGCGCCGTCATGGCGCGCAAACCCGCCTGCATCAACGTCTTGCGGGCCGCGCAGGCGCTTGCGCGGGCACTTGGCCAGGTAACGGCGCGTGCCGGCGAGGCATGTCGGTCCTGGCCTCCAATGACGAAGACCTTCATATTGCCCTTATGTTCAGAACAACATTTGTGCATTTTGGCACAGGCCGGTGTTTCCCGCAGGCACCTGTCTGCTCACATTTGATCCAGGCCGGGATGAAGCTGTCGCGACGGATTCTGCCCAAGGGCGTGTAGAATACGGCCCCAAATCCGAGACCGAGCGGGTAGCGTTCGCCCGGCGACATAATCGGATACCGCACTCAATCGCCAGAATTCATCCAGCGTACTCCTGACACCATGACCAGCCCGTCGCCCAAGACACCCCGCAAGATCGGCATCCTGCCCAACCTGATTTTCATGAGCCGCTGGCTGCAGCTGCCGCTGTACCTGGGCCTGATCCTGGCGCAATGCGTCTACGTCTATCACTTCTGGGTCGAACTGTCGGACCTGATCGGCGCGGCCATGGGCAGTGCCAGCTCGCTGGACCATATCCTGGATGCGGTGGCCATCCCCGGCGCCACCCGCCCCGACAAGCTCAACGAGCAGACCATCATGCTGGTGGTACTGGCCCTGATTGACGTGGTGATGATTTCCAACCTGCTGATCATGGTGATCGTGGGCGGCTACGAGACCTTCGTCTCGCGCATGAACCTGGAAGGCCATCCCGACCAGCCGGAATGGCTGTCGCACGTCAATGCCTCGGTGCTCAAGGTCAAGCTGGCCACGGCCATCATCGGTATTTCCTCGATCCACCTGTTGAAGACCTTCATCAACGCCAACCTGTATGACGCCAAGACGCTCATCGCGCAGACCGGCATCCATATCGCCTTCCTGCTCTCGGCCATGGCCATTGCCTATTGCGACCGCCTGATGGTGCATCCCGGCGCACATGGCGATGATCCATCCCAGAAGCACTGAACCCGTATCACCCAAACCTGAGAGAACCAGCCATGACCATCATCAAGCAAGACGATCTCATCGAATCCGTAGCCGCCGCGCTGCAGTACATCAGCTACTACCATCCGGCCGACTACATCGCCCACCTGGCCCGCGCCTATGAGTCCGAGCAGAGCCCGGCAGCCAAGGATGCGATCGCGCAGATCCTGACCAACTCGCGCATGTGCGCCGAGGGCAAGCGTCCGATCTGCCAGGACACCGGCATCGTCAACGTGTTCCTGAAGATCGGCATGGGCGTACGCTTCGAGGGCTTCTCGGGCTCGATCGCCGACGCCGTCAACGAAGGCGTACGTCGCGGCTACTCGCACCCGGACAACGTACTGCGCGCCTCGATCGTGGCCGACCCGCAGTTCGAGCGCAAGAACACCAAGGACAACACCCCCGCCGTGATCCACATGGAACTGGTACCGGGCAACACCGTGGACGTCCAGATCGCCGCCAAGGGCGGTGGCTCCGAAAACAAGACCAAGTTCGTCATGCTGAACCCTTCCGACAACCTGGTGGACTGGGTCCTGAAGACCGTGCCGACCATGGGCGCCGGCTGGTGCCCGCCGGGCATGCTGGGCATCGGCATCGGCGGTACCGCCGAGAAGGCCATGCTGATGGCCAAGGAAGTGTTGATGGAAGACATCGACATGTACGAGCTCTTGAAGCGCGGCCCGCAGAACAAGACCGAAGAGCTGCGTATCGAGCTCTATGAGAAGGTCAACGCACTGGGCATCGGCGCACAGGGCCTGGGCGGCCTGACCACGGTACTGGATGTGAAGATCATGATGCACCCGACCCACGCGGCTTCCAAGCCGGTGGCGATGATCCCCAACTGTGCCGCCACCCGTCACGGCCACTTCGTGCTGGACGGCTCCGGCCCGGCCTACATGGAACCGCCGTCGCTGTCGGACTGGCCCGAAGTGCACTGGGTGGCCGACACCGAAAAGTCCAAGCGCGTCAACCTGGATACCCTGACCAAGGAAGAAGTCGCCTCCTGGAAGCCGGGCCAGACCCTGCTGTTGAACGGCAAGATGCTGACCGGCCGCGATGCTGCCCACAAGCGCATCCAGGACATGCTGGCCAAGGGCGAGAAGCTGCCGGTGGACTTCACCAACCGCGTGATCTACTACGTCGGCCCGGTCGACCCGGTGCGCGACGAAGTGGTGGGCCCGGCGGGTCCGACCACCGCCACCCGCATGGACAAGTTCACCGACATGATGCTGGAACAGACCGGCCTGATCTCCATGATCGGCAAGTCCGAGCGCGGCCCGGCCGCCATCGAGGCGATCAAGAAGCACAAGTCGGCCTACCTGATGGCCGTGGGTGGTTCGGCCTACCTCGTGTCCAAGGCGATCAAGTCGGCCAAGGTGCTGGGCTTTGCCGACCTGGGCATGGAAGCGATCTACGAATTCGACGTCAAGGACATGCCGGTGACCGTGGCCGTCGACGCCAACGGTATCTCGGTGCACAACACCGGGCCGGCCGAGTGGAAGGAAAAGATCGCCCAGAGCGTCTCCCTGTCCAAGATCCCCGTCACCACCGCCTGAGCCACGCCAGACGATCCGCAGGAGCGCGCGCAGCACCATGAATGAAGCAGTCAAGCAAGCCGCCGCGCCTTCTGCAGGACAATCTGCCAGCCCGACCCCGATGCCGACCGCAGCCGATGCCGCGGTCGGCATTTTCGATTCGGGCGTCGGCGGCTTGTCGGTGCTGCGTCACATCCAGGCCGCCCTGCCCCGCGAAAAGCTGCTCTACTTCGCCGACTCCGGCTACGCCCCCTACGGCGACAAGAGCGAGGCCCAGATCGTGGAACGGTCGCTGGCCATTGCCTCGTTCTTTGTCGGCCAGCAGGTCAAGGCGCTGGTGGTGGCCTGCAATACCGCCACCGCCGCGGCCATCCAGGCCATTCGCGCGCAATGGCCGCGGCTGGTGGTGGTCGGCATCGAACCCGGTCTGAAACCGGCCGCCCAAGAGACCCGCAGCGGCACCGTGGGCGTATTGGCGACCCGCAGCACGCTGGCCAGCAAGCGCTTTGCCTTGCTGCAGCAGCAGATGGAGGAGCAGTACCGGGTGCGCTTCCTGCCGCAGGCCTGCGTCGGCCTGGTGGACCTGATCGAAAAAGGCGAACTGTACTCGCCGGCCACGGTGCAATTACTGGAGCGCTACCTGCAGCCTTTGTTGGACCAGGGCGCCGATACCCTGGTACTGGGCTGCACCCACTACCCCTTCGTGCGGCCGGCCATCGAGAGCGTATGCAAGCGTCTGGCGGGCGAAGTGCCGGACATCATCGATACCGGGCAGGCCGTCACCCGGCAACTGGCACGCCTGCTGGAAACACAAGGATTGCTGGCGCAGGCCGCCACCGGCTCGCTGGCCGGCTTCACCACGGCCAGCCAGTCCACGCTGGCAAACGCCTTCCGCAGCCTGCTGCAGCTGGCGCCACCGGTACAGGCCCTGCAACCGCAAGACGGCGCCTGAAGCGGGCAAAAAAGAAATGTTCGGCGAACTTTCCTTTTTGCATCGAAATTATGTTGCCATTCCTCGCAAGTGTTTGTATAATCTTTTGCTTACTTGATGACGGACGCAAGTCTGTCTGACAGTCGACGGTGGCTGTAGCTCAGTTGGTAGAGTCCAGGATTGTGATTCCTGTCGTCGTGGGTTCGAGTCCCATCAGCCACCCCAAGTATTCAAGCAAAAAGCCCGGTCCTGATGACCGGGCTTTTTGTTTTTCATCGCGCCTGCATCGGGCGCACCGCATTCCTCCTACCCTCAAGTCTGCCGCCGGATGTCCGTCTACCCGTTTTGGGAGAAAGAACACCCGGCCGCGCCCGCCTAGTTGATCATCCCGGTCGAATACGCATACTTGATCAGGTCGGCATCGGTACTCAGGCCCAGCTTGCGCATCGCATTGTTCTTGTGGGTGCTGATGGTACTGGGCGTGCGTGACAGACGTTCACATATCTCGCCCAACGACTGACCTTCCACAAACAGCCGGACGACCTCCAGCTCGCTCTGGGTCAGTTCGCGCACCAGTCCGAAGCCCTCCCCCTGGGCCCAGCTCATCTCCAGCTCGCCGCGCAGCGACACCGGGAAGTACAGTTGCTTGCTGCTCTGCGTGGCCAGGCAGGCGTTGATCAGTTCATCAGTCTTTTCGCGCTTGTTGATGACGGCGAATACGCCCATCCGGTACAGGCGCCGGATCACGGCGCCATTGTTCATCGCCGTATAGACGATCAGCTTGGTCGAGGGATGTTCGTTCTTGATTCGCTTGACCAGCGCAAAGCCGTCGGAATCGTCGCTGTCGTCGGCCGGCATGGCGAAATCGGTGATGACGATCTCGCATGGCGCGCGCTTGAGCGCCGCGAGCAGCGCCTCCCCCGTATCCACCTCCAGATCGATGCGTATTTCCGGCAGGCGCGCCAGCTCGCTCCTGAGCGCGCCGAGCACGATAGGATGGTCGTCGGCAATGGCTACGTGCAGGATCTTCTTCAAATTCATGCTACCCCCAAATGGTTCAATTAACTGACAGGTGGCGACTTCGCAGACCTTCGCCCGAAATCGCTCTCCCATGAAGTGCCGTGGCTTGATGCCCTCGATTTCCTTTCATCGATGTCGGCTCCCCTCGTCTGTCGACACCATGGCGGCATCGAAAAACTTCCATCAGTAGGAGATAGACAAATTCTGGGGAAAATAGAAAGGAAATCGCGATATTGCGGCTGAAAATCGAATTTATACGAGGTGTCAATAGCAGGAGAATGCGGCAACTTCACTTTCCATGGCGATTTCAACAACAATCGGCCCTTATCGTCGACGGATGTCGAGATTGCGCAGAATTGAGAGGGTGGGACGATGATGGCCGACCGGCGTGGCGCCGTCGGCCGGCCTGAAATCAACAGTCACCAGTAGTCTTCGGTCACGAACTGACCACCGCCAGTGCGACGCAATGGCCCCATGCCACGCTCGCGCAGCAGTTCGCGCACCTCGGTGACCATCTCGGGATTGCCGCAGGCCATGACGCGCGTCTGTTCCACGCTCAGCGGCAGGCCGGCGGCCTGCTCCAGCTGCCCCTCCTTCAACAGCGTGGTGATGCGACCAGCCAGCCAGCCCGGGGCATCAGGCAGGGCATCATCACGCGTCACGCAACGCAGTAGCTGCAATCGCGCCGGCCAGCCCAGCTGGCGGGCGTGCTGACGCAGCTGTTCGAATTTGTCGGCATAGGCCAGCTCCTCGCGCTGACGAACGCCATGCACGATGACCAGTTCATCGAAGCGCTGCCAGACATCGGGCTGCTGCAGGATGGAGACATACGGCCCCAGCCCGGTGCCGGTGGCCAGCATCCACAAGTGGCGGCCATCGACGAAGCGGTCGGCGGTCATGAAGCCATAGCTGAGCTTTTCCACCCAGACCGGGTCCCCTGGCTGCAAGGCTGCGAGGCGCGTGGTGAACTGGCCGCCAGGGACCACGATGGCGTAATACTCCAGCTGGTCCTCCTGCTCGGCCGAGGTGATGGAATAGGCGCGCGAGACGATCTGGCCATCGATCTCCAACCCCAGACGGGCAAACTGGCCGGCCGTGAAACGGTAACCGGCCGGACGCGTGGTGCGAAAGCTCAGCAACTTGTCGGTCCAGCGATGAACCGACAACAAGCGCTCGCAACTGGCCTTCTCCGAATACACATCAATATTCACACTGCTGACACTACTCACACGACTCTCCTTCGATTGACCGCACTCGCCTGTCCACGAGGGAAGCGATGTGCAGCTTTGGTCCGCAATACCTGCCCGGGCGACGCTGCAGGCACATTACAATAGCGGGATGAACAAGGCGGTGGATCGCCCTGCCCATGTCGCCAGGAACTATCCGCGCCGCACGCCGGTCAGGCCTTGGTGGCATGAACCGCCAAGCCCTCCATCCTACCCGACTTGCCCCAAGGGGCGGCAGGCCGGCCGCCTCAACCGATAAACGAAGATGCAGTGAATCAATGACCTGGACCCGCCACCTGGCCATCGCCTTTCTCTGGTGTGCCGCCGATACCGCCTATGCCGCCTACAAGGTGGAGATCGAAGCGCCCAAGCCGGTGCAGTCGCTGCTCAAGGATTTCCTGGACCTCTCGCGCTATCAGGACCGCGACGACATCAGCGACGAGCAGCTCAAGTTCATGATGGATACCGTCGGCGACCAGGTGCGCGAACTGACCTCGACCGAGGGCTATTTCGCGCCCGTCACCAAGGTCAGCGTGCAGACCGAGCCCGCCGCGGCCGATCAGCAGCCGCTGCGCCGCATCAAGCTCAGCGTCGACGCCGGCCCGCGCACCGCGATCAGCAGCGCCGACATCGCCGTCACCGGCGTGGCCGCCCGTGAAGACGCGGCCCGGGTGGCGGCCCTGCGCGAGAACTGGTCATTGCCGCCGGGCCAGCCGTTCCGCCAGGAAGACTGGGACAAGGCCAAGAATGCCGGCCTGGACCAGCTGCAGCAAAAGAAATACGCGGCTGCCCGCATCGCCTCCTCCCAGGCCCGGGTCGATCCGGACGAACACCAGGCCGACCTGTCGGTGCGCTATGACAGCGGCCCGGCCTTCACCCTGGGGCCCTTGCAGATCACCGGCACGCGCCGCTATCCCGAGACCATCATCCGCAACGTCAATCCGCTCAACATCGGTGAAGCCTATGACGTCGACCGCCTGCTGGCGCTGCAGCGGCAGATCCAGAACACGCCCTACTTCTCCAACGCCATCGTGGCCATCGACGATGACCCCGAACACCCGGACCTGACACCGGTGAAGGTGCAGGTCACCGAGTTTCCGACCCAGCGCATCCGCACCGGCGTGGGCTATAGCACCGACACCGGCGCCCAGGTCGAAGGTCGCTATTCGCATTACAACGTGTTTGACAAGGCCTATGTCTTCGACAGCCAGGCACGGCTGGAGCAGAAACGCCAGTACGGCATGATGTCCCTGGCCATGCCGCCGGATGAAAAGGCCTTCGTCAACAGCCTCAATACCTCCTACGACCGCACCAAGCTGGAAGGCATCGACCTGCGCAGCCAGCAGATCGGGCTCAAGCGCGCCCGCAACAGCGAGAACTACGACACCACCTATTCGCTGACCTATTACCGCGATGAGCTGAGCCAGGAGGACGGCAGCACCCTGCCCGCCAATACCATCGTCACCCCCGGCAAGCACCGGGCGCTGGTGCCGGGCTTCGCCTGGTCACGCCGCAATGTGGACAACCCGATCTTTCCGCGCCGGGGCAACCTGCTGACGCTGGAAGCCGGCTTCGCGCTCAAGGGTTTGCTGACCGACCAGAGTTTCAGTCGCCTGTATGGCCGCTTCAAGCAGTTTGTGCCGGTGGGCAAGCGCGACATCGTGGTCTTGCGCGCAGAACTGGGCGGCGTCTTCACGGCCGGCAGTGCCGGGGCGGTGCCGCCCTCGCTGCTGTTCCGCACCGGCGGCAACGATTCGGTGCGCGGCTATAGCTACCAGAGCATCGGCAACGAGCAGAACGGTACCGTCTATCCGACCAAGTACCTGGCCGTGGGCAGCTCCGAATACCAGCGCTGGTTCAGCGAGAAATGGGGCGCGGCAGTGTTCTACGACATCGGCGCGGCCGCCGACAACTGGAACAACAAGACCTTCTATCACGGTGTGGGCACCGGTGCACGCTGGCGCAGTCCGGTGGGGACGCTGAACCTGGACCTGGCCTATGGCATCCAGAAGCGCCAGATCCGTCCACACATCTCGCTGGGCATCGCGTTCTGACGCAGGCGCCAGAATTGCCCAAACGATTTATATGATTTCGAACGACAGGCACGCATGAGCGACCAGCCACAAGCATCGCAGGATTCTTCCCCTACACCGGAGCCGCCGTCGGGTCCACGGCGTTCGCGCAAGCGCGCTGGCAACATGGGCCGAATGGGCCGCACGGGCCGCATCCTGGCCTGGAGCGGCGGCACGCTCGCCCTTCTGCTCCTGGCCACCGCCGGTACAAGCCTGTACGCCTTGAAGACTGAAAGCGGCACCCGCCTGCTGTGGAACGGCGCGGTCAAGGCGCTGGACGGCAAGCTCTCCGGCCAGTTGCTGGGCGGCACGGTGGCCGATGGTCTGCGCCTGCGCGCCTTACACTACCAGGATGGGCAGCGCATCCTCGATATCGACAGCATCGACGCCCGCTGGCACCTGTCCGCGCTGCAGCGCAAGTTCAGCATCGACTACCTGCGCGTGGGCGCGGTGCAGCTGAAACAGCAGCCCTCACCGTCCGAGCCGACCACCCTGCCGACCTCGCTGGACATTCCCCTGGCCGTGGAGATCGGCGAGATCAGCCTGGGCCACCTGAGCCTGACCCAGGGGACGTCCACCACCGAACTGTCGGACCTGAAACTGCACGGCAGCTCCGACGGCGTGCAGCACACGCTGGTGCTGGACCGGGTCATGACCCCCTACGGCCAGGCCACGGCCCTGCTGCATCTGAACGGCAAGCGCCCCTTCGCCATCGGCGGCGGGCTGGAACTGACCGGCGCCTATCAGCAGGGCGAGTTCAAGGAGCAATACCAGTTGGCCGCCCAGTTGTCGGGCTCGCTGGAGGAACTGGGCATCGCCCTCACCGCCGGGGGCGACAAGCTCAAGGGCAACGCCGACATCGTCGCCACACCCTTTGCCGCGGTCCCGCTCAAGCGCGCCCGGGTCGATCTGCAGCATCTCAATCCGCAGGCCTTCAACGCCGCCGCGCCGGCAGCCGACCTCAACCTGCGCGCCGACCTCGCTCCGCCGGCCGGACTCCCCGCCAATGCCCCTCTGCAGGTGGCCGGCCGGGTGGACATCACCAATGCCCGCCCTGGCAGCCTGGACCAGCAACTGCTGCCCCTGCTCTCGGCCAGCGCCGATCTGCAACTGGACCTGCAACAGCAGACCCTGTCGCGACTGGATATCCGCCTGCCCCGCAACGCCCGCATCGAAGGCGGTGGCCAGTTCCGCCCCGGTAGCACGGAGCCCGGCAGGGAGACCCCCATGGCCGGCCAGTTCAAGCTGCGCGTCAACGAACTCGATCTCAGCCAGATCCATCGGCAGGTGCGTCCCACCCGGCTGTCCGGGCCGGTCGACGTGACGCTGGCGCCAAACGCCCAGCAACTGCTGCTGACCCTGCAGGACAGCGCCCTGAAGCTTCACGTGGATACCGTCATCGGCGCCGATCGGGTACAGGTGCGCGAGGCTTCCCTGACCGCCGGCAAATCGCGCCTGGAAACCGCCGGGTCCCTGCAGACCGTGGGCGCGATGGATTACGCCTTCAAGGGCAGGCTGTTGGACTTCGACCCCACGGCCGTCCTGCAGGCCGTCGCCCCGCCACCGGTCACCAAGGGGCGTCGCACCCGCAGCGCCGCGTCTTCGCAACCGGTGCGCGCGCGCATCAACATGGACTTCGACGCAGCCGGCGCCCTCTCGCCGGAGCTGAAGGTCAAGCTCGGTTTCCGCATCCACGACAGCAGCTATGGCGATCTGCCCATGAGCGGCCGGGGTGACCTGCAGCTGGCCGGCATGCGTCTTCTGCCTTCCAGGGCCAATCTGCAGGTTGCCGGCAATACGCTGGACCTGGACGGCAGCTTCGGCAAGGCCGGGGACAAGTTGCGGCTCAAGGTCGATGCGCCACAACTGGCGCGTCTGGGCTATGGCCTGTCCGGCCTGCTGCGCCTGGACGGTACCGTCAGCGGCACGCGCCAGCGCCCCGATGTGGTGGCCAGTTTCCAGGCGGAGCAATTGCAGTTCGGCGCGCACAAGCTGCACCACCTGGCCGGCCAGAGCGAACTGCACAGCAACCTGGCCGCCGGTGTGGCCTCGCCCGACAACCGCCTGGCGCTCACGCTGGAGGGTGACGGCTACAGCGGCCCGCAGGCCGAACTGTCACGCCTGGCGATCAAGCTGGACGGCACCTACGCCCGGCACACGCTGGCTTTGCAGGCCAAGGGCAAGCTGCAGGATCAGACCCTGGACCTGGCCGTGGACGCCCATGGCCAGATCACCGAAAAGACCAAGGGCCAGTATGGCTGGGCCGGCAGCATCGACCAGTTCAGCAACCAGGGCTTCCCGCGCATCGCCCTGGGCAGTCCGCTGACACTGGATGCCTCGGCCGACGGCATCGAGGCTGGCAGCACCCGCATCGAGATCGACCGTACTGCCATCGAACTCAAACGCCTGTCCTATCAGCAGGGCCGACTGGCATCGGCCGGCCAGGTTCGGGCGCTGGACCTGGGACGGGTGCTGGAACTGGTGCAGCAATTCAGCGGCACACCCGCCCCCGTCAAGACCGACCTGGTGCTCGATAGCGACTGGGACTTCAGCCTGGCCGAACGCGCCAGCGGCTACCTGCAGATCGCCCGCAGATCGGGCGATGTCAGGGTCACCACCAGCACCGGCGAAGCCACGCTGGGCCTGTCCGAGCTCAAGTTGCGCAGCGACTTCCAGGGCGAACAGATGCGCGTGAGCGGCCGTGTCGATGCCGCGCGCATCGGCAGCCTGGACCTGGGCGGCGAAGTCGGCCTGCATCGCGTCGACCAGTTGCTGGCACTGGACGCGGCATCCCCGCTGAACCTCCGCGCCCGCCTGGATGTCCCGCAGCTCAAGCGGGTGGGCGATCTGATCGGCCCGCAACTGAGCCTCAACGGCAAGCTGTCGGCCGACCTCAATGCCGCCGGCACGCTGGGCCAGCCCCGCCTGTCGGGGGCCATCAACGGCGACAACCTGGCGCTGACCGAATTCGACCAGGGTATCCAGTTGAAGGACGGCATCGTGCGCATCGTCATGGACAGCAATGTCATCGAACTGCGCCAGATCGAGTTCCGTGGCGGGCGCGGCACCCTGCGCGCCGGTGGCAAGATCCAGCTCGGTGCCGACAATCCCGACCTCAACGCCACCCTCACCGCCGATCACCTGGAGCTCTTCGCCAGTCCCGACCGGCAATTGATGCTCTCCGGCGAAGGCAAGATCAGCAACGTCAACGAACAATTGCGCGTGGACGGCAAGTTCATCGTCGACCGCGGGCTGTTCGACCTGCCCAAGAGCAGCGCACCCAAGCTGGGGGACGACGTGGTCATCGTCAGTCGCAGCGGCAAGAACCGCGTCGGTGCGGCCGCCTCCTCGCAGCAGAAGCTGGAAGCCGCGACCGAAAAGCCGGCCAGCAAGTTCGCACCCGTCATCAACCTGGCGGTCGACCTGGGCAATGACTTCCGCTTCCGCGGCAGTGGCGCCGACCTGCTGCTGCGCGGCGACATGATGGTGCGCAGCGAACCGCTCTCCCCCCTGCGCGCCACCGGCACCATCAACGTGGCCGAGGGCAGCTATGAAGCCTTTGGCACCAAGCTCAATATCGAGCGGGGCATCATCAACTTCCAGGGACCGATCGCCAATCCCAACATCAACATCCTGGCCATGCGTCGCAACCAGGACGTCGAAGCCGGTGTCTCGGTGACCGGCAATGCCAACCAGCCGCGCGTGCAACTGGTGTCCGAACCCAACGTCCCGGACGATGAAAAACTGTCCTGGATGATGTTCGGCCATGGCACCGACAGCTCCAACATCGGCCAGCGCAACGCCAGCAGCCAGGCCCTGGCGCTGGTGGGCAACATGGGCGGCAAGCGCATCGCCAAGGATATCGGGCTGGACCAGTTCAGCATCGGCTCCAGCGAATCGGGGCTGACCGACGAGCAGGTGGTCAACCTGGGCAAGGCCATCACCCAGAAGATCACCCTGGGCTACGAACAAAGCCTGCAGGGTGCGGCCAGCGTGGCCAAGGCGACCTGGCAGATTTCGCGCCGCTGGTCGGTGGTGGCCCGCGCCGGCACCATCAACGGCCTGAACATCCTGTTCAGCCGTCGCTACGACTAGCGATCAGCGACAAGGGGCGCAGCGACTCGGGTGGAAAAGCCACGGACAGCGCCCCGATGGCGCTTTCCGGCAGGCAAGGCTTGCCCCCGGAGAGGGGGAATCTGTTAATCTCGTCGCAAGTTCAGGTAATCCCCGATGGACGGACCAGCAGGAATTCATAACAATGGCGCCCGGGGAAAGGCCGTTTCCGGGGAAAGCGACATGCCAGAACACAGAATCCAGCGCGCATCAAGAACAGCCAAGCTGTTCGTGGTCGTGGTCTGCCTGATCATCCTGCTGCTGGAGGCATGGTCGGCCTGGCGCGCCTATGAGATGGCGCTGGACGAGGCCAACCGGGACGGCGCCAATATGACCCTGGCGCTGACCCAGCAGGCCGACCAGTCCTTCAAGGAAGTCGACGTGGTATTGCTCGGGGTGCAAGAGCACCTCGACTATGACGGCACCAATGCAGCCGGAAGCCAGCGTACGCACGATTTCATGGTCACCTCGGTGGCGGCGGTGCCGCAACTGGCCATGCTGATGGTCTACGACGAAACGGGGCTGGCCATCGGCACCTCCCAGGCCACCCTTGAACACCGCTATATCCAGGACGACTACTTCCTGCATCACCAGCGCCTGCGCACCAACCAGGCCTATCTCGGCAAACCCATGCGCAGTCGTGTCAGTGGTCAGTGGGTCGTCACCATGAGCCGCCGCATCAATCATCCCGACGGCAGCTTCGCCGGGGTGGTGGTGGCCGACATCGACCTGTCGCACTTCCAGCGCTACTACGAGCAATTCACCATCGGCCGCAATGGCGCCATCCTGTTCGGACTGAACGAAGGCACGGTGATCTACCGCCAGCCGTTATTGAGCTATTCCATCGGGCTGGACATTTCCAAGTCGATGCTGCTGCAGCAATACCTGAGCAAGGCCGACCAGGGTTCCTTCGAGATGCGCTCGCCGCGCGATGACATCGTGCGCCTGACCAGCTTCAAGCACTGCAACCTGTATCCGCTGTTCGTAGCGGTGGCACAGGCCAAGGACGACATCCTGGAAGACTGGACGCGCCGGGTCTGGATACGCGGCATTGCCGTGCTGTTGCTGTTGATCGTCATCGGCTACGGCGGCAACCGGCTGGTGGCGCAGGTGGCTGGCCGCGAAACGGCGGAGATGGAAGCCATCACCGCCCGCACCGAACTGGAGCGTCTCTACCGCACCCTGGAAGCACAGTCGCAGAAGGATGGCCTGACCGATGTCTTCAACCGCCGCTACTTCGATGCCGCGCTCACGGCCGAACTGGCGCGCCTGAACCGTTCCGGCGAATCGCTCTCGCTGATCATGGTGGATGTGGACCATTTCAAGCGCTACAACGATACCTACGGCCATGCCGCCGGCGACATCTGCCTCAAGCAGGTGGCCGCCGCCCTCAATGGGGTGGCGCGCCGCCAGGGCGACATCGTGGCGCGCTATGGCGGCGAGGAATTCGCCCTGATCCTGCCCAACTGCAATGCCGCCAGTGCGGCTGCCATTTCCGGCAGGCTGGTGCAGGCGGTGCGGGCATTGCGCATTCCCCACGAGGGCAGCCCGGTCGGACAAGTCACCATCAGCGTGGGCGCGGCCAGCCTGGCCAGCGGCAAGGGCGCGCAGGTGGATGCCCGCGACCTGATCGACAGTGCCGACGCTGCCCTCTATCTGGCCAAGGAACAGGGCCGTGACCGTGCCATCCAGCATGAGTATCCGCGCCTGACCCTGCTGCCGGACATTCCCGGAGTGAGGTGACCCATGCGCTGCCTGATCCGCTATCAACTGCGCGAGGAAGAACTCCCTTCTCACCACGAGTTCAACGCCGAGGCCCCCGATACCGAGCTGGTGATCCAGCATCTCACCGAATTCCTGCATCCTGAAGTGATGTTCGAATTCCTTCCCGTGCAGCCAGGCGCGAAGGACGGCATCACCCAGTTGCGCGACCGCATGGCCCATGCGCGCGACTACCTGGAACAGTATTGCGGACTGAAAAGCCTCTCCTACATGATCCTGCCCGAAGGCGCCTCCTCCGCCCAGGGAAGATGGACGACCCTGCTGCTGGGCGGGGGCGAGCCTGGGCCCATCAGCCGCCTGGATTAGCCGCTGCAGGGCTGCGGCTAATTGTCGCACCCGGCACCTCCCATCGCCCTCCCAAATCAGCCGCAAAACCTTTGCTGGAGCGGCTTTCCCCTCTGCGACAGAGCATTTTCACCCGATTCAAGCTGCCCCCAGTCCGACCCTCTGCGTTGTTAGAATCGGCCGCGATCCGATTTCTTTACTTCCTGCAGGCATGCATGGCATGCCCACTCAGACTGCGACCATGACCAAGACCACACGACAGCACCGGGGCAGCCCCGGCCAGCAGCAACGCTCCTCCTTCCACCTGGCACTGCCCCTGCTGTGCCTCGCCGCCAGTGCTCAGGCACAGCAGAACGACGCCACCCTGCCCACCATCTCGGTGAGCGCCACCAGCACCGCGCCCTTGCAGAATCCGGTGAGCACCGGTTCCAACCTCGACCTCACGCCCCTGCAGATTCCGGCCAGCGTCAGCGTGATCGACCGTCGTCAGCTGGAAGAACGCGGCGACGCCAGCATCGTCGATGCCATCACCCGCGCCCCCGGCTACAGCAGCCTGGCGCACCCGGGCAACAGCGGCAGCTCGCTGTCGGCACGCGGCTTTACCGATACCACCTCGGTCATGCGCCTGTACGACGGTGTGCGCCAGTACGGCGGCGTCGGCGTGAGCTTCCCCTTCGACACCTGGAGCGTGGAACGCATCGAAGTGCTGCGCGGACCGGCCTCGGTGATCTATGGCGATGGCGCCATCGGCGGCGTGGTCAACGTGGTGCCGAAGAAACCTTCACGCGGCAAGATCGAAAATGAAGTCGAGGCCAGCATCGGCAGCCACAACACGCAACGCCTGGGCCTGGGCAGTGGTGGCGCCATCAACGACATGCTGTCCTACCGTGTGGATATCAGCGGTGATCGCTCCGATGGCTGGGTGGATCGCGGCTATTCCAACAACCTCAGTTTCTCCGGCGCGCTGCGGCTGGACGTCAATCCCGACCTGTTCGTGCAACTCAGCTACGCCCAGGGCCACCAGCGTCCCATGGCCTATTTCGGCACGCCGCTGATCAATGGCCAGCAGGTCGATGCGCTGCGCGAAAAGAACTTCAACGTCGGTGACGGCAACATCGACTACAAGGACCGCTGGGCGCAACTGGAAGCGCAATGGACACCCAATGCCGACACCACCGTGCGCACCCGCTTCTACCAGATCAACAGCGACCGCAACTGGCGCAACGCCGAATCCTACGTCTACAACGCGGCCTCCGGGCTGGTCGACCGCAGCGGCGCGACCCAGATCCGGCATGACCAGTCGCAGACCGGCAACACCACCGACGCCACCTTCAAGGGCCACCTGCTGGGCCTGAGCAACCAGGTCTCGGTCGGCTTCGACATCAACTCCAGCAGCTTCACCCACACCAACAACACCTATGTGGGCAACTTCAGCAGCGTCAATCCCTATGACTTCGACCCCGGCGTCTACGCCAGCGGTACCGGCATCCCCGCCTTCCGGCCACGCTATCGCAACAGTGCTTCTCAGTATTCGGTCTTCTCCGAGGACAAGCTGGACCTGACCGAGCGCCTGAGCGCGCTGGCCGGTTTGCGCTTCGACCATGCCGACGTCTCCCGCAGCGACCTGATCAACAGCGCCAACGACTTCAGCCAGAGCTACTCCAACCTCGGCTGGCGCCTGGGCTCGGTGTATGCCATCACGCCGGACCTGTCCGTCTATGGCCAGTACACCAAGGCCGCCGCACCGGTGTCGGGCCTGCTCATGCTGACCCAGTCCAACAGCCGCTTCGCCCTGTCCACCGGTCGCCAGGTGGAAGTGGGCGTCAAGCAGGTGTTCTGGAACAGGCGTGGCCAATGGACCCTGGCCCTCTATGACATCCGCAAGAACAACCTGGTCACCCGCGATCCGGCCAATGCCAGCCAGAGCATCCAGGTCGGCCAGCAATCCTCGCGGGGCGTCGAAGCCAGCCTGTCGCTGGCCCTGGCCGATACCGTGAAGCTGGACGCCAACGCCACCGTGCTGCGGGCGCGCTTCGACGACTTCGCCGAAGCGGTGGCCGGCGTGGCTGTTTCGCGCAGCGGCAATGTCCCCACCAACGTGCCGGAACGACTGGCCAACCTGTGGCTGAGCTGGGACTTCCTGCCCGCCTGGACCGCCAGCGGCGGCCTGCAGTACGTGGGCGCGCGCTATGCCGACAACGCCAACACCCTCAAGCTGCCGGCCTACACCACTACCGACCTGGCCCTGCGCTGGAAGGCCACGCAAGCCACCACCCTGACCCTGCGTGCCAACAACGTGTTCGACAAGCACTACTTCACCACCGCCTACTACACCAATACCCAATGGCTGTACGGACCGGGACGCGAGTTGCAGTTGAGCGTGAACCACCGCTTCTGATCAATGGCGGCGACTTCCTGGCCGGCGCGCCTGCGTCGCTGGACCTACCTGACCCACCGCTGGTGCGGCGTGGCAGGCTGCCTGCTGATGGCCCTGTGGTTCGCCAGCGGCGTGGTGATGCTGTTCGTCGGCTATCCCAAGCTCACGCCCTGGGACAGGCTGGCAGCCCTCCCGGCTCTGGAATCCAGCAGCAAGCTGCCGGGCCCACCGCCGCAGGCGCGTGCCGGCGCACTGGTGCTCAACGCCGCCAGTGGCCAGCCGCGCTATCTCCTGCGCCAAAAGGATGGCAGCCTGCTGTCGCTGGATGCGGAGTCCGGCACAGCCCAAGCGCAATTCGATCGCGATGCCGCGCTGCGCTCGGCACGCCTGTTCCGTCCGGGCGCCGAGGCCCATTACCTGGGTCAGTTGCACGAAGACCGCTGGACCCATGCCCGGTCGCTGGACGCGCATCGGCCGCTGCACCAGATCATGCTGGACGATGCCGCCCACACCCTGGTCTATGTCTCCTCGCATACCGGCGAAGTGGTGATGCAGGCAACCCGCCTGCAACGCGGCTGGAACTATGTCGGCGCCTGGCTGCACTGGCTCTACGTCTTCAAGAATCAGCCGGTCGATCCGGTCTGGACCTGGACCGTGATCGCGCTTTCGGCCGGCTGCGTGCTGGTGGCCTGCAGCGGTATCGTGGTGGGACTGTGGCGCTGGCGCTTCGGCCGGCCCTACAAGTCCGGCTCGCACTCACCCTTCGCGCCCGGCTGGATGCGCTGGCATCACCTGCTCGGCCTGGGCTTCGCGGCCATCACCCTGACCTGGATCTTCAGCGGCCTGATGTCGATGAACCCGCTGGGCATCTTCTCCGCCGCGCAACGCCCCGACCTGGCGCGCTATACGGCGGTGCCGGCCCAAGGCGGCCTGCTGGCGGCCCCTACCGGAGCCATCCTGCAAAGCCTGGCCGATAGCGGGTTTCGTCCGGTGGAACTGGAATGGCTGACGCTGGCCGGCCAGCCCTTCGTGCTGGCCCGCGACGCACATGATGGAACGCGCCTGGTACTGGCCGCCGATGCGAAGGGGCAGCGCCTGCTGGTGGCGCAGCATTGGTCTCGCGCCACGCTGGAACGTGCCGGGGCCCGGCTGATGGACGCGCCCCTGGTGAAGGTGGAGCGCATGGAGCAGTACGATGCCTATTACTACCGCCGCGACAGCGAGGCCATGATGGGTGGCGCGCAACGACAGTTGCCCGTGCTCAGACTGAGGTTTGCCGATGCCGGTGATACCCTGGTCTACCTCAACCTGCAGAGCGGCCAGGTGGAATTGAGCGCCGACCGCGCCCAGCGCATCGGGCGCTGGCTGTTCAGCCTGCTGCATAGCTGGGACCTGGCGCCGATGCTGGCCGCCGGCTGGTTGCGCGAGGCGGTATTGATCCTGCTGAGCATCGGCGGGCTGGCCTTGTCCGGCAGCGGCGTGGTGATCGGCTGGCGGCGGCTGCGCCGCAAGTTCGGCGCCCGCGCCTGAGGGTCAGCTACCCAGGCGTATCTGCCGGTCCGCCACGCAGCGCACGATATCGGTGTCGTGCGTCACCAGCAGCACCGCACAACCCGCTGCCCTGGCCTCTTCCACCAAGAGGCCGATCACTTCCTGCTGGGTCAGCGGGTCCAGCCGCGAGGTAGGCTCGTCGGCAAAGATCAGCGTCGGTTTCATCAACAACACCCGTGCCAATGCAATGCGCTGCAGTTCGCCACCCGATACCTGGCGCGGCAGGCGATCCAGCAGCCCGGTATCGACCCGCATGCGCGCCAACAGCGCCTCCAACCGGTTCCAGTCCAGCTGGTGCAGGCGCACCACGTCCCGCAGGGACTGGCGCAGGCTGACGGTGGGCGCAAAGGCCGCCGCCGGGTCCTGATATATCTTCTGGAACGCCGTGCGCGCCAGGCCGGCGGCGCGGGTGACGGTTCCCGCATCGGGCTTGAGCAGGCCCAGCAGGAGATTGCCGAAGCTGGTCTTGCCCGCCCCACTGGGCCCGCTGATGGCCAGGATCTCACCGGCGTGGACGCGGGCACTGACATCACTGAACAACACACGCTCGCCGAAGGCCTTGCTGACGCCGCTGATCTCGGCAATGACCCGGCCAACATCGCCGGCTGCGGCTTGCACTGGCGCAGGCAGCGGCCAGCACGCAGGATCGGCCGCCAGCAGGCGCCGGGTATAGGTGTGCTGCGGCGCGGCCAGTACCGCCTCGGCCTCGCCCCGCTCCACCATGCGTCCCTCCAGCATCACCGCCAGTTGTCCGCCCAGCGCCCGCGCCAGCCAGACGTCGTGGGTGATGCACAGAAGGCTCATACCCTCCTTGCGGGCCGCCTGCAGCAGGGCCAGCACTTCGCCACGGCGGTCGGCATCCAGTCCCTTGGTGGGTTCGTCGATGATCAGCAACGGTGCGCCGGCCGCATGCGTGGCCAGGAACGCCACCCGCTGCGCCATGCCACCGGAGATCATGAAAGGATATTTGTCCGCCGCATCCCGCAGGCCCAGGCTGGCCAGCGCATCCAGGGCCGACGTCCGGGCGTTGCTGCGGGCAGTCCGCAGGCTGTCGTTCTGGGTATCGACGGCGGGCCGGCTGACCAGCTCATAGGTCTCGGCCACCTGCTGCGCCACGGTCATGGTCGGGTCCAGTGCCAGCCAGGGTTCCTGGGGCAGCAGCGCGATACGCCGGCCCCACCCTGCCTGGCGCGGGGCGACATCGGCAGCCTCCCCCGCTTCGCCATCGATGCTGATGCGCCCGGTACAGCGCAGGTTGGCCGGCAGATGACCCATGATGGCCTGGGCCAGCAAGGACTTGCCGGAGCCACTCTCGCCCAGCAACGTCAGCACGCCACCGGCCGGGATGGAAAAGCTGGTCGCATCGACCAGCACATCCTCCCCGTGCAGCACCGCGAGGTCTTGCACGCACAGCGCCGGCACCGGCGCCTGCGCGTTCATGCGGCCTCCTTCTGCGGCGACAGCAGCAGCAAACCCAGCAGGGTCATGAACAGCACCAGCACCGGCGCACCGACCAGCCAGGGCGCCTCACGGTAATAAGGCAACAGTTCGATCATCATGACGCCCAGTTCCGGCGTCGGCGGCTGCAGACCCACGCCCACGAAGCCCAATGCCGACATCGCCAGCACCGCGCCGGCCAGGCCGAAGCGCATCAGTGTCAGCAGACGCGGCAGCAAGGCCGGCAATACGTGACGGCGGATGATGTAAGCAGGCCCAAAGCCCAGCAGCCGCGAGGCCTCCACCTGCGGGCTGGCCAGCAGGACGCGGCATGCGGCACGCACCACGCGGAAATATTCCACCCACAGCGCCAGCGAAATGCCCACGTACAAGGGCCAGAAGCCACCCGGCGCCAAGGCCGCCAGCAGCAGCACCAGCAACAAGCCTGGCAGGGCCAGCACGGCATCGGCCAGCGCCGCCAGCACGCGCTCGGTCCAGCCGCCGCACCAGGCCGCCAGCAGACCGATGAGGAAGCCAGGAACGGCCGCCGACAGCACGCTTACCAGTGCCAGCGACAAGGACAGCCGGGCGCCATGCGCCAGCCTGGCCAGCATGCTGCGCCCAAGCTGGTCGTAACCCAGCGGCTGCGCCAGGCTGGGCGCTTCAAGGAAGCGCGCCAGATGCTGGCGCGCAGGGTCGATGTCGATGGCGATCGGCCCGACCAGCGCCAGCAGCGCCACCGCCAGCAACAGCAGCAGCCCGGCAGACTGGCCGCAGGTCCAGCGGGTGGCCCCGCACTCGACAAGGACATCGGAAGCAGAAAGGCGGCTCATGCTCGGCCTCGCGGATCAAGGAAGGCGCAGGCGGCATCCACCAGCGCATTGAAGAGGACGAACATCAGGCCCAGCACCAGGGCAGTGCCCTGGATCATCGGCACGTCGCGGCCGAAGATGGCATGCACCAGCGCGTGGCCGATGCCGGGCCAGGCAAAGATGGTTTCCACCAGCACCACGCCCTCGACCAGCATCACCAGTTGCACGCCCAGGTAAGCCACCACCGGTACGGCCACATTGCGCAGGCCATGGCGCGCCAGCGCCTGGGATAAGGTCAAACCTTTGGTCAGCGCAAAACTGAAGTATTCGGAACGTCGGACCTGCACCATGGCATCACGCGCCACGCGGCAGGACACCGCCGCCAGGCCCAGCGCCAGCGTCAGGGCCGGCAGCAGGATACCGCCATGGTCACCATGACCGGCTGCCGGCAAGGCGCCCAGCTGCACCGAAAACAGCAGCACCAGCAACAGCCCCAGCAGGAAGGACGGCAAGGCCCGCAGGACCACCGACACGGCCAGCGTGGCACGGTCCAGCCAGCCGCCCGGGTGCAGCCCGGCCAGCACACCTGCAGTGGGGCCGATGGCCAGCGACAGCGCCATCGCCAGCAGCGACAGGCGCAGCGTCGGGCCCAGTTGATGACCGATTTCCACCAGCACCGGCAAGGCAGTGACCTGGGACATTCCCAGGTCCAGATGCAACAGGCGGCCCCACCATTCGCTCAGGGCCATGAACCAGGGCCGGTCCAGGCCCAGTTCCGCACGCACGGCCAGCGCGGCCTCGGTGGTGACCATGTCATAGCCGTAGCGCCCGGCCGCAATGCGGTAGGCCATGTCGCCGGGCAGCATGCGCGTCATGAAGAAACACAGCGTGCCCACCAGCAGCGCCACCAGAGCGGCCTGCAGCAGGCGCTGCCCCAGCGCGAGCAGCAAGCGGCGCCGGGTGGCCGTGCTCAATAATCGATTCAGGTCCATTGCAGGGAAGAGATCCGGTAACTGCGTTCAAAGGGGTCGATACTGGCGCCACGCAGGCGCCGGCTGACGGCGCAGGTCTGGCGATACCAGACCACCGGGATCACCGGCAACTGCTCCTGCAGCACGGCGGTAATGCGCTGGCGCAGGCTGCGGTCACGGTCGGCAGGCACGGCCGGCGCGGCCGCCAGTTGCGCCAGCAGCGCCGGCACCTCGGTATCGCGCCAGCCCATGGCGCCCCAGTCGCCGCCCTCGGGACCGAAATCCTGCAGCAGGCTGGCCACCGGTTCGGGGAGATTGCCGTAGTTGCGCGCCGCTAGCGCCATCTGCAGCAAGCCGCTGCGATGACCGGCCGGGATATCGCTGGAATTGCCGATCACCACCCGCACGGCAATGCCGATCTGGCGCATCTCTTCCTGCAAGGCAGTGGCGATCAGGGGCAGTTCGGGACGATCCACGAAGGTCGTCAGATTCAAGGCCAGCCGCTGGCCCTCACGCCACCGCACGCCGTCCGCACCGAGACGCCAGCCGGCCTCCTCCAGCAGGCGGCGGGCCTGTTTCAGGTCAGTCTGCAAGGGCGGCAGGCTGGCATCGTGCCAGCGCGCCAGCGCGGGGGGAAACAGTTGCGTAGCACCGAGGTCGGGGTCGCGCAGCAGGGCGCGGGCGATGCCCTCGCGTTCGATGCACAGCGCGATGGCGCGTCGCACGCGCACATCGGCCAGGAAGGGATGACCGGCGTTGAGCTTGAGGATGGTGGTACGCGGCAGCATGGTCGACAGCAGGGCCGCGCGTGGATGGTCTTGCAGCGCCCGGATGCTGGGCGGGTCCAACGAAAAGGCGAGATCGGCCTGGCCGCTCTGGACCAGCAGGGTGCGCGTCTCCGCACGCGAAACGCTGATGTAGCGCGCCCGCTGGATCGGCCTGCCCTGCCCGGACTCGATCAAGGCGACGCGTTCGACATCGAATTGCTGGGGCAGGCTCAGGGAACGAATGCGATATGGCCCGCTCCCGATGATGGCCTGCACATTGCCCTTGGCGTCGAAGGAAGCCGGTGCCAGGATCTGCGTCGTGTAGTGCGTCAGCAGATAGGGGAAAGGGCCGAAGGGCTGGCGCAAGGTGATGACCAGGTCGCTGCCCTCCAGCTGCATCGCCGCGATCGCCGCCAGCTGCAATACGCCCGGCCGCTGGGCGGCGCGCTGCAGGCTGGCCAGCACACTGGCCGGCGTGAGCGCGCTACCGTCGTGGTAGCGCCGCCCGCTGCGCAGTGCGAAGCGCCATTGCAGACCGTCATCGCTGACCTGCCAGGTAGTGGCCAGGGCCGCACGCAAGTGGCCGCTGTCGTCCACCTCCAGCAGCGTCTCCACCACCTCCATGCGGGCGAACATGTAGCCGGAGCGCGAGGGATCGAGGCCGGTCATTTCCCAGGGGCCAACCACGGTCAGCACGCCGGCATCCGCCCGGGTGACGGCATGCGAATGCGGCGCATCGTCGCCGTGCGCCGATGCGCTGCGCCAGGGCTGGACAGCGGCCAGGGCGGCGGCCGCCAGCAAGGCCCGGCGGCGCGCTGCGTTCAGGTCATGGGACACAGGGCCGCCCTCAGAACCGGACGTTCAACGCCAGCATGGCATTGCGCTCGTCACCCGGCATGATCCACAGGTTGTTGTAGGAGCTGGTGTAGTAACGCTTGTTGAAAAGATTATTGACGTCCAGCGAGAGCTTCATGCGTGGCGTGAACTGCCAGTAGGCCAGTGCCCGCGCCGTGGCATAGGCGGGCAACCGGAAGCTGCCGGCCTGGTCGCCGGTACGCGCCCCGACATAGCTGGCGCCGCCACCCACGCCAAAGGGTGCGCCGTGCGCATCGACATCCTCGAACACTGCCAGCAGGCTGCCCGACACGCGCGGCACGTTGACCAGCCGCGCACCGACGGTGAGAGTGTTGTCCTTGGCGACATAGGCGTCGGTATAGGCCAGGTTGCCAGTCAGGCGCCAGTGACGTCCGAGCTTGGCATTGGCATCCAGTTCCACACCCTTGCTGCGCACTTCGCCAGCCGCCACCGAGAACGAGGGATTGGACGGATCGGTGGTCAGCACATTCTGCTTGGTGATGTCGAACACGGCCAGGGTGGCGCCGCTGCGCTGGTCCTCGCTCTGGAACTTCAAACCCGCTTCGGCTGCGCGGGCGGTTTCGGGACTGAAGGCATTGCCCTGCACGTCGCTGCCGCTGTTGGGGCGGAAGGACTTGCTGGCGCAGGCATAGACCGACCAGGCGGGCGTGATCAGGTAGGTCAGGCCCAGGCGCGGCGAAACGGCGCTCTTGTCCTGGCGCGTGGTCGCGCCGCTGCGCCAGTTGTTCAGGGTGGAGCGGAAGGAATCGGCGCGTACGCCGGCCAGCAATTTCCAGCGATCCGACAGGCTCACCTGATCCTGCAGATAGAGCGCGGTGCTGATCTGGCGCTCGCTGGTATCGGTGTTGGGCAGGGGCGTGGGTTGCGCCTGGCCGTAGACCGGGGTGTAGATGTTGACCGCGTAGGGCGCTGCGGCGCTGGGGTTGATGCGCAGCATGCGCTGGTCCAGCGTCAGCCAGTCGATCTCGGTGCCGACCAGCACCTCATGGCCGATACCGCCGGTCTGCAGCTTGCCGCCCAGTTCGGCCTGCAACGAGGTGTCGTGCCAGCTGTAGTCGCGATAGCGGCGCTGGCGACGCAGGGTGGCATTGTCGGCCTGCAGGGCGGAGGCCTCGGTGGAGAAGCCATCCAGGCTGCCATCCTTGTGGAACACGCCGGTGCGCACATGCCAGTTGTCGTCCAGGCGATGTTCCAGCGTCAGCAGGTGGTTGCGGTTTTCCATCTTGATGTCGCCATCGCGTGGCTCGCCCAGGAAGCGCGAGACCGGCAGCACGCCCGGATTACCGTTGACGGCGACGATGCCGCGATCCAGCGGCGCCTTCTGGCGCAGGAATTCACCTTCGTAGTTCAGGACCGTACGATCCGACAACACCCAGGTGAAGGCCGGCGCCAGGAATTCGCGCTGGCTGGTGACGTCGTCGCGCATGCTGCCCTTGTGCTCCATGGCAGCGTTGATGCGGTAGGCCACTTCGCTGTTGAGGGCGCCGGTGGAATCGACGGCACTGCGGTAGGTGTTGTTGGTGCCGATGGACAGATCCAGCGCATTGGCCGACTTGAACTGCGGCTTCTTGCTGACCACGTTGATGGTGCCGCCCGGCTCGCTATTGCCGTACAGGGCCGCCGCCGGTCCCTTGAGGAAGTCCACGCTCTCGACGTTGGCCATGTCGCGCGGCGGCGCATAACCACGGTTGGAGGCGAAGCCGTTCCAGAGGATGTTCATGCCGCCGTTTTCGCTGCCGGAAAAGCCGCGGATGGAATAGTTGTCCCACAGGCCGCCGAAATTGTTCTGCCTGGCCACCCCGCTCACGTAAAGCAGCACGTCATCCAGCCGCGTGGCGGCCAGGTCGTCGATCAGCTGGCGCGACACCACCTGGACCGATTGCGGCAACTCCTGCAAGGGGGTCTCGCTGCGGGTGGCGCTGGAGGTCGCGTTCTGGCGGTATTGCTGGCGCTCGCCGGTGCCGGTCACCACGACCTGCCCCAGTCCGCTGTCGGCGCTGGCGGAGGTGGCGGCGGTGTTGGTGGTGGTATCGGCGCCCCAGGCCAGGCTGTGGGCCTGGCTCATGGCGAGCGCGCCCAGCACGGCCGCCCGCAGTGCGGTCATTTTCATCTTTTCCCTTGTGTTTTTTGTGTGTTGCGGCTGGGTGCTGAGCTGCCTTGCCGCGAGCGTGGTGACCGGCTCACGCGGTCAGGCCGGCATTTTATGCAACCGTGTTGCATTTAGCAAGAAGAAAGACAGGCATCGGAAACACGAGCCAGCCGAATCAGGTCCGGCCATGCGTGTCTGACGCTGCCTCTTCGCGCCGCCGATCAAGGCAGGCGGGAGTATAAAAGCGCAGGCGAGCCAGTGGCTGCGACCAATTGTCGCACCCACCTCGCTATGATCTGAAAGAAAAAGACCGGTTGGACTGGAGCGGCAGCCTAGAGCCATCCTGCCTTGCGCAGACGCCGCCACAGCAGCGTGCAGGCGGTGATGATGCCCCCCAGAACCAGCGGGAAACTCCACTGCCAGGACAAGCCGGGCATGTGCGCGAAGTTCATGCCGTAGAGGCTGAAGATCATGGTCGGGATGGCCAGGATGGCACCCCAGCCAGCCAGGGTCTGCACGATCTCGTTCTGGTGGATGGTGACCTGGGCCAGGTTGATCTGCACCGCCGACTCCACCATTTCGCGCAGGCGGTCGCCGGTGTCGATGAAGCGCACCACGTGGTCATAGATGTCGCGGAAGTAGGCCTTGCCGTCCTTGGTGATCAGCCCTTCATGGAAACGCAGCAGCTGGGTGCAGACATCCAGCAGCGGCGAGGCCGCCGAGCGCAGGCGGATCAGCTGGCGCTTCAACTGGTAGAGCTCCTGCAGGTAGGCCTTGCCGCTGATGGCACCGGGGTTGAAGAGCTGTTCCTCGTACTGGCTAAACTTGGCTTCCAGGTCATCCATGATGGGTCGGTAGTTGTCGACCACGAAGTCCATGATGGAATAGAGCACGAAGCTGGGGCCGCGCACCAGGCGCTCGGGCAGCATCTCGCAATGCTCGCGCACCTTGGCATAGCTGCGCGAGGCACCGTGCCGCACCGTGACCACGAAGCGCGGACCGGTGAGGATGTGGGTCTCGCCGAACTGCACCTCGCCGCCGGCCAGTTGGGCCGTGTGCAGGACCACGAAGAGGGTATCGCCATATTCCTCGATCTTGGGCCGCTGGTGGGCGGCGTAGGCGTCTTCCACCGCCAGTTCGTGCAGGCAGAACTCTTCCTTGATCTTGTTCATCAGCTCGACATTGGGTTCGAGCAGGCCCAGCCAGACGAAGGTCCCCTCCTCTTCCAGCACGTCGCTGATTTCATCGAGGGTGATGTCCCGCAGCTTCTTGCCCTTCTTGTAGACCGTGCAATTGACGATCATGGTGGGATCGATCATGTCTCTTTCCTGTTCTCAACCTGTTCTTGTCGGATCAACCGGGTTCTGTCGGCGAGATTGGCTCAGCCGGCACGCCAGCGCAGGCGCTGCTTGAACACCTGCGCCATGATCACCCCGGCCAGCGTGATCAGGCCGCCCACGGCGTGGTAGCCATGCAATTGCTCGCCCAGCGCCGCTACCGCAATGATGACAGTGAACACCGGCATCAGGTTCACGAAAATGGAACAGCGGCTGGCGCCCAGGTAGGCCACGCCGCGCATCCACAGGAACTGCGAGAGGATGGAAGCGGCAATGCCCGCATACAGCAGGATGGGCAGGTTGTCGCGGGTGATGGGCGAATGATGGCCCAGCACGAAGCCCGGGAACAGCAGCACCACCGCCATGAGCACCTGCATGTACAGCAATTGCCAGGTGCGCAGGGGCAGCGCCCAGCGCCGCAGCATCACGCCATACAGACCATAGGCGATGGTGGCCAGCAGCATCAGCAGATCGCCGGTGACCACGCCCTGCTCGAACAGGTTCTGCGGGTGACCGCGCCCGATCAGCACCGCCAGGCCGAACAGCGACAGCACCCCGCCGGCCAGGGTGCCGATGGTGGGCGGTTCGGACAGCAGCTTGATACTCAGCACCAGCGTCAGCAAGGGCATCAGCGAGGCAATGATGCCCATGCTGGTGGCCGACGCGGTGGCGGCGGCGAAGTAGGCCAGGCTCTGGAACAGCACCATGCCCAGCAGCGCCAGCACCAGGATCTTGCCCAGATGGGGTCGGATCTGCGCGCGTGCGGCCCAGGTCGAGCGCGCCAGGAAGGGCGACATCAGCGCTGCAGCCAGCACCCAACGGTAGAAGGAAATATCCTCCGGCGCGATGACGCTGGCCGACATCTTGCTGATGACCGTGTTGCCGGCCCAGATCAGGACGGCACCCAGCGGGAACCACAGGGCTTTGTAGGGCTGATCGCTACGCATTGCGCTCCTCGTCGTGGCGGCCACGTCAGGCCGACTTGTTCTCTTGCTGCCCGGCCATCTCGGCGCCGGCATCATGCGGCAACTGGCGCAGCATCAGCAGCGCCAGCGCCGCTACCGCCCCCACCACCAGGAAGGCCGGCCAGAAATCCTGGGCCACCAGGGTGGCGTGACCCTGGAGGTCGTTCGACATCTGCAGGGCAAAGCCGGCCAGCACCACGCCCATGCCGATGGACAACTGCTGCGCCACGCTGGCCATGCTGGTGGCCTGGCTCAGGCGCTGCTTGTCGACATCGGCGTAAGAAATCGCATTGAGGCTGGTGAACTGCAGCGAACGGAAGCAGCCACCGATGAGCAGGACCAGCACCATCAGCAGATACGGCGTCTGTGGCGTGAAGCCGGCGATGGCCCACAAGCCCAGCACGCCCAGCGCGCCATTGACCAGCAGCACCCGGCGGAACCCATAGCGACGCAGGAAGCGGGCGGCGATGGTCTTCATGAACATGGCCCCGGCCGCCGAGGCGCAGGTCAACAGCCCCGAATGGAAAGGCGTATAGCCAAAGCCCAGTTGCAGCATCAGCGGCAGCAGGAAGGGGATGGCGCCGATCCCCACGCGATAGAGCGAGCCGCCGAAGACACCGGCGCGCAGGGTGGGAATCTTCAACAGCGCCAGGTCGATCAGCGGCGCCGTGGCACGACGCGCATGCCACACGTAAGCTGCCAGGAACAGCACGCCCGCCACCACGCAGGCCAGCGAGACATCGCCCGACACCAGATGCCGGCCGGAGGTCGCCAGCCCCATCATCAGCAGCGAGCAGCCCAGCGCCGAGAGCACGAAACCCTTGAAATCGAGCGGCGCCACCTGTCCGGCCTTGAGGTCGGGAATGAAGCGCGTAGCCAGGTAGAGGCCGAGAATGCTGATCGGGATATTGATGAAGAAGATCCAGCGCCAGTGGAAGTAGGTCGTGATGAAGCCGCCCAGCGGCGGCCCCAGCACCGGCCCGAACAGCGCAGGAATGGTCAGGTAGGACAGTGCCTTGACGAGATTGACCTTTTCCACGCTGCGCAGGATCACCAGGCGCCCCACCGGCACCATCATGGCGCCGCCGATGCCCTGCAGGAAACGCGCTGCCACGAACTGCGGCAGGGTCGAGGAAGCCCCGCACAGGATGGAGCCCAGCATGAAGACACAGATGGCGGTGCGGAAGATGGTGAGTGAGCCGAAGCGGTCGGCCATCCAGCCCGAAATGGGAATGAAGACGGCCAGGCTGACCAGGTAGGAGGTCAGCGCCAGCTTGAGCGAAATCGGATCGACATTCATGTCCAGCGCCAGCGCCGGCAGGGAGGTCGAGATGACGGTGGAATCCATCTGTTCCATGAACAGCGCACAGGCGACGATCAGGGGAATGATGAAGGTGCGTGGAATGGGCATCGGACTAGGTAGTGAAGGGACAGCGCCCTGGCAGCGTGGCAAGCCTTCAAGTATACCTTTTACGCTATCATGCTGCCGGCGGTGCTGCGCTGCCCTGCCTGCCCTTGCCGTCCTTGCCCCCCTGTTCCATGACCGACTGCTTCGCCCTCCTCGACGACCATCTTGCCACGCCGGCCGAACCGCGCTCGCGCCTCTATACCGGCCACCTGCGCACGCTGGCCTGCACCGACGCCGCCGGCTTTGGGGCCCTGCTGGCGCAGATGCAGGCAGCGCTGGCCGCTGGCCAGCATGCGGTCGCCTTGTGGAGCTACGAACTGGGCGCGGCACTGCAGGGCTTGCCGCACCGGCCGCTGACGGCCCCGCTGGCGCGCGTCCTGCTGTTCCAGCACTGCCAGCGCCTGGGTGCGACCGAGGTCGATGCCTGGCTGGCGGGCCAGTGCGCCACTGAAACGGCCGGCATCGTCAACCTGCGCAGCAGCGTCGATGAGGCCGCTTTCAGCGCCGCCATCGGACGCATCCGCGACTACATCGCCGCCGGCGACACCTACCAGGTCAATTACACCTATCGCCTGCACTTCAAGGTCCATGGTGACCCCATCACGCTCTACCGCCGCCTGCGGGCACGCCAACCGGTGCCTTACGGTGCGCTGGTGCGCGATGCGCAGGGTGGCATGGTGTTGTCCTGCTCGCCGGAACTGTTCGTCTCGCACCAGGATGGCATGTTGCAGGCCAAGCCGATGAAAGGCACCGCACGGGCCATGGATGCCCAGGCTGACGCTGCCGACACGATCAATGCCCAGCGCGCCCTGGCCCTGGCCAACGATGAAAAGAACCGGGCCGAGAATCTGATGATCGTGGACCTGCTGCGCAACGACCTGGGCCGCGTAGCCCGCTCCGGTTCAGTCCAGGTGCCGCACCTGTTCGACGTGCGCCGCTATGGGCAGGTGCTGCAGATGACCTCCACCATCCGCGCCCGCCTGCGCGAGGACGCCACGCTAGCCACCGTCATCGCCGCCCTCTACCCCTGCGGCTCCATCACCGGCGCACCCAAGCGGCGCACCATGGAAATCATCGACGAGCTGGAAACCGAGGCCCGAGGCCTGTACACCGGCGCCATCGGCTGGTTCGACGCGCCACGCGAAGGCGGCGGCAGCATCGGCGACTTCTGCCTGTCGGTACCGATCCGCACACTGGAACTGCAAGCGCCTGAGCATGGCCTGCGACAGGGCGTGATGGGCGTGGGCGCCGGCATCGTCTACGACAGTGACGCCGCCGCCGAATTTGCCGAATGCCGCCTGAAAGCGACTTTCCTCACCGGGCTGGAACAGGAATTCAGCCTCTTCGAGACCATGCACGCCAGCCACGCCGGCTGCCGTCATCTGGACTTGCACCTGCAGCGGCTGCAGGCCTCGGCGGCGGTATTCGGTTTTCCCTGCGACGAGAAGGCGACGCGTCAGCAGATCGATGCGCTCTGCGGCGGCCTGCCCAAGGACGTCGTCCTGCGCCTGCGACTGGCACTGGATGCAGGCGGCAACATCAGCCTGCAGCATGCACCGCTGCAACCGCTGGCGGGCCCGGTGACAGTCTTCCTGGCCGAGCATCGTTGCGCCAGCGACGACTTTTTCCTGCGTCACAAGAGCACGCGGCGTGCACATTACGACGCGGCCTGGAAAGAAGCCGAACGACGTGGCGGCTTCGACATGCTGTTCTTCAATGAGCGCGATGAATTGACCGAGGGGGGACGCAGCAATGTCTTCGTCAGACTTGACGGGCAGTGGCGCACCCCGCCCCTGTCCGCCGGCGTGCTGCCCGGCGTGATGCGCGGCGTCCTGCTGGCCGATCCACACTGGCAGGCCCGCGAAGCCGTCATCACCCGCGCCGACCTGATGCGCGCGCAAGAGGTGGTGGTGTGCAATGCGTTGCGGGGCGTGCTGCAGGCCCGACTGGCAACGCAAGAGCCCGTCAGCGACACTCTCGCCTGCTAACGCAGAGCCGCATTCTCCTTCAAGCCCCTGGCCCGCTCTGCACTCTGCTGCTCCAGCGGTCCCAGGTCATCCAGGCTATGTCCGTCCCAGCCACCGCCCAGGGCCTTGGCCAGCAACACGCTGGCGGCCATGCGGCGGTTCAGGATATTCAATGAATTCAGTTCGGCCGACAGGGCCGTGGCCTGGGCGGTGATGACGTTGACGTAGCTCACCGTGCCGGCCTTGTACTGGTTGGTCACCAGGGTGACGGCCTGGCGCGCCGCTTGCAGCGCTTCGCCCTGCACCGCGGCTTCCTGCTCCAGGATGCGCAATGCGGCCAGGTTGTCTTCAACCTCCTGGAAGGCGGTCAGCACCGTCTGCTTGTAGGTGGCCACCGTGCCGTCGTAGCTGGCGATGGCCTGATCGGTGGCGGCCTGGCGCGCGCCGCCGTCGAAGATGGTCTGTGCCAGCTGTGGTCCCAGCGACCACACCCGACCCGGCAGTGTGAACCAGTCGGCAAAGGTGGAACTTTGGTAACCGCCCGAGGCCGACAGCGTCAGGCTGGGAAAATAGGCGGCCTTGGCTACGCCGATCTTGGCATTGGCGGAGGCCACGCGGCGCTCGGCGGCGGCCACGTCGGGACGGCGCTCCAGCAGCATCGACGGCACACCCTGCGGGACCGGCGGCGCCACGGCGGTCAGCGGCGACCTGGGCAGTGAGAAGCTGGCAGGTGTCTTGCCCACCAGCAGGGCGATGGCGTGTTCGATCTGGGCGCGGGTGACGCCGTTGTCCAGGGCCGAGGCCTGGGCCGATTTCAGCTGGGTCTGCGCCTGGATCACGTCGGACTTGGCGACCATGCCGGCGTTGTACTGGTTCTGCGCCACCTCCAGCGAGCGCTGGTAGGCCTGCACGGTGTCATCCAGCAACTGCTGCTGGGCATCCAGCACGCGTAGCTGCAGGTAGTTCTGCGCCACTTGTGCCTGCGCCGACAAGCGGGCGCCGGCCAGGTCCGCTGCGCTGGCCTGGGCGCTGGCCTGGCTGGATTCGACGTCGCGCCGGACCTTGCCCCAGATGTCGGCCTCCCAGGCGGCGGTGAGCGAGAAGGTATAGGAATTGCGCACGCTGCCGGACGATCCGGACGATCCGGACGACGACGAGGTACCGGACGAGGTCGATGAACCGGCCGAACCGGAGCGGCCTCGCGAAGCGCCGGCCGAAGCCGACAAGGTAGGCGAATAGGCCGAGCGCGAACTCTGCACCAGCGCCACGGCGCTGCGGAAGTTGGCTTCGGCCAGCGCCAGGTTCTGGTTGGAGACGTCCACCTGCGCCACCAGCGCATTCAATTGGGCATCGTTGAACATCTCCCACCACTTGCCGTCGGCCATCAGGTCGCGCGGCTGGGCGGGCTTCCAGTTCTGGCCTTCCTTGAAGACGGCCGGGGCCATGGTGGCCTCGTCCATCTGCGGTCGGACGTAATCAGGGCCGACCGCGCAGGCCGTCAGCGCCAGGCTGACCGCCAGCGCCATCAGCACGGGCTTGAGTTTGAGCAGGTCTTGTTGCGTCATGCGTTTCTCCATGGCGGCAGCCTCAGGCCGCCGAGGTTTCTGTCTGGTTCTTGCGGCCGAAGCGGCGCTGGCCCCAGGCGCGCAGGCGTTCCATGTACAGGTACACCACCGGGGTCGTATAGAGGGTGAGCAGCTGGCTCACGACCAGTCCGCCGACGATGGAAATGCCCAGCGGCTGGCGCAGCTCGGCGCCGTCGCCGTGGCCCATGGCCAGCGGGATCGCGCCCAGCAAGGCGGCCATGGTGGTCATCATGATCGGACGGAAGCGCAGCCGGCAGGCTTCGAAGATAGCGTCACGCGGAGACAGGCCACGATTGCGTTCGGCATCGATGGCGAAGTCCACCATCATGATGGCGTTCTTCTTGACGATGCCGATCAGCAGGATCACACCGATCAGCGCAATCAGGCTGAAGTCGGTGCCGGTCACCATCAGTGCCAGCAAGGCGCCCACACCGGCCGAGGGCAAGGTGGAAATGATGGTGATGGGATGGATCAGGCTCTCGTAGAGTATGCCCAGCACGATGTACACGGCCAGTAATGCCGTCAGGATCAGGAGGGGCTGGCTGGAGGTGGAGGACTGGAAGGCATTGGCGGTACCGGCGAAGGTGCCCAGCACGTTGGTGGGTACGCCCAGTTGCGCCATGGCGCGGTCGATGGCTTCCGTGGCCTGCGACAGCGACACGCCCTCGGCCAGGTTGAAGGACAGCGTGGAGGCCACGAACTGGCCCTCGTGGCTGACCGACAGCGCGGTCGTGGTCGGCTCGAAGCGCGAGAACGCGGCCAGTGGAATCTGGCGCGAGGGCGCGGTGGAAATGGTCTGCGCCAGGCCGGTGTTGGCATTGAGCTTGCCGGCCGCTGACAGGGCCGGTGGGGTGGATAGGCTGGAGGTGGTCGGCGACAGGTTGGACGAGCCGGCCAGGCTGACATAGGTATCGCGCAGGGTTTCCGGGCTCTGCCAGTATTGCGGCGCGGCTTCCATCACCACGTGGTACTGGTTCATGCCGCTGTAGATGGTCGAGATCTGGCGCTGGCCGAACAGGTCGGACAGCGTGGAATCGATCAGCTGTGGCGTCACGCCGGCCCGCATGGCGGTCTCGCGGTCGATGGTCAGGGTGGTCTGCAGGCCGTTGTCCTGCTGGTCGGTGCTGATGTCTTCCAGTTCCTTGAGGTTGGACAGGGCCAGGCGGATCTTGGGTTCCCAGATGCGCAGCAGGCCGACGTCGTCGGACTTGAGCGAGTATTCATACTGCGAGTCGCTCTGGCGGGCACCGATGCGGATGTCCTGCACCGGTACCAGGAACACCCGGGCGCCAGCCACCTTGGCGGTCTTCATGCGCAGCCGCGCCACTACCTTGTCGGCGCTGTCCTTGCGTTCGGTGAGCGGCTTCAGGGTCACGTACATGAAGCCGCCATTGCGCCGCTGCCCACCGGTAAAGGCCACCACATCGGACACGGCGGGGTCGGCCTTGACGATGTCGATGAAGTCGTTGAGCTTGGTGCGCATGGCCTGGAAGGAAATGGCCTGGTCGCCACGGATGCCGCCGATCAGGCGCCCCGTATCCTGCTGCGGGAAGAAGCCCTTGGGGATGGCCTTGTAGAGATACACGTTCAGGGCAATCGTGGCCAGCAGGATCAGCATCATCAGGGGGGCAGCCCGCAGGGCCCAGGCCAGGGTGCGTTCGTAGGCCAGCAGCATGTCGTCGAAGATGGCGGCGGTCTGGTCGGAAATCTTCTGCAGCCAGGGATGGCGCCGCTGGCGACGCGCTGCGTCGGCCTCCGGGTCATGGCGCAGCAACTGCGCGCACATCATCGGCGTGGTGGTCAGGGACACCACCAGCGAGACCAGGATGGCCACCGACAGGGTGATGGCGAATTCGCGGAACAGGCGGCCGACGATGCCTTCCATCAGCAGGATGGGGATGAACACGGCGATGAGCGAAATGCTCATCGACAGCACGGTGAAGCCGACCTCGCGCGCACCAAGCAGGGCCGCCTTGTAGGGCTTCATGCCGGACTCGATATGGCGCGAGATGTTTTCCAGCACCACGATGGCATCGTCCACCACGAAGCCGGTGGCAATGGTCAGCGCCATCAGCGACAGGTTGTCCAGGCTGAAGCCGGCCAGGTACATCACGCCGAAGGTGCCGATCAGGGACACCGGCACCGCCACTGCGGGGATCAGCGTGGCACGGGCGTTACGCAGGAACAGGAACACCACCATGATGACCAGCGCCACCGAGAGGATCAGGGTGAATTCGGTTTCCTTCAACGAGGCGCGGATGGTGGGGGTGCGGTCCAGCACAACCTTCATGTCGATGGCGGACGGGATCGAGGCCTGCAGCTGCGGCAAGAGCTCGCGCACATTGTCGACGGTGTCGATGATGTTGGCGCCGGGCTGGCGGTTGATGATGATCAGCACCGAGGGCTTGCCGTTGGAGGAGCCGGCGTTGCGCACATCGGCTACCGAGTCGCGCACTTCGGCCACGTCCTGCACCCGCACCGGCGTCCCGTTGCGGTAGGACACGATCAGTGGCGCGTATTCTGCGGCGGTCTTGGCCTGGTCGTTGGCGTAGATCTGCCAGTTACGGCCATCGTCTTCCAGCAAACCCTTGGGGCGATTGGCATTGGTGGCAGCCACCGCGGTGCGCACGTCGGCGCTGCCGATGCCGTACTTGTTGAGGGCGGTCGGGTTCAGTTCGATGCGCACGGCCGGCTGTGAACTGCCGCCCACGCTGACCTGCCCTACCCCGCGCACCTGCGACAGTTTCTGCGCCACGATGCTGTCGGCGGCGTCGTACATCTGCCCCTGGGTCATGGTGTCGGAGGTCATGGCCAGGATCAGGATGGGGGCGTCGGCCGGGTTGACCTTGCGATAGGTCGGGTTGCTCGGCATGCCGGTGGGCAGCAGGCTGCGCGCGGCATTGAGCGCGGCCTGCACGTCGCGGGCGGCGCCATCGATGTCGCGGCTCAGGTCGAACTGCAGGGTGATGCGGGTGGAGTTCTGGGAGCTGGTGGAGGTCATCTCGGTGACCCCGGCGATGGCGCCCATGGCGCGTTCCAGCGGCGTGGCCACGGTCGCGGCCATGGTCTCGGGGCTGGCGCCGGGCAGCGAGGCAGAGATCGAGATGGTCGGGTAATCCACCTGCGGCAACGGCGATACCGGCAGCAGGCGGAAGGCCACCATGCCCGCCAGCGCGATGCCGATGGTCAAGAGTGTGGTGGCGATGGGCCGCTTGATGAAGGGAAACGAGATATTCATGCGCACATCCGCCTACACCGCCGGCGGCAGCGTGGCCGGCTTGCCGTCTTCACCATCATCGTCCTCGCCGCCATGCCCAGGCGCGCGCTGCCCGAAGCGTGCGCGCAGCCGACGGCCCAGGCTGTCGAAGCCGAGATAGATCACCGGCGTGGTAAAGAGCGTGAGCACCTGCGACACCAGCAGGCCGCCCACCATGGTGATGCCCAGCGGCTGGCGCAGTTCGGAGCCCACGCCAGTGCCTAGCATCAGCGGCAAGGCGCCCAGCAGCGCTGCCATGGTGGTCATCAGGATCGGCCGGAAACGCAACAGGCAAGCCTGATAGATCGCCTCGCGCGGGCTCTTGCCCTCGTGCCGTTCGGCCTCCAGGGCGAAGTCGATCATCATGATGGCGTTCTTCTTGACGATACCGATCAGGAGGATGATGCCGATGATGCCGATGATGCCCAGGTCGGTACCGGAGATCATGAGCGACAGCAGCGCGCCGACACCGGCCGAGGGCAGCGTGGAGAGGATGGTGATGGGATGGATGTAGCTCTCGTAGAGCACGCCCAGCACGATGTACATGGTGATGATGGCCGCCAGGATCAGCCAAAGCGTATTGGACAGCGAGGCCTGGAAGGCCAGCGCGGCCCCCTGGAAGTTGGTCACGGTGGAGGCCGGCATGCCGATCTCGGCCTCGGCCGCCTTGATGGCCTCGACCGCCTTGCCCAGCGAGGCGCCCTTGGCCAGGTTGAAGGACACGGTGGCCGCCGGGAACTGGCCGATGTGGTTCACCACCAGCGGCGCGGTGCGTTCGCTGACGGTGGCGATCGACGACAGCGGTACCTTGCCGCCGCCCGAGGTGACCAGGTAGATGCTGTCCAGCGCTTCGGGGCCGCGCTGGAATTCCGGCTTGACCTCCATCACCACCCGATACAGGTTCGATTGCGTATAGATGGTGGAAATGAGGCGCTGGCCGAAGGCGTTGTAGAGCGCGTTGTCGATGGCGGCGGTGGTGATACCCAGGCGCGATGCGGCATTGCGGTCGATCTGGATATAGGCCTGCAGCCCCTGGTCCTGCAGGTTGGTGGCCACGTCGGCCAGTTCCGGCACCTGTTGCAGGCGCGCGATCAGCTTCGGCACCCAGGTACTGAGCAGGGCCGGATCGGCGTCTTCCAGGGTGAACTGGTATTGCGTGCGGGAGACGCTATCCTCGATGGTCAGGTCCTGCACTGGCTGCATGTAGAGGGTGACGCCCGGCACTTCACGCGCCAGCGTGGGTTGCAGGCGTCGGATCACGTCGGCGGCGGAAACGTCGCGTTCTTCGTGCGGCTTCAGGTTGATCAGCATGCGCCCGCTGTTCAGGGTGGCATTGGTGCCATCCACGCCGATGAAGGAGGACAGGCTCTCCACGGCCGGGTCTTGCAGCACTACCTTGGCCAGTTGCTGCTGTTTTTCTCCCATCGCACTGAAGGAAATGGACTGCGTGGCTTCCGAGATACCCTGGATAACCCCGGTGTCCTGCAGCGGGAAGAAGCCTTTGGGCACGAACACGTACAGCAGCACGGTCAGGCCCAGCGTAGCCACGGCCACCAGCAGGGTCAGCTTCTGGCGCTCCAGCACCCATTCCAGCATGACGCCGTAGCGGGCAATGATGCGATCGAAGAAGACCTGGCTCTTGTGGTAGAACCAGCCCTGCTGTTCTTCCGGCTGATGGCGCAGCAGGCGCGCGCACATCATGGGGGTCAGCGTGAGCGAGACCACGGCCGAGATCAGGATGGAGACCGCCAGGGTCACGGCGAATTCGTGGAACAGGCGCCCCACCACGTCACCCATGAATAGCAGCGGGATCAGCACCGCAATCAGCGAGAAGGTCAGCGAGATGATGGTGAAGCCAATCTGCTCGGCGCCTTTCAGGGCCGCCTGCATGGGCTTCATGCCTTCTTCAATGTAGCGCGAGATGTTCTCGATCATGACGATGGCGTCGTCGACCACGAAACCGGTGGCAATCGTCAGAGCCATCAGGGTCAGGTTGTTGATCGAGAAACCGGCCAGATACATGATGGCGAAGGTGCCCACTAGCGACAGCGGTACCGCTACGCTGGGGATGATGGTGGCCGGCACGTTGCGCAGGAAGACGAAGATCACCATCACCACCAGCGCCACCGACAGCAGCAGTTCGAACTTCACATCGGCCACCGAGGCGCGGATGGTGGTGGTGCGGTCGGTCAGGATGTGGACGTCGATGGAGCCCGGCAGGCTGGCCTGCAGCTGCGGCAGGATCTTCTTGATGCTGTCGACCACGGCGATCACGTTGGCACCCGGCTGACGCTGAATGTTCACAATCACCGCAGGCTGCTGGTTGGCCCAGGCGCCCAGGCGGACGTTTTCTGCACCATCGATCACATCGGCCACATCGGAGACCCGGATCGGCGCGCCGTTCTTGTAGGCGATGATCAGGTTGCGATACTCGTCGGCCGAGCGCAGCTGGTCGTTGGCATCAATGGTGGAAGCGCGGGTGGGGCCATCGAAGCTGCCCTTGGCCTGGTTGACGTTGGCGTTGCCGATGGCGGTACGCACGTCATCCAGGTTCAGGCCCAGCGCGGCCACGGCACGCGGATTCAACTGCATGCGCACGGCCGGGCGCTGACCGCCCGACAGGCTCACCAGGCCCACGCCCGACAATTGCGAAATCTTTTGCGCCAGGCGGGTGTCGATCAGGTCCTGGACCTTGGGCAGGGGCATGGTCCTGGAGGTGACGGCCAGCGTGATGATGGGGGTATCGGCCGGGTTGACCTTGCTGTAGACCGGCGGCATCGGCAGGTCCGAGGGCAGCAGGTTGCTGCCGGCGTTGATGGCGGCCTGCACCTCCTGCTCGGCCACGTCCAGGCTCAGGTCGAGGTTGAACTGCAGCGTGATCACCGAGGCTCCGCCGGAACTGGTGGAAGACATCTGCTTCAAGCCCGGCATCTGGCCGAACTGGCGCTCCAGCGGCGCGGTGACCGAGGAAGTCATCACATCCGGGCTGGCCCCGGGATAGAGGGTGACCACCTGGATGGTCGGGTAATCGACTTCGGGCAGGGCCGACAGCGGCAGGAGCCGGTAGGCGACGATGCCCACCAGCAGGATCGCCAGCATCAGCAAGGATGTGGCGACCGGCCGCAGGATGAACTGGCGCGAGGGATTCATGCGTGAGCCTTGTGCTTACTTGGCGCCGTTGGCGTTGCCTGCCTCGCGCTGGCGCCGCAGTTCCATCATCTTCTGGCGACGCTGGTCTTCAGGCAGCTTCTTGATCTCTTCGCCGAATTCGCCGGCATCGATGCGCTTGTTGAGCTCGGCCCAGCGCTTCTGGCGCTCTTCCGGGCTCATGCTGGCCTGACCGCCCTGACCGCCTTCTGCGCCCTGCCCTGCGGCCTGTCCGGCCCCTTGTCCTTGACCCTGGCCACGCTTGCCATGGCGGCGTGCATCGGGGTTCTCGGTGGTGAGCTTGTTGGCCGGATCGTCGGCGCCACCGCGTGCCACGGCCTCGACCTTGGCGCCTTCGCGCAGCCGGTCGATGCCGTCGATGACCACGGTCTCGCCGGCGGCCACGCCGTCGGTGATGACAGTCAGGTCATCCTGCACCGGGCCGGTCTTGACCGGGCGCACGGTGACGGTGTTGTCTTCCTTGACCACATAGACGAACAAACCCTTGGCCCCGCGCTGGATGGCGGCCGTCGGGATGACGGTGGCACCTTGTTCGGTATTGAGCTGCAGGCGGATATTGACGAACTGGCTGGGGAACAGCGCGTAGTCCGTATTGGGGAACTGGGCCTTGAGCTTGACCGTGCCGGTGGTGGAATCGACCACGTTGTCGATGGTCAGCAGCACGCCGTCGGCCAGTTTCTTCTTCTGCTCCCGGTCCCAGGCCTGGGCCGGCAGCTTGCGACCGCTCTGCAGCTGCTGCAAGACCTTGGGGATATTGTCTTCGGGAATGCTGAAGATGGCGGTGATCGGCTGCAGCTGGGTGATGATGACCAGGCCGTTGGTGTCGCTGGTGGTGACGTTGTTGCCGACGTCGGCCTGGCGCAGACCCAGGCGGCCGCTGATGGGGGCGATCACGCGGGTGAACGACAACTGCAGGCGGGCGCTGGCGACGCTGCCCTCGTCGGCCTTGACCGTTCCCTCATATTGCTTGACCAGCGCGGCCTGGGTGTCGACCTGCTGGCTGGCGATGGAGTCCTGCGACAGCAGGGTCTGGTAGCGCTTGAGGTCAAGCCGGGCTGAGCTCAGCAGTGCACGGTCGCGCGCCAGCTGGCCTTCGGCCTGGGTCAGCGCGGCCTGCAGCGAGCGCGGGTCGATCTCGGCCAGCAGCTCACCGGCCTTGACCACCTGGCCTTCCTTGTAATGCAGCTTCATCAACTGGCCATCGACCCGGGCGCGCACGGTGGCGGTGGCCGTGGGGGTGACTGCCCCTAGTCCGTTGAGGAAGACATCCACATCCTGCACCCGGGCCTTGGCCACCCCGACCGGCATGGTCTGGCCAGCGAAGGCGCCGGCACCCGGGCGGCGGGCGCCCGGACCGCCAGCACCTGGACGGCCCCCGGGGCCACCGGGGCCACCCATGGCACTCATCTGCTCCTGCTCGGCCTTCTTCTTGGACCAGTATTTGTACCCGCCACCGGCGGCCAGTGCGGCCACCAGTACCCAGAACCACCAGCGGCGCAGGATGCTGCCACGGGAACGCGAAGGAGATGGGGAGGGAGATGGCTGGCCGGGATTGGGAGTATTTGTCATGTCAGGGAAACCAGTAAACCGATCACGTATGCAGACCGCCAACAGGCGGCCTTGTCTCATGGGAAGTCGATGCAGCGCTCTGCCATCGCGTCGGCGTGCCGTTATCCGGTCACGCAAAGGCAAGAGCATAAGGGAAGGCGGCCCATCCTGTTGGATCGGGCCGCCTACCGCTATTCTCTCCTGGGCGGCTTGCAACTCTGCAACCACGCATGCCACCTGCATCGGCTGGCACGCAGTGTACCCAGCTATTGCCGGCCGCGCCAATGAGAACAGCCTTGCGGGTCAAGCGCAAGGCTGTCGGGGTGGAAAACGCCCGCGCTTGCAACGCACGGGCGAATGCTGCCGTGTGCCTTACTTGGCCGGAGCGTCGGGAGCGGGCTTGCCGTCACGCGGCGGGCCCTTGTGCTCGCCACGCTGGCCGTGATGCATCTGTTCCCAGCGATGGTGCTGCATCTTGGCGAACTCGGCGTCGAAGGTCTTCTGCTGCTCCGGCGACAGGGTGGCGTAGAACTCCTTGGTGGCGGCGATGCGCTGTTCGGCGAAGGATTCGCGCTTGCGCATCATGTCCAGCTGCTTGTCCAGACGTTCCGGGGTGGACAGCTTGGCCCATTCTTCCTTGTTGGGACGGGCGGCACGGTCAAACGGGGCCGGCTTGGTCTTGTCCAGGAACAGCTTCCAGCCGGCTTCCTGGGCGGCGGTGATCTTGAGCTTGTCGTGCAGCTGGGCCTGGTGCTTGGCGCGCATCTGCTCGAACTTGGCGATCTGTTCCGGGCTCGGGGCATGGCCTTGCGGGCCGCCCGGGGGCATCTGGGCGAAGGCCGACAGGGTCACGGCGCTGATGCTTACGGCGGCGATGCCGGCCAGGATACGGTTCTTGAATGTCAACATGTGTTGCTCCTTTCAGTGGGTCTTGCGCTTGGTACTGTGCTTGTACTGCGCTTGTACTGTCATACAGCGAAGTGCTGTCTTGGCACGGTTCCCATTAAACCGGCGGCGTGTATCGGCGATTTTTCCGCTGTGCCGTCATTTGTATCGTTTTGTATATCCGCGGGCCTCGCAGGTATCGTTTTATTTCCCCCCCCCTCCTTGTAAAGACCCGATACAAATCCATCCTGCACGTACGGACAAGTTCGGCATAATGCGTCCCATGGATACAAATACTCACATCCTCGTCGTCGATGACGACCGCGACATCCGCACACTGCTGGCCGAATACCTGGACAGCAACGGCCTGCGCACCCTGACCGCCACCAATGGCAGCGAGATGCGTCGGGTGCTGGAAGAGTCGCGGGTGGACCTGATCGTGCTGGACCTGACCCTGCCCGGGGAAGACGGCCTGACGCTGTGTCGCAACCTGCGCGCCACCTCATCGGTGCCGGTGATCATGCTGACGGCGCGCGGCGAGCCGCTGGACCGCATCCTGGGCCTGGAAATGGGCGCCGACGACTACCTGGCCAAGCCCTTCGAGCCGCGCGAGCTTTTCGCCCGCATCCGCAGCGTGCTGCGCCGTACCCAGGCGCTGCCACCCAACATGGCCCAGCCGGACGTGGCCACCATGCGCTTTGCCGGCTGGACGCTGGACCTGACGGCGCGCCACCTGGTGAACCGCGATGGCGTGGTGGTGGCCCTGTCGGGAGCGGAGTTCCGGCTGCTGAAGGTGTTCCTGGACCATCCCAACCGGGTGCTCAACCGCGACCAGCTGCTGGAGCTGACCCAGGGCCGCGAATCCGATCCCTTCGACCGCTCGGTAGATATCCAGATCAGCCGCCTGCGCCAGAAGCTGGGTGACGATGCGCGCACGCCCACCATCATCAAGACCGTGCGCAACGAGGGTTATGTGCTGGCCACCACGGTCAGCGCGGAAGGTGCAGGCCGGCCGGCATGAAGGATTTCCTGGGCTCCATCGGCAACCGCATCTTCTTCCTGCTGCTGGCGGGCATCGTGGTGGCGGTCATGGCCACCACCTGGTTGTCTGGCAACGAGCGCCGCAGTACCTTGCGCGAACTGCGCTTCCAGCATCTGGCCGACCGCGTGGAACAGATCGTCCAGGCGGTGGACGACATCCCGCCGCCGCAACGTCCCATCGTGCTGCAGGCCGCCACCAACTTCGGTTTCGAGGCGCGCATGGTGGACGACATGAATGACGCCATCGGGCCCAACGCCAGCACCAGCCCGCTCATCGAGATGCTGCAGTCGCGTCTGGGGGAGGACCGCAAGATCGCCGTCCAGCGCGAAAGCGAATGCCCGCCCTTGCGGGCCGATGATGCCCACGCCCCGCGCCGCGACACCTGCCGCGTGATCTACGTGAGCCTGCACGACCAGGCCCTGATGCGCCTGCGCCTGCACCAGCCGGGCGAGCCCCCGGCCCTGCGCGGACGCGGTGGACCGGGTGGACCGTTCGGCCTGCAGTACATCCTGCTGTTCCTGGCGCTGATCGCGATGCTGGCCTGGCTGGTGGCGCGCATGGCGACCCGCCCGATCCGCCAGTTGGCCCAGGCCGCATCGCGCCTTGGCAGCGACATCGACCATGCGCCACTGGCCGAGACCGGCCCCACCGAAATCCGGCAGGCGGCGCATGCCTTCAATGCCATGCAGGGCCGCATCCGGCGCCAGATACAGCATCGCACCCACATGCTGGCGGCCATCACCCACGATTTGCAGACGCCGCTGACACGCATGCGCCTGCGCCTGGAAAAGGTCACCGACGCCGAACTGCAGCAAAAGCTGATCGACGACCTGGGCGTGATGCACGGCATGGTGCGCGAGGGGCTGGACCTGGCGCGCAGCATGGATTCCTCGGAGAAGATACAAGCCCTGGATATCGACTCCCTGCTCGACAGCGTCTGTGCCGATGCTGCCGACGCCGGCCAGGACGTGAGCCTGCAAGGCAGCACCCGCGCCTTCGTGATGGCCCAGCCGGGGGCGCTGCGGCGCTGCCTGACCAACCTGATCGACAATGCCTGCAAGTACGGCCGCCAGGCGCGGGTCAGCATCGCCCTGGAGCAACAGAAGATCGCCATCCGTATCCGCGACCAGGGGCCGGGCATCCCCGATGCCGAGCTGGAGGCAGTCTTCGAACCCTTCTATCGGCTGGAAACCTCGCGCTCACGCGATACCGGTGGCACCGGGCTGGGCCTGACCATCGCGCTCAATATCGCCGAGAACCATCATGGCCAGCTGCGCCTGCGCAATCTGGCTGAAGGTGGGCTGGAAGTCTTGCTGGAACTGCCGCAGATGACACCGGCCAAGGCACGCTGAACTCCTCCGCAGGCATGAAAAAACCGCCGCTCCCCTTGCCGGGAAGCGGCGGTCTCGTTTTCTGCAGGCGGTCGCCTGGGCGCCTTAGCCGAAGTAGTTCAGGCCCAGCGCGGCATTGACTTCCGACATGGTCTGCGCGGCCACGGCACTGGCACGCTCGGTGCCGCGCTTGAGGATGGCCAGCACTTCGCCACGGTCCTTGGCGAACTCTTCGCGACGGGTGCGGATGGGTTCCAGCAATTCCTGCAGGATGCCTTCCAGCCGACGCTTGACCACGCTGTCGCCCAGACCACCCCGGGTATAGTGGGCCTTCAGCTCGGCCACGGCATCGCGGTCGGGGTCGAAGGCATCCAGGAAGGTGAACACCACATTGCCCTCGACCTGGCCCGGATCGTCCACGCGCAGGTGATTGGGGTCGGTGTACATGCGGTGCACGGCCTGCTTGATCTCGGCCGGCGTCGCGCCCAGGGCGATGGAATTGCCCAGCGACTTGCTCATCTTGGCCTTGCCGTCGATGCCGGGCAGGCGGCCGGTTTCGGAGAGCACTTCCTTGCATTCCACCAGCACTTCACGATCGACGGTGGCGTTGAATTTGCGGACCAGTTCGTTGGTCTGCTCGATCATCGGCAACTGGTCGCTGCCCACCGGCACCAGTTGCCCCTTGAAGGCGGTGATGTCCGCCGCCTGGCTGACCGGATAGGTCAGGAAACCGGCCGGGATATCGCGCTCGAAGCCGCGCAGGCGGATCTCTTCCTTGATGGTGGGATTGCGCTCCAGACGCGACACCGTCACCAGGTTCAGCAACACCATCGACAGTTCGTAGAGCTCGCGCACCTGGGACTGGATGAAGATGGTCGATTTCTCGGGATCGATGCCCACGGCCAGGTAGTCCAGCGCCACCTCCAGCACGTTGTCGGTGACTTTCTGGTGGCGACCGACGTTGTCGGTCATGGCCTGCGTGTCGGCCAGCAGCAGGAACTGGCGCGAAGTCTCCTGCAGCGCTACGCGCGATTTGAGGGAACCGATGTAGTGCCCCAGGTGCAGCGGACCGGTAGGACGGTCGCCGGTGAGGACCACGGGCAAGGTGGAAGCGGAGGTCGTGCTGGAAGCGGAACTAGTGGCGTTCGAAGACATGGTCATTCCTGATCGTTAATCTGTCTGGAATGCCGCCGGTCCGAAGCTGAAAAAAACATGCCGCCGGAACCGGCGGCATCACATGGTCAAGCTGTGTGAAAACGGGCCGCCTGGGTCAGGCGCGCCACCAATGCTGGGTTTTCGCAAGTTGGGTTCGGAAAAGCATGGCGGCGAGTATAGCACTGGCGGGCCGCCATGTTGCGTTGCATAAGAAAAAACCGCATCCGGGGATGCGGTTTGTTTTCTTCACCATCTGCGTTCTCAATATGCACCCGGCGGCGGGCCGTAATACGTCGGCGGCGGACCATAGTAGCCCGGAGGCGGCGGCGGAGCGTAGTAGTAGCGCGGGTGGTAGGTATAGACGGTGGTGGTCTGGACCGGCTGCTGCACCTGGTTTCCCTTGCTGTACATGCACTGGGTATAGGTCATGTCATAGCGCTGCTGCATGGAATAATTGCCGCCCGCAGCCGCGTTGCTGCCGGCTGCGCTGCCCACCAGCAGGCCACCACCGGCACCGATGGCCGCCCCGGCACCGGCATTGCCGGAAGCCGCGCCGATCAGTGCGCCGGCCACCGCACCCACGGCGGTCCCGACCGCGGCGCTGTTGGCCGCATTGTTCTGGGTCTGCGCCGCCTGCCCGCCGATGGCGTCCTGGGCGTACTGCTGGCATTGCTGCTGGTCGGCACGGAATTGCTCATAACTCTTGCCCTTGCCCGGCATCGCCATCACGGACGGTCCGGTCGGCACGCTCACGCAACCACCGAGCGCCAGCATGGCGCCGACGGCGGTGACGGTAGCGGCGGTCTTGTAGATGGGTTTCACGTTGATTCCTTTATCTGTGAAGGTATTGCTTTAGCGCAGAGCATCTGAGAACGGCCTGCGCGACCCGGTCGCCAGGCTATTGCGGTGGCGGACCGCCGGGAACGGCGGGGGTATTGGGAACCACCTTCATCCAGGGACTGGGGCAGTTCTGGACATAGGGGTAATACGCCTTGGATTCCTGGCAGTAGTACCAGTAATCCTGGCGCGGCGGCTCCACGTAGACCGGTGCCGGCACCCGTTCCACATAGACCGGAGGCGGATAATAGACCGGCGGCGGCACCCAGATCGGCCCGCCGATCACCACGCCGCCATAGAAGCGCCCATGCGCATATACCGAAGCGCTAGCCACCAGGCCGGCCACCGCCAGCACGCCGCAGACGCCGATTGCCGCTATTTTCTTCATGTTATTGCCTTTGGGAGTGTCTCTGAATGTCTGGAATTATCGCCGATGACATCGCCGCCGCTTTCCCCGATCGCCCGAAACTCCTTGTCGGGCGCGGCTTGCAGACGCATCTGGCGCATGAAAGCAATATACGCCGGGGCTGGTCTTAAATCTTGAGATGTTTCAATTCGTAACCCTAATCAATATTGATATACATGGGGTTGAAAAGGCTTTGCAAATCACCGTGCTTTGCAGCAATGTGCAGCGTGCTACTTCAGCCGGGCAAGGCCTTGCCGTCAAGGTCTGCAAAAACAAAAACGGCCTTTTGCAAGGCCGTCAATGCTTATCACGCCAGGGCAACTCAGGAATGCCAGTGCCCCGGCAACACTGAACCTGGCTCAACCCGGCCGCGTCATCTGCTCCGGCTTGATCCACTCCACGAACTGCTCTTCAGTGACATAGCCCAAGGCCAGAGCGGCCTGCTTCAGGGTCGTGCCGTCGTGATGCGCCTGCTTGGCGATCTTGGCGGCCTTGTCGTAGCCGATGTGCGGTGCCAGGGCGGTCACCAGCATGAGCGACTTTTCCATCAGTTCGCCGATGCGGCTGCGGTTGGCCTCGATGCCGCGGGCGCAGTGCTCCTCGAAACTGGCCATGCCGTCGGCCAGCAGGCGCACGCTCTGCAGGAAGTTATGGATGATCACCGGCTTGAAGACGTTGAGCTCGAAATTACCGCTGGCGCCACCGATGTTCAAGGCAACATCGTTGCCGAAGACCTGGGCGCAGAGCATGGTCATGGCCTCGCACTGGGTCGGATTGACCTTGCCCGGCATGATGGAACTGCCCGGTTCATTCTCGGGGATGGTGATCTCTCCCAGGCCCGAACGCGGGCCAGATGCCAGCCAGCGCACGTCGTTGGCAATCTTCATCATCGCCGCGGCCAGCGTCTTCAGGCCGCCATGCGACGCCACCAGGGCATCATGGCCGGCCAGTGCGGCGAACTTGTTGGGCGCGGTCTTGAAGGGGAAACCGAAGAACTTGGCCAGCTCGGCAGCCACGCGCTCGCCGAATTCGGGGTGGGCATTCAGGCCCGTGCCGACCGCCGTGCCGCCGGCGGCCAGTTCGGAGATGGCATTGAGGGTGGCGATGACGGCCGATTCCGCATGTTCCAGCTGGGCCACGTAGCCGGAGAACTCCTGGCCCAGGGTCAGCGGAGTGGCGTCCTGCAGGTGGGTGCGGCCGATCTTGACGATGTCGGCGAACTGGGTGGATTTCTCCGCCAGGGTGCCGCGCAGCTTGTGCAGCGAGGGAATCAGGTGGGTCGCCACGGCCATGCAGGCGGCCACGTGCATGGCGGTCGGGAAGATGTCGTTGGAGGACTGGCCGCGATTGACGTCGTCATTGGGGTGGATCAGGCGATCTTCGCCACGTACGCCACCCAACAGCTCGGAGGCACGGTTGGCCAGCACCTCGTTCATGTTCATGTTGCTCTGGGTGCCGGAGCCGGTCTGCCAGACCGACAGCGGGAATTCCAGCGGATGCTTGCCGGCGATCACTTCATCAGCGGCAGCGATGATGGCCTCGGCCTTCTTGCCCTCCAGCTTGCCCAGGTCGCGATTGACACTGGCACAGGCACGCTTGACGGCAGCCAGTGCCACGATCAGCTCGGCTGGCATGCGCTCGGTGGAAATGTGGAAGTGGTGCAGCGAACGTTCGGTCTGCGCGCCCCACAGGCGGTCGGCCGGGACTTCGATCAGGCCAAAGGTGTCGCGCTCCATGCGGTGGTTCATGATGCTTCTTCTCCGTGATTAGGCGGCCGCGTGCGGCCAGGTGATCCCGCTGGCGCTGGCTGATGTGTCCGGCTGAGCGCGGGAAGTGAAGACGGTAAGTTCTAGTGTAACTGCTGGCGGGACCGCCTGCAGGGGCGGCATGAAGCTGGCGGGGTATTGCCCGGGCGATACAAACCGCCCGGCGGGGATGACAAGGCTCAGGGCGCCTTGTTTTCCTTGGGAGGGTCAGGCAGGACACAGGCTTCGATCACCTGCAGGTCGTTGTCCTTGGCGAAGTTGACCACGAAGTGATACGCCAGCGGTTCCAGCTCGCGCAGGGCTTCGTTGACCACCACCGAGCGCACGCCATCGATGTGGGTCGGCAAGACGTAGGGAGAATACTTCAGGTGTGCGTTGCGCCCGCCACTGCCCTCCGGACGGAAACACGACATCACGCCGCACAGGCGCTCCGCCCAGTCGCTGGGGCGGAACTGCCGGCCATCCGAGGTCTTGCCCAGGATGATGAATTCTTTGGCCGGTGCGTTTGCGGGTTTGATGGGATCAGCCATACGTGCAGTTCTTCTATAGCGCTTGCAACCGAATGCCCCGGTCCTGGTGAGACCCGAGCCCTGGATTCCGCGGTGCCTGCGCGACTTGTCGCGGGGGTGCCTGCGGTGTTGAGTATTATATCTTATAGAAGACTTGGCTTCTACCGGTCTCCTCGCCTCCAGCCATCCTGCCTCGCCTGGCCCTGCGCGTCGCTCGTTCCTGGTCCGGGCTGAGCTGCTGCCGGGCGGGATGCGATCTTGGTGATGTGAATCCGGAAGTATACCGGGTTGGCGGGAATCGCGTTCCCCAAAAAACGAAGCGGGCCACCGCCCGCTCGTCTTAATTCGAAAGAACTAGCCCATCCAGACCGCGACTGACAGCAGCAGCAACAGGAACATCCACAGCAACAAGGCACGCCAGACCAGGCCCACGGTGCTCTGCAGGGTGCGCGGGGATGGTGTGTCGCCGGGCAGGCCGTCGGTCTCCTCGGGCATGGAATCGACCGTGGCCGCATCAACCGGCAGGATGATGCCGGCAGCGGCCTGATTCTCGGTGCCGAAGCGCACGCCCATGGCGCCACCACCGGCGGCCAGGATGATACCGGCGGCCTCGTCCTCCCAGCGGTTGGCGAAGTTGCGCCAGGCGTAGATGGCATCCTCGAAGTTACCCACCACGGCAAAGGCGGAGGCGGTCAGGCGTGCCGGAATCCAGTCGATCCAGTAGAACGCCTGGGCAGCGAAACGGCCGAAGGCCTCGAACTTCATGTGATCGGGCTCGTTCCAGGCGCGCGAGAGATATTCGGCGATGCGATACATCACCGCCAGTGCCGGGCCGACCGGCATCAGGAACCAGAAGAACACGCCAAACACATGGCGATGCGTGGTGATCAGGGCGCGCTCGGAGGCGATACGCGAAATCTCGCTGACGTCCATGCCGGCGGTATCCAGCTTGGTCCATTCGGCCAGCAGGGTGCGGGCGGTCATCTCGTCGCCCGTGTTCAGGGCCAGCTGGATGGAAGTGAAGTAATGACTGTAATGACGGAAGCCCAGGGTCATGTAGACCACCAGCACGTTCCAGGCGAACGCCGCCACCAGGCTCACATGCAGCAGCAACCAGTACACCAGCGCTACCGGCACGGTCAGCGCACCGACCATCACCACCCAGCCCAGTCGGCCGTGATGAACGTGGCCGGCGTTGAACCAGCCCTCTATCGTGGCCGCGAAAGACTTGATGGATGCATAAACCGGATTGTCCGCACGCAGTGGTTTGAGTTGTTCGATTAACAGCGCAAAGAGAATGGATAGAAATGTCATCAAGCAGCCTTAGGTGTCTCTGTAGCCCGTACGATAGCGCAGTGCAAGATGGGAATCAAACAATTGATTTATTGACGAGAATCAAGCTCGCAATGTCATCAATATTTACGTGTTTGAACATCAACAACGACTTTGCGTATCTTATTCGATACAGAGTGACAACCAAAGGCAGTGGACAGTTCAGCTACGCAGGAAGTGGAAGAGATTACGCAGCATGCCTGCCGTCGCGCCCCAGATGAAATAACGGTCGTAGGGCATCGTATAGAAGCTGCGGCGTCCGACCGGCGCGGGCAGTTCCACCGAACGGCGCTGATGGTTCACGCCATCCATGAGGAAGGCCAGCGGCACCTCAAAGATTTCCGCCACTTCACGGGGGTCGCCGACTGCCTCGAACGGTGGCTGGATCAGGCCGGCCACGGGGGTGACGCGATAGCCGGTGCCGGTGAAGTAATCCGGCAGGGAGCCGATGACTTCGACGTACTGGCGGGCCAGGCCGATTTCTTCCTCGGTTTCGCGCAAGGCGGTCTCGATGGCCGAGCCGTCATAGTCTTCGCGACGACCGCCGGGGAAGCTGATCTGGCCTGCATGATCCTTCAGGTCAGCTGTGCGGCGCGTGAAGAGTACCGTCATCCCCTCTTCCCGCAGCACGATCGGAATCAACACCGAAGCCAGCCGGAAGCGGCCCTTGGTCTCGGCCATGCGTGCCAACTGGTCGCCGCTGTGCTCGGGTTCCCAGCGCGGCGGTGTGGCAAAGCGCTGGCGCAGCCAGTCGGCGTTCAGGCGCGCCGCTTCCAGGGCGCTTTCGCCGGCGACGGCATCCACCGGCAGGTTGACGGGATCGAAACTGGCCACGATGTGCTCGCTTGATCTGAGATCTGTTAATCGGAATTCAACGAGGAATGCAATGCAACTGACGGAAACGAAAAAGGGGTGTCGCGAGACACCCCTTTTCCTGACGCATCAACATGCAACCGATTACTCGGCAGCAGCAGCCTTTGCAGCGCGGCTGGGCAGCTTTTCCTTGATACGTGCCGACTTGCCCGAACGTTCGCGCAGGTAGTACAGCTTGGCGCGACGCACGTCGCCACGACGCTTGACTTCGATCGAAGCGATCAGCGGCGAGTACAGCTGGAAGGTACGCTCAACGCCTTCACCGGACGAAATCTTGCGCACGATGAAGTTGGAATTCAGACCACGGTTGCGGCGGGCGATGACCACGCCTTCGTAGGCCTGGGCGCGCTTGCGGGTGCCTTCAACCACGTTGACGCTGACAATCACGGTGTCGCCGGGGGCGAAGTCGGGAATGTTCTTGGCGAGACGCGCGATCTCTTCTTGCTCGAGTTGCTGGATCAGATCCATTTTTTGCTCCTGTAACCATCTTGCCGGCGCCGTTGCCCGAAGGCTGATTGTGTAGCCCGGTAGAGGATGGGGTTTCAAACGCAGCGGCCAGGCCGCTGCACGGTGCGGGTCCATCGCTGGACCTGCGGTACTGCTGGTACGACTTCGATTTGGCGACCTGCATGCCGCTATACTGACTACGGCTGTGGCAGGCTGCTCAGAAACTTTTCATCGGTCTTGCTCAACAGGCCCTGTTCCCTGGCCCTGACGATCAGATCGGGGCGCTTGGTCAAGGTGGCTTCCAGCGCACGCTGCCGACGCCATTTCTGGATCTCGGCATGGTGACCACCCAACAGGACGGCGGGCACCGGCTCACCTTCATAGACTTCCGGACGCGTGTAATGCGGCGAATCCAGCAGCCCGTTGACGAAGCTGTCTTCCACCGCCGAGGCGCTATCGTTGAGCGCACCCGGCAACAGCCGGATCACTGCATCCATCAGCGCCATGGCGGGTAATTCGCCGCCGGAAAGCACGAAATCACCGATGCTGATTTCCTCGTCCACGCACTTGTCGAGCAGACGCTGGTCGATGGCTTCATAGCGGCCGCACAGCAGCACGGCCCCACTGTCCTGCGACAGCCGCACCACCCGTTCATGGGTCAGCGGCGCGCCTTGCGGCGACAGGTAGATCACCCGTGGCTTGTCCAGGCCCAGCGTCTGCTGGCGTGCCTGGGCAGCCTCGATGGCGGCCTGCAGGGGCTTGGCCAGCATCACCATGCCGGGACCACCCCCATAGGGACGGTCATCCACGGTGCGATGGTTGTCGGTGGTGAATTCACGCGGATTCCACAGCGACAAGCCCCAGCGCTTCTGCTCCAGCGCCCGGCGGGTAATGCCGGATTGCGTCAGCGCGGCAAACATTTCGGGAAACAGAGTGACGACATCAAACTGCATCACGCCTCCATTTCCAGGTAACTCTCGGCATCGGCCAGGGCGGAAAAGAAAAACTGACCTGGGCGGTCAGTAGTTCTCCAACATTCAGTAGTCCTTGCCCCAGTCGACGACAATCTTCTTGTCCTTCGGCAGTACCGTCTTGACAAACTGGTCGACGAAGGGGATCAGCATCTCAGGCGCAGCCACGGATTTCTCCCTGGCGCCCTTCCTGGGCTTTGCTTCGACAGCGTCTTCGGGCTCGACCGCAGTTTCCTGCGCCGGAGCCGTCACCTTCAGGATGGGATGTGCGCCGTTGTCCATCATGTCGGACACTACGCCCAACTGTTCACCCTGGAGATTTTCCACCGCCGAGCCGATCAGGTCGACCCAGTAGAATTCATTGTCATCCAGTGCCGGGAAGTGCTTGCGGGAGATGGAGACCACCGTTCCCTTCATCGCTTCGGCCGCATTGCGGTCGGCTACCCCGGTCAGGCGCGCGACGATATCGCCGCTATGCCCCTTGGACTGCATGACATCGACGTCCTGCTTGGGCTGGCCGGATTTCTCCAGCCACCAGGTCTTGGCATTCAACAAGGCATCCGCTTCCGAAGAATACGGACGCACGCGAATCCAGCCCTGGATTCCGTAGGCTCCTGTCACATGGCCGACGACCACGAGATCGTCGGGTGCGGAGAAACCCGCCTGGGCTGGATAAGTCATGAGTACGCCAGACCTGTTCTTCACACTTGCGCCACGACAGGTCGCAGCGCCGGATCAGACAGGAAAAACTTGATCAGGCAGCAGCCTTGGTACCAGCTTGGGCAACCAGGCGAGCAACGGTCGGCGACAGTTGTGCGCCAACGCCTTGCCAGTGAGCCAGGCGGTCAGCAGCGATACGCACTGCTTCTTCCTTGCCCGAAGCGACCGGGTTGTAGAAGCCGATGCGCTCGATGAAACGGCCATCGCGACGATTGCGCGAGTCGGTTGCAACGATGTTGTAGAAGGGGCGCTTCTTGGCGCCGCCACGAGCTAAACGAATAACGACCATAATGGTTCCAGTAAGAATACGGACACGGAAAAGCCGCAGATTATAACGGACTTCCCCACCCTCGGGCAAGCTGCTTGGTGCTTTTGTGCAGTTGACCAACGCAGAAACACCCAGAAACGCCCCAAAAAGCAGCAGATCTGATGCCAAATGACATCAGATCTGCTGCCACATCGGACACGGCAGGCCTTCTGGGCTATCCCGCAGGCAAGCCCCCTGCACCAGCGCCTCGGCTATACTGCGCCGACAGCTTGACAACAACATTGCCGGGAGCGTCATGCGCCACGGCAACAACCAGAACAAAGAGACAACCGGCATGCCTTCAGCACCCCGCCACAAGAACAAGACCCTGACGACCTTCCTGGCCACCGTGACCGGCAGCATCGGCCTGCATCGTTTCTATCTGTATGGCGGACGCGACCGCTTCGGCTGGCTGCACATCCTGGCCATCCCGCTGTCGCTGGCCCTGATGGCGGCGCAACCGGAAGCTCCCCGACTGTTCACCGCCCTGCCCTTGGTGCTCTCCGCGCTGATCGCCTGCCTGGAAGCGCTGGTGATCGGTCTCACGCCTGACGAGAAATGGGATGCCCGGCACAATGCCGGCAGTGGCAAGACCTCGGAATCGCACTGGATACTGGCGGTGATCCTGGTACTCACCGTCGGCCTGGGTGCCATGGGCGTGATCGCCCTGCTGGCGCGCAGCTTTGACCTGCTCTTCACCGGCGGCGCCTTCGGCTGAAGGCCCACGCAAACTCCCCAGAAAGACACAAGCCCGGAAAACCGCCAGAGCGGCCTTCCGGGCTGACAGGTTCAAGACCGGGTCAGAACTGGTCTTCGTCCAGCGCCATCACCGCCTGACCACCCTCGACGATGGCCGTGCGATAGGCCAGCGCCTGCGGCAGGATCTGCTCGGCATAGAAACGCGCCGTGGCCAGCTTGGCCTCGTAGAACTTGCTGTCACCCTCCCCGGACTTGAGCCTGGAGGCCGATACCGCTGCCGCGCGCGCCATCTGCCAGCCGCCCAGCACCACGCCGGCCATCTTCAGGTAAGGCACGCTGCCGGCGAAGACCGCCTTGATGTCGCCCTTGACGTTGCCCACCACATAATCGACCACCTGTTCCAGCGCATCGGCAGCCTCGGCCAGGCGCGTGGCGATGGGCTGCAATTGCGCATCACCCTGCAACTCGGAGACGGTCTGACGCACCTGACCCAGGATGCCCTTGGCCACTGCGCCACCATCGCGGGTGGTCTTGCGGCCGACAAGGTCATTGGCCTGGATGGCCGTGGTGCCTTCGTAGATGGGCAGGATGCGGGCATCGCGGTAATACTGCGCAGCGCCGGTCTCTTCGATGAAGCCCATGCCGCCATGCACCTGCACACCGGTGGAAGTGACATCGATGGACAGCTCGGTGATCCAGCCCTTGACGATGGGCACCAGGTATTCATAGAAAGCCTGATTGGCCTTGCGGGTGGCCTCGTCGTCGCTGAAGTGCGCCGCATCCGAGGTGGCCGCGGCCACGTAGGCCAGCGCACGCGCCGCCTCGATCTGGGCGCGCATGGACATGAGCATGCGGCGCACGTCCGGCTGGCGGATGATGGCCACCGGCCCAGGCGAGCCTGCCAGGTCGCGTGACTGCACGCGGTCGCGGGCATAGGCCACGGCCTGTTGATAGGCACGCTCCGACACCGACAGACCCTGGATGCCCACGGCGAAGCGCGCCGCGTTCATCATGATGAACATGTATTCCAGGCCGCGATTCTCTTCACCCACCAGCGTGCCGATGGCGCCACCATGGTCGCCGAACTGCAGCACGGCCGTCGGGCTGGCCTTGATCCCCAGCTTGTGTTCGATGGACACGCAATGCACGTCGTTGCGCTCACCCAGTGAACCATCGGCATTGACCAGGAACTTGGGCACGATGAACAGCGAAATGCCCTTCACGCCTTCAGGCGCATTGGGGGTACGGGCCAGCACCAGATGGACGATGTTCTCGGCCATGTCGTGCTCACCGTAGGTGATGAAGATCTTGGTGCCGAAGAGCTTGTAGGTGCCATCCCCCTCCGGCACGGCACGGGTACGCACCAGCGCCAGGTCGGAGCCGGCCTGCGGCTCGGTCAGGTTCATGGTGCCGGTCCACTTGCCGGAGATGAAGTTGGCGATGAAGGTTTCCTTCTGCTGCTGGGTGCCGGCCGTCATCAGCGCCTCGATGGTGCCGTCGGTCAACAGCGGGCACAGCGCAAAGGACAGGTTGGCCGAATTCAGCATCTCGATGCAGGGGGTAGCCAGCAGCTTGGGCAGGCCTTGCCCGCCGAACTCCACCGGGTGCTGCACGCCTTGCCAGCCGGCCTCGCCGAACTGACGGAAGGCTTCCTTGAAGCCAGGGCTGGTGGTCACCTTGCCATCGGCCCAGGAACTGGGTTGCTTGTCGGCAGAATGATTCAGTGGCGCGACCACCTCGCTGCAGAACCTGGCGTTTTCTTCCAGGATGGCCTCGGCCGTTTCCGGCGTGGCATCTTCGCAGCCAGGCAGCGCATTGACGGCAGCCAGGCCGGCCAGTTCGTTCATGACGAACAACATATCCTTCACGGGCGCGGTGTAACTCATCTCCAACCTCCAATAGGGAACGCTCTGGCGGCATTCCTTGCTTGCATGAAAACACCCCGGCGAAAGCCGGGGCGAAAACTACGGTACGTTGTGATCAACCGAGCTGCTTGACCAGCTCCGGCACGACCTCGAAGAGGTCACCCACCAGGCCGTAATCAGCCACCGAGAAGATCGGCGCTTCCTCGTCCTTGTTGATGGCGACGATGACCTTGGAATCCTTCATCCCGGCCAGATGCTGGATGGCGCCGGAGATACCGACGGCGATGTACAGCTGCGGCGCCACGATCTTGCCGGTCTGGCCAACCTGCCAGTCATTGGGCACGTAACCTGCATCGACGGCGGCGCGGGAGGCCCCCATGGCGGCGTTCAACTTGTCGGCCAGCGGCTCCAGGATCTTGAAGCTTTCCGATGAGCCCATGCCACGACCACCGGAGACGATGATCTTGGCGGCCGTCAGTTCCGGACGATCCGACTTGGCGACCTCACGGCCGACGAAGCTGGACTTGCCCGAATCGGCCACCGCCGCAATGCTCTCCACGGCGGCCGAGCCACCCTGTGCAGCCGGATCGAAACCGGTGGTACGCACGGTGATGACCTTGATCGGGTCGATCGACTGCACGGTCGCGATGGCGTTGCCGGCGTAGATGGGACGCTCGAAGGTATCGGCCGACTCCACCTTGGTGATGTCGGAAATCTGGCCCACGTCCAGGCGGGCGGCCACGCGCGGCAGGATGTTCTTGCCGTAGGCGGTGGCGGGCGCCAGGATGTGGCTGTAGTCCTTGGCAATGGCCAGGACCTGTTCGGCCACGTTCTCGGCCAGACCATCGGCGAATTGCGCGCCATCGGCCAACAGGACCTTGGCCACACCGGCGACTTGCGCAGCGGCATCGGCCACGGCCTTGGCATTGGAACCGGCCACCAGCACGTGGACGTCACCACCGGCCTGCACGGCGGCAGTGATGGTGTTGAGGGTGCTGCCCTTGAGGCTGGCGTTGTCGTGTTCAGCAATAACGAGTGCGGTCATGATCAGATCACCTTGGCTTCATTTTTCAGTTTGGCGACCAGGGTCGCGACATCCGGCACCTTCACGCCGGCGCTGCGCTTGGCCGGCTCGGTGACCTTGAGCGTCTTCACGCGCGGGGTGACGTCCACGCCCAGCTCCTCGGGCTTGACGGTGTCCAGCTGCTTCTTCTTGGCCTTCATGATGTTGGGCAGCGTCACATAACGCGGCTCGTTCAGGCGCAGGTCGGTAGTGATGATGGCCGGCAGGGTCAGGGCCAGGGTCTCCAGGCCGCCGTCCACTTCGCGGGTCACGCTGACCTTGCCGTCTTCCAGCACGACCTTGGAGGCGAAGGTGGCTTGCGGCCAGCCCAGCAGGGCCGCCAGCATCTGGCCGGTCTGGTTGCAGTCATCGTCGATGGCCTGCTTGCCCAGGATGATCAGCTGCGGCTGTTCCTTCTCGGCCAGCGCCTTGAGGATCTTGGCCACGGCCAGCGGTTGCAGTTCCACATCGGCACCGACTTCAGCCAGGATGCCGCGATCGGCGCCAATGGCCATGGCGGTGCGCAGGGTTTCCTGGCACTGGGTCACGCCGGCCGAGACGGCGATCACCTCGGTGACCTTGCCGCCTTCTTTCAGGCGGACGGCTTCTTCCACCGCGATTTCGTCAAACGGGTTCATCGACATCTTGACGTTGGCGATATCGACGCCGCTGCCGTCGCTCTTGACGCGCACCTTGACGTTGTAATCCACGACGCGCTTGACTGGTACTAATACTTTCATCGCATGGCCCTTGCAAAAAGGAATTGACGTAAACGTAAACTTCCGCAGGATTATAAAAGCAAAACGAACTGCCTACCGTTTTTTAGCACGATCGTTCTTTTTAATGTTCGCAGCATACACCAAAGATTCACGTGAACGGAAGAGGAAATGCTTCGCAAGTGAAAAAAACTTCATGCAGCGGAATCGCCCGGGCTGTGCCTGCGGGCAATATCCGTGGGGATCAGACTGCCAGGTGGGGAACCGGTTCGCCGCGCAGGCCGGCAATCAGGTTAGTGACGGCCAGTTCGGCCATGGCCAGGCGCGTTTCGTGGGTGGCCGAACCGATGTGAGGCAAGGCCACCACGTTCGACAATGTCAGCAGGGGCGACTCGACCGGCAGCGGCTCGACCTCGAACACATCCAGGCCGGCGCCGTAGATGGTCTTGTCCTGCAGCGCGCGGATCAGCGCGGCCTCATCGACGATACGGCCTCGCGAGGCATTGATGAAGATGGCACTGCGCTTCATCATCCCGAATTCGCGCGCGCCGATCATGCGCTCGGTGGCGGGCGTCAACGGCAGCATCAGGCAGACGAAGTCGGCCTGCGCCAGCAGCTCTTCCTTGCTGACATAGCGCGCATCGAGTTCACGCTCGGCCTCGGGATTGGGGCGGGTATTGTGATACAGGATGGGCATGCCGAAACCATGATGCGCCCGGCGCGCCACCGCGCTGCCGATGCGTCCCATGCCGATCAGGCCGAGGGTCTTGCCGTGCACGTTCACGCCGAACTGGGCCTCGCCGATACTGCCCTTCCACTGACCGGCCTTGACGTACCCGGCCAGCTCCACCACCCGGCGGGCGGTAGACAGGATCAGGGCAAAGATGGTGTCGGCGGTCGCCTCGGTCAGCACGCCGGGCGTATGCGCCAGCATCAGGCCGCGCTGGCGGAAATACTCCAGGTCGAAATTGTCCACCCCGACCGAGATGGTGGAGGCGATCTTCAACTCCGGCGCCCCCTCCAGCATGGCATTGGTGATCGGCAGGCTGGCCCCGATCATGCCGTGCGCGGTCTTGAGCGCGGCGATGAAGTCGGCGCGATTGGCCTCGGTGACGCGGTCGAACCAGCTCACGTCAAACTCCGACTGCAGGCGCTGCGCCAACGCTTCGGGCAATTTCTTGTAGACCACTACACGCTGCTTCATCGTTATCCCTGTGTATTAAAACCCGCCGGAAGAAACTAGGCCGAAGCCGCCTCCAGCTCGGCCCGTGTCGGCAGGCCTTCCATATCGCCCACCACCTGGATGGCGAAGGCACCGATGCGGTTGCCCCGCATCACTGCCTGCTCCACCGGCAAGCCTTCCAGCATGCCACTGATCACGCCCACGGCAAAGCCGTCACCGGCGCCCACGGTATCGACCACTTCCTTGACCGCGACGCCGGCCACCCTGCCCTCGCCCTGCGCATTGCGCCAGTAGGCGCCTTCCGCACCGAGCTTGATGACCACCATCTGCACGCCACGTTCCAGATAGAAGGCGGCGATATCGCGCGCCTCGCTGTGGCCGGTCAGAATCCGGCCCTCGGCCAGGCCCGGCAACACCCAGTCAGCCTTGAAGGCCAGCGCATTCAACTGCTGGGCCATCACTTCCTGCGAAGACCACAGCATGGGCCGCAGGTTGGGGTCGAAGGAAATCGTCTTGCCCTGGCTGCGCATGAAATCCATCGCATGATGGGCAAACGCCATGGTCGTGGCCGACAGGGCCGGTGCAATGCCGGTGGCATGCAAGTGCCGCGCCGCGCCGAAGTAGTCGGCATCGAAATCGGCCAGCGACAGATGACTGGCCGCCGAGCCCTTGCGGTAATACTCGATGGCCGGATCGGCCCCATCCACGGCCTTGGCCTTCAACTGGATGGCGGTACGGAATTCACTGTCGGTCAGCACACGGCTGACATCCACGCCCTCCTGCGCCACCCGCTGGCGGATGAAGCGCCCGAAGGCATCATTGCCCACCCGGCTGGCCCAGCCCACCTTCAGGCCCAGGCGCGCCAGCCCGATGGCTACATTGGTCTCGGCCCCGGCCAGGCGGCGCGTGTATTTTTCCACTTCCTCGAAGGGGCCGACCTCATCGGCCACCAGCAGTGCCAGGGCTTCACCCCAGGTCACTACATCCAGTTGCATCGTCATTGTTGTTGTCCTCAGACTGCCGCCAGCATGGCGACATGGCGGCGCGTGGTCTCTTCCAGATCGCTGCCCACCAGGGGGAATTCGATGGCCCGCAGGATGCCCGTGGGGAAATGCGCCAGCATGGCCTGCCAGTGGCTGTCCTGTGCCTGCAGCGGCACTGCCTTGAGCTTGCCGCGATCCTCCTGCACGCCCTTGCAATGCACGTAACGCACGTGCGGCGCCAGCGAGCGCGCGGCGGTCTCGGGATCGACACCCTGCCAGCGCCAGTTACCCATGTCGAACGTCATGCCAAAGGCATAGCCATTGCCGGTGCACAGCGCCAGGAAGCTGACGATGGGCTCCAGCCGGCCACCTTGCGGGGTCTGGTCGTTTTCCAGCAGCACTTCGATGGGGGCATGCGAGAGGAAGCGCAACAGCGACTGCAGATCGCTGCCCGCCGAGAAATGCCCCAGCGACACCTTCAGGAAACGCGCCCCCACCTCTTCGGCCTCGGCCATCGCCTGGGTCATCTGTTCGTGGTCAAAACGGCCATCGGCGCCGAACAGCTCCAGCGGCACCGAATACACCGCGAACAGCTTGTGCTGCGCCAGCAGCGCACGCAGCGCCGTCAGGTCCTGCGGACCATCGAAGAGCTCGCGTCGTATCTCCAGGCCTGCCGCCCCGGCCGCCGCCACCATCGGCACCAGATCGGCATGGCCGACCCGTCGCACCAGGTCGGCGCCATAGGCCGAAGCAGCGACCAGGACCGGGCTCACTTGATGGCTCCCGCACCGATGAACTGCTTGGCCTCCGGCGTCTGCGGATCGGCGAAGAACTCCTTGGACGGGCGCGCCTCCCACACCTTGCCCTGGTGCATGAAGACCGTCAGGTCCGCCACGCGGCGCGCAAACTCCATCTCGTGCGTCACCAGCAGCATGGTCATGCCGCCACGGGCCAGCTCTTCCATCACCTTCAGCACTTCGGCCGTCAGTTCCGGGTCCAGCGCCGAGGTCACCTCGTCGAACAGCATCACCTGCGGCTCCATGGCCAGCGAGCGGGCAATCGCCACGCGCTGCTGCTGACCACCCGAAAGCTGCTCCGGATAGGCATCGCGCTTGTGGTCCAGGCCGACCTGCTTCAAGACCTTGATGGCGGTCTCGCGGGCAGTCTCGGTGGCGGTCTTCTTCACGATGCGGGGTGACAACATGATGTTCTCCTCCACGGTCAGGTGCGGGAAGAGATTGTAATGCTGGAACACCATACCCACATCCTTGCGCAGCTCGATCAGGTGTTCGTGCTTGTTGGTCAGCTTGTGGCCGGCCACGGTGATGCTGCCGCCGTCGATGGTCTCCAGGCCGTTGATGCAACGCAGCATGGTACTCTTGCCGGACCCGGAACGGCCGATGATGGCCACCACCTGGCCGCGCTCGACCGACAGCGAAATGCCGTTCAACACCTGGTTGCTGCCGAAGCGCTTGGTGATGTTGTCAATTTCAACGATGGGCATGTAATTTCCTCTCTAAGGCAAAGCTGAAGCGCGACAGCGGATAGCAGAAAACGAAGTAGATACCGGCCACGATGGGGAAGACCAGGAAGGGCTGGAAGGTCGCATTGCTGACCAGCTTGCCGGCCTGGGCCAGTTCCACCAGACCGATGATGGAGGCGATCGAAGTGTTCTTGACGATCTGCACCAGGAAGCCCACGGTGGGCGGCAGCGAAATGCGCACCGCCTGCGGCAGGATCACGTAGCGCAACTGCTGCCAGCGGGTCATCGCCAGCGCGGTCGAGGCTTCCCACTGCTGCACCGGCACGGCCTCGATACAACCACGCCAGATCTCGCCCAGGTAGGCGCTGGAGTAGATCGTCATGGCGATGGTGGCCGCCACCATCGGCGGCAGCTTGTAACCGAAGATCGCCAGCCCGTAGAAGGACAGGAACAGGATGATCAGCACCGGCGTGCCCTGGATGATCTGGATATAGACCGTCGAGAGCACGCGCAGCGCGCCGATATGGGAAGTGCGCATCAGCGCCACGATGAAGCCGGCGATGCCACCGCCCACGAAGGCCAGCACCGACAGCAACAGCGTCCACTGCGCCGCTTCCAGCAGGAAGATGAAGTTATCAAGGGAAAATTCGGCGAGCATTACATTCTCCTCGGACGCGCCACGCCCAGACGGCGACGGCGTTTGAAGACCACCAGGCCGATCAGCCAGAAGGCCAGTCGGAACAGCAATGCCAGCAGGATGTAGAGCACCATCACCACCAGGTAGATCTCGAAGCTGCGGAAGGTCTCGGCGTCCAGCAGGTTGGCCGTGGCCGTGAGTTCTTCCGCCGAAATCGCCGAGACGATACTGGAGGCCAGCATCATCAGCGTGAACTGGCTGGCCAGGGCCGGATAGACCTTTTCCAGCGCGGGCGTGAGCACCACGTGGCGGATCACCTGCCCGCGCGTCATGGCCAGCGCCTGCGCCGCCTCGATCTGCGAGGGATGGATGGCCATCATGCCGGCCCGTACGATCTCGGTCGAATAGGCCCCGAGGTTGACCGTCATCGCCACCAGCGCGGCAATGTTGGCATCGACCTGCACCCCGATCGAAGGCAGGCCGAAGAAGATGATGAACAGCTGCACCAGGAAAGGCGTGCTGCGGATCAGTTCCACATAGGACGTGACCGCAAAGCGCGCCGGCGCGCTGCCGTGGATGGAAATGATGGCGCCGAAGATACCCACCGCCAAACCGCAGATCATCGACAGCGCGCTCAAGCGTATGGTGAGCAGCGCGCCAACCAGCAACTGATCAAGATGCTGGAAGATGAACGCGAACTGAAAATCGTAATGCATCGTGTGCTCCTCCCACAAACCCGCGCCGGCCGTTCCTTCCCGACCGGCGCGTGATCTGTTCTACCCAGGCTGCACCGCAGGGCCAGGCCTTGCGTGCAGCCGCTTCTGCCAGACCGGTTCCGTCAGATGCGACGCAACCGGTACCAGCCATCAGAACACTGGCAGGTTCGGCAGCGGGCCGGACCACTTGCGCGAGATCGCATCCAGTTCGCCATTGAGCTTGACGTAGTAGATGAAGTTGTTGAGCCACTGCTGCAGCTCGTAGGAACCCTTGCGCACGGTCATCGAGTTCGGTTGCACCGAGTACGGGAACTTGACTTCGATCTTGCCCTGGCCACGCGACTTCACGATTTCATTGGCCATGGTGTTGGGAATCGAGATCGCATCGACCTGGTTCGACAGCAGGGCCTGGGTCACGGTGGAGTCATCCTCGAAACGCACCAGCACGGTACCCGGAGGCGCCAGGCGGGTCAGCGCGGTGTCGTTGGTCGACCCACGCGAGACACCCACCTTCTTCTTCACCAGGTCGTCCAGCTTCTTGTAGTTGGAACCGACCGGGCCAACGATGGACAGCTCGAAACCGCTGTAGGGGATCGTGAACAGCACCGACTTGGCACGCTCAGGCGTGGGCGCCAGGGTCGCGGCCAGCATGTCGACCTTGCCAGACTCCAGCGCCGGGATACGGGCCGGTGGCACCAGCGGCACGATTTCCACCGGCAGACCCAGGTACTTGCCGATCAGGTTGGCCACGTCCACGTCGTAGCCGATGGGTACGCCTTTGGCGTCGACCGAACCGAACGGCGGCGTGCCGCTCACCACACCGATGGTGATCTTGCCCTTCTTGGTCAGCTCGGCGATGCTCTGCGCGCTGGCGCTGGCGGCACCGGCGACCGCGCAGGCGGCTGCCAGCGTCAGTGCGACGAATTTGGCGTTGAAAATCTTCTTGATGCTCATGTAGGTCTCCTCGATAGTTGCCGTGGTGACGGCAGTCCGTTTGGCTCGGAACCCCTCCCGCTGGTCGCCGGATGAATTCTTGTGCCCCTCTTTATTGCCTGTGCCTGCTTTGATCCCGCGATCAGGTCTGTAACCCGGCCAGGCCGGGCTTGCTGCTGTTGACGAACACCGACGGCATCTGATCCTCCGTCCTGTTTTAAGGTCTTACCAGTAGCCTGTATTTCCTCGACTGCCGGTGGTACCGGTTCCAGACGCACGCTAGGCTGTGGCGTACTGGAGGGTGTTCGTCGTGTGGATTTTTTCGCTGATGCCTGCCACCTGGGCGCGCTCTGGATGCTCGGCCACGCTGGCCGACGACCCACGGTGGATCAGTCGCCCATCCAGCAGGAGTTCCATGCGCACCGAACGCTCGCCCTGAATGCGTACCAGCAGGCGCTCGATGGCGGTAAAGCCGATTTCGTAAGTCGGTTGTTCGATGGTACTGATGCCGCTGCCGACCAACGGCGACCAGGCCAGTTCATCGAAGCACAACAGCCCCAAATCATCGGGGAAGCGCAGCTTCATGCTCTGCAAGGCCAGCGCGATCTGCAGCGACACCATGCCGTTGCCGGCCAGGATCGCCACCCGCCCCTGGCTGCCGGCCGCCGCACGCCGCAGGAAGAATTCGCGCAGCACCGTGGCCACATGACCGGGCTGGTCCACATCCACTTCCAGCGTCTCACCATGGCAATCGGGCCGCTCCGACATCGCCTGCAGGAAGCCGGCCTGCCGTCCCTGGCGCGAACTGACGCCATACAGCGGCTGCACCACCAGCGCGATATCGGTATAGCCCTGCGCCAGCAGGTGGCGCGTGCCAAGTTGCGCGGCCTTCACGTTGTCCAGGCCCACCAGGTCGAAGTCACACCCTTCCACATGGCGATCCAGCAGCACCACCGGAAAAGCCGCCTGCCCCAGCTCCCGCAGCGGCGTCACATTGCGCCCCTGCGTATTGAACAGCAGGCCTTCCACGCTGTAGGAATGCAGCGCCGCCAGCGATTGCTTCTCGCGTGCCTCGTCATTACCGGTATTGCACAGCATGAGCGTGTAGCCGTGCTTCTGGCAGGCCGCCTCGGCACCATGCAGCACCGCCACCGAATAGGGATTGAGGATATCGGCCACCAGCATGCCGATGAGCCGCGTCCGTCCGCCTTTGAGACCACGCGCCATCTGGCTGGGCTGATAGCCCAGGCGCGCAATGGTCTTGCCGATCTGGTCGCGCAGGCGCACCGACAGCGCGTCGAACTCGCCGCCCAGGTAACGCGATACGCTGGTCTTGGACACCCCGGCCTCCCGCGCAACCTGTGCGATGGTGACCCGGTCGGTGCCGGTCTTGATGCTTTGTCTCACTGTTGCCCGCCAAATCGTTGTACTGCGTGGGTTGATTTGTGCTTCCGGTTCCGGGCTGCTCATTTATTTGAATCTTTTGGAACCGGTTCCAAGATAGCAGTCACGATTGTTCTGGTCAAACCAATTTCACATGAAAAATTTGACAGGCCGAGATGAAGTTCGCCGCGCATTTCCTGTCGGCAAGCTCGCGCTGCAAAATTGCAACGTCAGGAAGGCCCCTTCCTCCCCTTGCACACCCTTGCCCATGCTGCACTGCATTGCCTGCGCCCTGACAGGGTCTGCATGGCCCACTTGTGCCAGACCGGAAAAGTCTATTGCTTCGCACACAGATGAGATATCATGAATAATAATTATTCTCATTATTATCAGAAAACATGCCCTCTCTTTCACCTGGCGCCCTCGCCGTCCTGCTCGCATTCTCATCTGCTGGTGCTTACGCCCAGACTGTCGCCCCGGTCACGGCACCGAATGACGCCACCACTACCGCAACGTCTCAACTGCCCACGGTGGACGTGGTCGCCGATGGCATGAACGACACCCAGTTCAAGGCCACCCGCACCCAGGTCAACAAATCCGATACCCCACTGTCGCAGACCCCACAGTCGGTCTCCGTGGTCACCCGCGCCATGCTGGACAGCCAGCAAGCCGTATCCCTGGCCGATGCCCTGGAAAACGTCCCCGGTGTGGTGGCGCAGCAATATGGCCGACGCGGCTGGGACGATCTGATCATCCGCGGCCAGGTCGCCTCCGATTCGCTCTACCTCGATGGCTTGCGCACCACCGCCAGCTCGCGCGTGGCCGAGCAGCTGTTCGGGCTGCAGCAGGTGGAAGTGCTCAAGGGACCGGGCTCCCTGCTCTACGGCCTGGTGCTGCCGGGCGGGCTGGTCAACATGGTCAGCAAGCGCCCGCAGGGAACGGACTTCGCCAACGTGGACGTCACCGCAGGCAGCCACAACTTCTACCAGACCACGGTGGATCTCAACAAATCGCTGTCGGAGAACGGCAAGCAGGCCTTCCGCATCAACGGCCTGATTTCCAATTCGGACGACGCCACCGACCACGTCTGGTTCAAGAACCGCTACATCGCTCCTTCGCTCTCGCTGGACCTGGGTGCGCGCACCGACTTCACCATCCTGACCAGCTACCAGGAACGCAGCTACGTGCGCCAGCAAGGCCTGCCGCTGTCCGGTTCGATCAACCCCAACGTCAACGGCGCCCTGCCGCGCAGCCTCTTCATCGGCGAACCGGGTGCGCGCCCCTATGCCGCCAACGAGACCCGCATCGGCTATGCCCTGACACACCGCTTCGACGATGGCTGGACGCTCAACAACAATGTGCGCTACCAGCAGTTCGAGATGAGCGGACAGGTCATCACCAACAATGCGCTCGCCAGCACCAGCCGCAACCTCACCCGCCAGGCCACCGACCAGACCTTCGAAGGCCAGACCTTCACGATGGACACCAACGTCCAGCGCAGCTTCAACACCGCCCTGGGCAAGCACGAGATCACCCTCGGCACGGACTACCTGAATTCCCGCGAAGACAACCTGTCCTACACCTGCAGCATTGCCGCCCTCAATGTGTATAACCCGGTCTATGGCGCGCGCATGACCTGCCCCACCGCGGCCACCACCAACACCTCCACCACGGTGCGCGACACCGGCCTGTATGCACGCGACAAGATCAGCTTCGGCCAGCGCTGGCAATTGCTGACCGGACTGCGCTACGACAACGCCTCCACCTATTCCACCAACCAGCGCACCGGCACCCACACCGACAACCCGTCCAGCGCCACCACCGGCTCGGCGGCGCTGATGGTCGAGGTACTGCAGGGCGTGCGCCCCTACATCAGCTATGCCACCTCGTTCTATCCCAACAGCGGCACCGATGTCAGCGGCGGCACCTTCAAGCCCGAGACCGGCAAGCAATGGGAAGCAGGCGTGAAGTTCGATCTCGACGAAGGCCGCACCAGCCTCAACGTCGCCGTGTTCGACCTGCGCCGCCGCAACGTGCTGGTAAGCGATCCGCTCAACACCGGCTTCAGCATCGCGGTGGGCGAACAACGTTCGCAAGGCGGCGAGATCAGCATCACCTCCGACCTGCGCAACGGCCTGAGCCTGAATGCCGGTTATTCCTACACCGCCGCCATCGTCACCGACGACGGCGGACAGCGCAGCACCACCGTTGGCCAGTGGCTGGACAACGTCCCGCGCCACAACTTCACCGCCAGCGCCCGCTACCGCCTCAAGGGCGAACTCAGTGGTTGGGAATTGAATGGTGGCGTACATGGCCAGAGCATGATGCGCACCAACGGCTACACCCTCCCCGGCTACGTCCTCACCGATGCCGGCGTGGCCTACAACGCCGAACGCTGGCGCGCCGCGCTGAACGTGAAGAACATCTTCAACACCCACTACTATGCCGGTGGCCTGGCACGGGCAGTGGCGCTGGGGGATGATCGGACTGTGATGCTGACGCTGGGGTATCGGTACTAAGACCGTTGTCCATTCCTGCGCATTGAAGACGGCCGCTTGATAAAAGCGGCCGTTTTTTTTCGTTCTACATATTGTTCGAAGAAACTGTAGCTTTTTAACGTGATGCCTGGGGTAGATCGATTGATGCGCAAGGTCGCGTCATCATGCACACCCGCCCCAGACAATCAAGGAAAAGAAGACCAATGAGACCGCACCTGCTTCTGTCATTGTCCCTATCGTTTGTCAGCATCGCCATGACGGCTCCCGCATGGCCCACTACTGCGCTGGAAGACGATATCCATGCTTTGAAACAGACCTCGGTCTTCGCCTTAGGCCAGGTCGGCTTCATCGGCCACATCAGCGAAAGCGAACAACGTTATCGCCGTGTCCTGCAAAACCCCACCGCGTTGGAAGATTTCCGGCGCATGCTCGATGACGACGGCGCCACCGACGAAGCCAGGCTCTACGCCGCCTGCGGCATCCGTGCGCTGGCTGCGAACGAGTTCGATACTCTCACCAGGACCTTGCGTCTTTCCGGCAGGTCAGTGTCCATATTGCGTACCGATATCCTCAAGCGCGAGCCGCTGCAATATCAGTTGCGCATGATTGGGGAATCCGGCTGCAACGACGCCTACTGGCGATGAGCGTGGGAAGGGAAATCGAAGAAGAGCAAACAGGAAGTCATTCCACCCGCATTCTCAGCGGCAGGAAAAATGGGAAGCATCAAGAAAGAGGAACAGGAAAGAAAACAGGCGAACTCCTCGCGAAGTCCGCCTGAAAAGAAGGCCAGAAGGAGCCTATGACGAAACTGAACGACGTTCATTTCAATCTCGGCATTGATGGTAGTCAGCCTCTCCCACCCAACGCAAATCCGCACCACGGATTAGCTCCATAAATAACGTAAATGATTTGCCCCGCACGTCGCCAGCGCTCTCGCGTTTGGTGCATGACCAGCGGAAACTCCTTGACCACAGCGGCTTTGCGCCAGATTGCCGTGCACCGGCCAGGGGCGCCGTGCGCGATTACGGAGCGCTCTACTCATTATTACTAATATTCATTGGGACAATTCCTAAATAGAATTTGACCCTGCTTTGACCGAGGATGACACTCAGCTACCTTCTTTCAACCAAAGTGGTGTGCCATGAATTCGATTACGCTCGATGTTTATCCCGTCCAGAAGAAAGTCGTCACCGCCGCGCCGCCGCATGCGGACTCCCCCGAAATGGATGTCCTCATCGAGGAAGTGACCGCCCGTCGGGATGAATTCGACCAGCTCGGCCACGTGCCGCGCGACATCGTCGCGACGATGAAGAAGGCCGGCATCTTCCGTAGCGGCACGCCGCGCAAGTTCGGCGGTGAAGCGCTGGCGCCAGCGGCCTTCCTGGCCATGGTCGAGCGTATCTCCAAGGCCGACGGCTCGGCCGGCTGGGTCGCCGCCTTCGGGTCGGCCAACACCTATCTGGCCGCCCTGCCGATTGAAACACAACGCAAGATCTACGCCGATGGCCCCGACCAGGTCTATGCCGGCGGCCTCTATCCCCTGCAGGAAGCCAAGGCCGTCCCCGGCGGCTGGGAAATCACCGGACGCTGGCACTTCGCCAGCGGCTGCAAGGGCGCCGACTGGATCGGCGTGGGCATCAAGGACAACACCGGTGCCGATGATGGCACGCAGAAACCGGCGCTCATGGCCGTCATGCCGGCACAGGAAGTGGAGATCATCGACAACTGGAACGTGGTCGGCATGCAAGGCACCGGCAGCCACGATACCCGCCTCAAGGACAAGTTCGTCGCCCACGAATGGACCTGCGCACGCGGTGCCGCCGGCCTGATCGATGAACCCCTATATCGCTACCCGGCGCTGGCCTATCAGGCCGAGGTGCATGCCGCCGTCAACATCGGCCTGGCCCGCGCCGCGCTGGACATCGTCACCGACATGGCCGGCGGCGCCAAGATCATGCCCGGCGCACTGCGACTGGCCGATCGCGCCTATTACAAGATCAAGCTGGGCCTGTCCGAAGCCAAGTGGCGCAGCGCCCGCATGTTCTTCTACGACGCCTGCGAACAGGCCTGGGAACAGATCGTGGCCGGCAATCCCGTCACCGAAGAGATCGACATGATGCTCAAGCTCTCCGCCACCTATGCCGCCCGGGTCTCGATGGAAGTGGTCAACGACGCCTACCAGGCAGCCGGCATGGCGGCCATCCAGCGCACCCACCGCATGCAACGCATCGTGCGCGATGCGATGGTGGTCACCCAGCACGCCGCACTGTCGGAACTGAACTACGAAAGCGCTGGCGCGCTTTTTGCAAAGCTGGGGATCAAGCGCTAAGGCGCATTCCCTTCCCAAGTCTTGCCTGCGCCTCGGCCGCAGCCGCAAGCATCCGTGACGTTTTTGCCTTTGTTACTGCTGTGCCTGCCAACTCCACTGGCGTTTCACCAACCTTACAAAGAGGACCAAGCTCGTGACCCACTCCACCGTCTCGCCACAACGCCGCAAGCTTCTGCTCGGCGCCGCTTCGATGCTCGCCGCAGGTGCCGCCCCTGCCCTGCCAGCCCTGGCACAGGGAGCCCCCGTCACCATCGGCGTCGGTGCCGATCCCGTGTTCACAGCCTTCTTCGTGGCGGCCAACGAGAAGCTCTTCGCCAAGCACGGCGCCCCCAATGTCACGGTGCAGTCCTATACCGATGGCGGCGAGGCGCTCAACGCGCTGGTGGCCAACCAGGTCAACCTGGGCTGTGCCGGCGAACCCACGCACATCGTGCGCCTGTCGCGCGCCGAGCTGCGTCCGCTGGCCGTGACCTACCAGTCCAAGACCTACCTCAAGCTGGTGGCCCGCAAGGAAATCACCTCGGCCGACAAGATCAGGAAGTTCGGCATCGTCGCCGGCTCGGTCTCGGAATACGTCACCGGCCTGACCATCAAGCAACTCAAGCTCGACGCCAGCAAGATCGAGATGGTGCGCTCCGGCCCGCCGGAGCTGCCGGCCCTGCTGGCGCGCGGCGACATCGACGCCTACTTCGTCTGGGAACCGTGGCCTACGCTGGGCGTACAACAGGGCGGCCATGTGCTCATGACCTGTGGTGACGTCGGCTATACCAGCACGCTGTGGCTCTCGGCCACCGCCGGCTGGCTGGCCGCCAACAAGGAAGTGGCCGGCAATATCCTCAAGGCCCTGGCCGAAGCGGCCGAGATCACCCGCAAGGACCCGCCACGCGCTGCGCAATCGGTACAGGCCGTCACCCGCATCCCGGTGCCGCAGACGCTGAACTCGCTCAAGGACATGGAACCGGTGGTGCGCGACTTCACCGATACCGATCTCAAGACCGCCAACGCCATCGGCGACTTCCTGCTCTCCAAGCAGGCCATCAAGGCGCCGGTGGACATGAGCAAGGTACTGCAGCGCGGCTTCTACAAGGGGTAAGTCATGGCACATGGATCCTCTGTTTCCATCAAGCGGGTGGGACTAACCATCGGCAACAATGAAATCATGGCCGGCATCGACCTCGATATCCGCGCCGGTGAATTCGTCTGTCTGCTGGGTCCGTCGGGCTGCGGCAAGTCCACCCTGCTCAATGCGATTGCCGGCTTCCAGGACGTGGCCGGCGAGATCAGTATCGACGGCAAACGCGTCAAGGGACCGGGGCTGGATCGCGGCGTGGTGTTCCAGTCCTCGGAGGCACTGTTTCCCTGGCTGAGCGTGCGTGAGAACGTTGAATACGGCCTCAAGCTGCGCGGCGTGCCGGCGGCGGAACGACGGTCGGCTGCCGAGCGCTATGTCTCGCTGGTGGGCCTGAAGCATGCCATCGACAAGTTTCCCGCCGAACTGTCGGGGGGTATGCGCCAGCGTGCCCAGATCGCCCGGGTACTGGTCAACGAGCCTTCGGTGGTGCTGATGGATGAACCCTTCGGCGCCCTCGATGCGCAGACCCGCGAAGTGCTGCAAAGCGAACTGGACCGCATCTGGAAGAGTACCGGCTGCACCATCGTCTTCGTCACCCACGACATCTGGGAAGCCATCCTCCTGGCCGATCGTGTGGTGACCATGACCGCCGGTCCCCGCGCCCATATCAAGACCATCGAAACCATCGACCTGCCGCATCCGCGCGATCCGGCCGACCCGGCCTGCATGGCACTGTACGCCCGCATCCGCGACGATATCGGCGCCGAAGTCACGCGTGTATTGCGCGCCCAAGGATTGATCGAAGAGGAATTAGTGAAATGACGCAGCTCTCGCAGACAGCCACCCCGACGGCACAAGAGTCGGCCATGCCATCCAACCTGGGGCGTCGTATGAAAGCAGCCCGTCCTTTCCTGATTTCGGTGATCGCCATCGTCGGTGGCCTGGTCCTGTGGCAACTGGTCTCGATGACCACCTCGCCACTGTTCCTGCCCTCGGTCTCGATGACCTGGGCCGCCGCGCTGGAACTGATCAGCGACGGCACCCTGCAACAGTCGGTGCTGGCCTCCTCCGGCCGCATCCTGGCCGGCTGGGGTGCGGGCGTGGTGATCGGGGTGCCGCTGGGCATCTTCATGGGCCGCTTCGAAACGGTACGCCAGTTGCTCGATCCCTATATCGAGTTCTTCCGTTTCATCCCGCCGATCGCCTTCGTCACCCTGGCCGTGATCTGGCTTGGCCCGGGCGAGTTGTCGAAAATCGCACTGATCTTCTATACCACCGTCTTCATCGTCACCCTGAACACCATTGCCGGGGTCCAGGCGGTGAACCCGCTGCGCCTGCGCGCTGCGGCCTCGCTCGGTGCCGGACAGTGGAAGATCCTGACCACCGTGATCCTGCCCTCGACCGTACCCTTCATGGTCACCGGCGCCCGCATCGCCATGGGCAATTCCTTCCTGACCGTGGTCTCGGCGGAAATCGTCTCGGCCCGCGAAGGCCTGGGCGCGCTGATCTGGACGGCACGCAACTTCAGCCGTACCGAATGGGTGTTCGTGGGCATCATCGCCCTGGGGCTGCTGGGCTACCTGTTCGACCGCGTCCTGCGCGTGGCCACCCGCAAGCTGCTGGCGCGCTACCTGTAAGGCGCAAGCCGCCTGCCAGTTCCGCCGACGATGCAGCGCTGCGCTCATCGTCGGCAACCACCGTACGTGTATGCGTGTACGGTGGCTTTTCAATAACAACCAGAGACCTCCCACCATGACCGATATCAGCCAGGAAATCCTGCAACTCAAACGCCGTCTCGACGTGCTCGAAGCCGAAGCCGACATCCGTCGCATCCAGGCACGCTACATGTTCCTGTGCGACACGCCCTGCCCTGAACCGGTAGCCGACGACGCCGAGCGCATCGAGAAGATCCTCGAACTCTACGCCGAGGATGCCATCTGGGAAGGCGTAGGCGCCTACTACGAAGGCCAGTTCGGCCAGGCCGTCGGCAAGGACGCCATCCGCAAGCACTTCCAGGCCTTCTGGGGCCAGAAGAAAGACCCTGAACTGCTCTTGAACGTCCATTACCTCACCTCGGAACAGATCCACGTCAACGCCGAATGCACCCATGCCGATGGCCAGTGGGTCCATTGCCAGCCGTGGATTTTCGGTGACGGTTCCTCGCTGCTGCGCTCCAGTCGGCTCAACAACCTGTTCAAGAAGGTCGATGGCGTCTGGAAGATCGCCCGCACCCGTACCGAGAATGTGTTCGTGGCGCCGCTGACCACCGGCTGGGCCAACAACGTGCCAAGCTATTCGGTGCTAATGAAGGAATAATCTTTTATATCGTTTAGTTCATTTCCTGAAAGACGCGCCTGATGCAGTCCACCACCTCTCCCATTCGCCGCCAGTTCATCCACACCAGCGCCGGCCCGCTTCACGTTGCCAGCGCGGGGGCCGGTTTTCCGGTGCTGTTGCTGCACCAGACTCCGCGTTCCTGGGATGAATTCAGGGAGGTGCTGCCGCTGCTGGGGCAGGGCTTTCATGCCATCGCCATCGATACCATCGGCTTCGGCGATTCATGCAAGCTGCCGCTGGACCAGCACAGCATTGAACGCTGGGCGCAACTGGCGCTGGAAGTGATGGATGGAATGGGATTGCAGAAGGCCGCCGTCGTGGGCCACCACACCGGCGCCGTCACCGCCATGGAAATGGCGGTCGCGGCGCCGCAGCGGGTAGAAGCGCTGGTGCTGTCCTCCTGCCCTTTCAACGATGCAGCGCGCCGCACCACGCATGCGGGCAAGCGCACCATCGACGACGTGGAAGTCCGCGCCGACGGCAGCCACCTGCAGGAACTGTGGCAGCGCCGACAGCCCTTCTATCCCGAGGGCGATACCGAGCTGCTCACGCGTTTCATCGGCGACGCCATCAAGGCGGGTGCCATGGCCTCGCACGGCCACATCGTGGTACGCAACTACCATATGGAAGAACGCATCGGCCAGGTACGCGCCCCCACGCTGGTGCTGCGCGCCGGTCGCGATCCGCATGCCGCGCCCTATGCTGAGCACATCGCCGCTGCCATCCATGGCAGCCGCCTCCAGACGCTGGAAGAAGGCATGGTCCCCCTGCCGGACCAGATTCCCGCCCGCTTTGCGCAGGCGGTGATGGAATTCCTGCAGCAGCATTGCTGATCAGCTTAATCCCGCACAAAACCGTAGTCGCGCTCGACCTTGCAGATGCGGGTGCGATAGGCCTGGTACCACTGCTCCCGTCCCAGGCGCTGGGCCATCAGGTGATCGAGATCGCGTTTCCAGGCGGCGATAGCCTCCAGGCTCTGCCAATAGGAGACCGTGATGCCGACCTCTTCCCGCGCCGACTCCACACCCAGGAAGCCCGGCTGGCGCGATGCCGCCTCGACCATGGTCTCGGCCATGCGGCCATAGCCATGGTCGCCCGGTGTACGCAAGGAAGTGAAGATGACGGCGTAATAGGGAACATCGCCGGTGACTGCGATCGACATGAGTCTCTCCTGAAGGGGGGAAGGATCAACGGCGGGGAACGGGAACGTCAACCGCCGGACCGCGCCATTGTGCCTGCATTGCGGCGATGCTGCCGACCGGCCCAGGGAGAAGCCCGAGCAGGGTCAGTTGATCTCCAGCACCAGCCGCCCGCGCGTCACCGTTCCCTCTTCCAGCATCTGGTGCGCCCGGGCGATCTCCGCCATGGGCAGCACCGCACTGATGGCCGGACGCCACACGCCTTGCGCCGCCAGGTCCACCACCTGCTGCAGGACCTGCTGGTCTTCCTCGATCAGGGAGCGGGTGACCGTCACGCCGAACTCGCTGCCCCTGTCGCGGATGGGTGCCGCCACCAGCCACACCAGATGACCGCCACGCCGCAGCAGCGAGTAGGAACGATCATGGGTGGCGCCGCCGACCAGGTCGATCACCACATCCTGTTCACGCACGGCAGAAAAGTCGTCACGGTCATAGGCGATCACCTGCCTGACACCCAGGCCCGCCACGTAATCGACGTTGCTGCTGCGACAGGTCGCAGTCACATCGGCGCCCAGATGCGCCGCCAACTGCACCATCAAGCTACCCACCGCGCCGGAACCGGCGTGGATCAGCACCCGCATGCCGGGCTGGATGCGTGCCGTGCGCAGCAGCGGAATCCAAGCACTCGCCCCCGGCTGCAGCAAGGCCGCACCTTCCTGCATCGACAGGCTGGCCGGCTTGCGCACCACCTGCTGCTGCGGCAGCACGGCACACTCCAGGGTGGTGCCACGCTCCAGCATGCCGGGCATGACGCAGACCTCGTCACCCACCTGCAAGCCCTGCACATCGGCGCCGATGGCCGTGATCACCCCGGCCCCGTCCCGACCGGGAACCTTGGGCAGGCTCAGCGGCAGCAGATGCTGCAGCAGGCCGGCACGCAGCTTGGTATCGACCGGTGCCACGCCGGCCGCATGCATGGCCACCTGCACATGGTCAGGCGCCATGGGAAGTTCAACGAGATCGCTCGGTTCGAGCACGGACGGCGGTCCGTAACGGTGATAGGCAATGGCGCGCACGGGCTGGCAGGGGCAGAAAAATGAACAGCCTGCAGTGTCGTTGCAGGCAGGCTGCATGGTCAAATCCGCGCCGCTGATGCCATGTATTTGCGGCAGTCATCCGCAGCCATGGGCAGGGCTCAGCGAAGCATCACGGCGCGATCTCTTCGCGCCCGAACATTTCGATCAACAGGCTGCGCAGCCACTGGATACCGGAGTCGGCCGAGAAACGGGTGTGGGTATAGAGACTCACCGGAATGCGCGGCATCTCCAGCGGCAGGTCCAGCAGCACGAAGGCGCCGTCCAGATTGTGGCGCTCGGCGATGCTGCGTGGCAGGAACAGTGCCAGGTCGGTATGGCGCACGATTTCCGGTGCCACCGTGAAATGCGGCATGCGCAGCGCGAAGTCGCGCTTCACACCGGCATTGCGCAACACATCCTCGGCCAGCTGGTGGCCGGTGGTATTGGTGTTGGTGTAGACGTAGCGCAGCTGCAGCAGGTTTTCCATGGTCAGGGCCTGCCCCACCATCGGATGCTCCTTGCGCAGCATGCAGATGTAGTCGTCATTGAGCACCAGCTGGCTCTGGCAATCCTCCGGCAAGCCCGGCAGGTAGCCGAAGGCCAGGTCGATGTCGCCATTGCGCATGGCCGCGCCCAGGTTTTCCATGGCCATCTGCTGCACCTCGATGGAGACATGCGGTGCCGCATGGGCCAGCTCTTCCATGAGCAGCGGCAGCACGTGGCTACAGGACATGTCCGACATCACCAGATGAAAGCTGCGCGTAGCTGTGGCCGGATCAAAACTGGAATGGGTATGCAGGGCTTCGTGGATGATGCCCAGGGCGCGGGCAATCGGCTCGTGCAGGCGGATGGCCGTCTCGGTGGGCACCATGGAAGTGGTGCTGCGCACGAACAAGGGATCGTCGAACATCTCGCGCAGGCGGCGCAGCGCATGGCTCACTGCCGGTTGCGTCAGGTGCAGGCGCTCAGCGGCGGCGGTGAGGCTGCGCAACTCCCAGATGACGATGAAGGTCTTGAGCAGGTTCAGGTCCACCGCCCCGATATTCATTTGCTTCATGCGCGACATTCCAGACAATCATTTGACCCTTGATTTGCTCAGGGTCTATTGTTCATCCCAGGACGCAGGCTTTGCCAAGCGATGCGTTCTCCCTCTCACCTGCTGATCGACATCCGCCCGACCCTTGCCGCAGATTGCGCAAAGGATAACGAAGCCTTGTGCCGGATGTCATCTCTTTTTTGGATGGACATACCATGAAGAAAGACTTTCGCGATGCCATGGCGCGCCTGTCGGCGGCCGTCAACATCATCACCACCGACGGCCCAGCCGGACGCGCGGCGATGACCGTGAGCGCGGTCAGCTCGGTCTCGGACGATCCGGCTACCGTGCTGGTGTGCATCAACGTCAAGAGTGCCGCGCACGCGACCCTGGTCGGCAACGGTCGCCTGTGCATCAACATCCTGGCCGCACACCAGGAAGAACTGGCGCGCATGATCGCCGGCATGACCGGCGTGGCGCCCGAAGAACGGATGAGCCAGGTGCAATGGATCACCGGCGACCACGGCCAGCCGGTCCTGCCCGATGCCCTGGCGGTGCTGGAGGGGGATATCGTGTTGCAGCAGCAGGCCGGTACCCACAGCGTGCTGTTCGTGGAGGTGCGACACATCCGCCTGGCCTCGACCGCAGAAGACGGCCTGGCCTATTTCGGGCGCAGGTTCCACCGGATTGCAGCGGAGGTGGCGGAAGCGGCGCTGGCGGCGTGAACGGGAAATGAAAACGCCGCCCGACGCAGGGGCGGACGGCGCTTATCGGAGCACTGGCACCGATGCCATGCAGACATCGGCACCATGGCATCAACGGGAATCAGGCAGCCAACTGCTGCAGATGCCGATTCACCGCCTCCAGCACGATGGCATCCACGCCCTCTCCCTGCGTCTTGTCGATATGTTCCAGGAAAGCCTTGCGCATGCGCGGTTCCCAGAAGCGCTTGAGATGGGTGGCGAGGTCGGCCATGGCCTGGTCGCGGTCCGGCATGGTGGAAAAGAAACTGCCAATCTGGTTGGCCATCTTGACCAGGTGTTCGGTATTCATGAGTCTCCTCCTGCAATATTGTTCAATCGGTTCACGCGGGCATGCGGCCCGGCGCGGATGGTTCACCGCAGACGATGCGGGCGCGCATACACCACGTGGCCCTGCTTGCGCACAAAGCCCAGCAGCGTGACATCGGTTTCCTCGGCCAGGCGGATGGCCAGGGCGGTCGGGGCCGAGACGGCGGCAATGAAGCCGATGCCGACCGTGGCCGCCTTCTGCACCATCTCGTAGCTGGCGCGGCTGGTGATGATGGCCGCACCTTGCGAGAAATCGGTCTTCTCTTCGGCCAGTGCGCCGATCAGCTTGTCCAGCGCATTGTGGCGACCGACATCCTCCCGTACCAGCACGATACGACCCGCTGCATCCATCCACGCCGCCGCATGGGTGGCGCCGGTGGCTTGCTGCAGTTGCTGGCCGGCCTGCATCTGCTCGAAGGCGGCATGCACCTGCGCCACCGTAAAGCCGGCGCCACCCTGTACGGCCTGCGGATGGCGTACCGCCTGCTCCAGCGTCTCGGCGCCGCACAGGCCGCAACCAGTGCGGCCGGTCAGATTGCGACGCTTTTCCTTCAACGCCACGAAGCGCTCCGTGGCGATGCGCATCTGTACCTGCACGCCTTCACAACCGGGGACGATGTCGCATTCGTACAATTCGCCCGGGCTGGCAAGGATGCCTTCGGTGAGCGAAAAACCCAATGCGAAATCTTCCAGGTCAGCGGGCGTGGCCATCATCACCGCGTGCGAAATGCCGTTGTACTCCAGCGCGATGGGGACCTCTTCGGCCACCACGTCTTCCACCGTCTCGCGCTGCCCATCCCGCCAGCGATCCACCTGGACGCGGGCAAAGGTGGTGTACTCGCCGGTGGTGTCATCGACGTTCGGAATCGGGGTCTGGCTGCGTGTGTTCATGCTGTCCTGCACTGTGTGGATCGGGCTGGTCGTCTGCGGAAATCATGGCAGGACCGGCACGCCGTCATCGCACCCATGGGGCGCGATGACGTTGCGCTATCTACTTCGTCACCAGCGGCTCCGCAGCCTTCTCGCCTTTGAGCAAATCCAGCTGCTCGCGGTTGAAGCGCTGGTAGTGCTGCTGCCACTCCGACGGCTGCGATACCGGCAAGACCTGCACCGCCGTCACCTTGTACTCGGGGCAGTTGGTGGCCCAGTCAGAGTTGTCGGTGGTGATCACGTTGGCGCCGGACTCCGGGAAGTGGAACGTGGTGTAGACCACACCCGGCTGCACGTTCTCCGTCACCGTGGCGCGCAACACCGTCTGGCCGGCCCGCGACTCCACGCCGACCCAGTCGCCCTCGCGGATGCCGCGATCCTCGGCATCGTGCGGATGGATTTCCAGCCGGTCTTCGCTATGCCATTGCGAGTTCTCGGTGCGGCGCGTCTGCGCGCCCACGTTGTACTGCGACAGGATACGGCCGGTGGTCAGGATCAGCGGATAACGCTGCGTCACCTTCTCGTCGGTGGCGAAGTATTGCGTGTTGATGAACTTGCCCTTGCCACGGATGAAGCTGCCGACGTGCATGATGGGCGTGCCTTCCGGTGCCGCTTCGTTGCAGGGCCACTGGATGCTGCCCAGCTTTTCCAGCTTGTCGTAGCTCACGCCATGGAAGCTGGGGGTCAGGGCGGCGATCTCGTCCATGATTTCAGAGGGGTGATTGTACGGCATCGGGTAACCCAGCGCTTCGGCCAGGGCCACCGTGACTTCCCAGTCGGACTTGCCGGCCTTGGCCGGCATCACCTTGCGCACGCGCGAGATGCGGCGTTCGGCGTTGGTGAAGGTGCCGTCCTTTTCCAGGAAGGACGAACCAGGCAGGAACACGTGCGCGTACTTGGCCGTTTCGTTCAGGAACAGGTCCTGCACCACGATGCATTCCATCGCCTGCAGGGCCGCGGCCACGTGCTGGGTGTTGGGGTCGGACTGGACGATGTCCTCGCCTTCGCAGTACAGGCCCTTGAAGCTGCCATCCAGCGCCGCATCGAACATATTGGGAATGCGCAGGCCCGGTTCCGGGTTCAGCGTCACGCCCCAGGCCTGTTCGAACTGGCTGCGCACGGTGGAGTCCGAGATATGCCGATAGCCCGGCAGCTCATGCGGGAAGGAGCCCATGTCGCAGGAACCCTGGACATTGTTCTGGCCACGCAGCGGGTTCACGCCCACGCCTTCGCGGCCGACGTTGCCGGTACACATGGCCAGGTTGGCGATGCCCATGACCGTGGTCGAACCCTGTGCATGCTCGGTCACGCCCAGGCCGTAGTAGATCGCCGCATTGCCGCCGGTGGCGTACAGCCGGGCCGCGCCACGCAGGGTCTCGGCCGGCACGCCGGTGATGGCGGCCATGGCTTCGGGGGAATTGTCCTCGCGCAGCACGAACTCCTTCCAGTCCTTGTAAGACTGGAGGTCGCAGCGTTCCTGGATGTAGGTCTCGTCCTGCAGGCCCTCGGACAGGATCACGTGGGCCAGCGCGGTGATGATGGCGGTGTTGGTGCCGGGCCGCAGCTTCAAGTGGTAGTCGGCCTGCACGTGCGGCGACTTGACCATCTCGGTGGTACGCGGGTCGATCACGATCAGCTTGGCGCCCTGGCGCACGCGACGCTTGATCTGCGAGGCAAACACCGGGTGGCCGGAGGCCGGGTTGGCGCCCATGATGAGGATGACATCGGACTTCATCACCGATTCGAAGGTCTGGGTGCCGGCCGATTCGCCCAGGGTCTGCTTAAGGCCATAGCCGGTGGGCGAGTGGCACACGCGGGCGCAGGTGTCGACGTTGTTGTTGCCGAAGGCGGCGCGCACCAGCTTCTGGACCAGGTAGGTTTCTTCGTTGGTGCAGCGCGAGGAAGTGATGCCGCCGATGGAATCCTTGCCATGCTTGGCCTGGATGCGGCGGAATTCGCTGGCCGCATAGGACAGCGCCTCTTCCCACGAGACTTCGCGCCAGGGATCGTTGATGCTCTTGCGGATCATGGGGTTGAGAATGCGGTCCTTGTGGGTCGCATAGCCCCAGGCGAAGCGGCCCTTGACGCAGGAGTGGCCCTGGTTGGCCTTGCCGTCCTTGTACGGCACCATGCGCACCACTTCATTGCCCTTCATCTCGGCCTTGAAGGAGCAGCCCACGCCGCAGTAGGCGCAGGTGGTGACAGCGCTGTGCTCGGCCTGGCCCAGCATGATGACGGTCTTCTCGGTCAGGGTCGCGGTCGGGCAGGCTTCCACGCAGGCGCCGCAGGAGACGCATTCGGATTCCATGAAGCTTTCCATCTGCCCGGCCGAGACGCGCGATTCGAAGCCGCGACCGTTGATGGTCAGGGCAAAGGTACCCTGGGTTTCTTCGCAGGCCCGTACGCAGCGGTTGCAGACGATGCACTTGGAGGCGTCATAGGTGAAGTAGGGATTGGATTCATCCTTCTTCAGCTTGAGATGGTTCTCCCCCTCGTAGCCGTAGCGCACTTCGCGCAGGCCGACCACGCCGGCCATGTCCTGCAGTTCGCAGTTGCCGTTGGTGGGACAGGTCAGACAATCGAGCGGGTGGTCGGAGATATAGAGCTCCATCACGCCACGGCGGATCTCGGCCAGCTTGGGGGTCTGGGTCTGTACCTTCATGCCTGGTTCGCAGGGCGTGGTGCAGGAGGCCGGATAGCCCTTCATCTTGCGGCCATCCTTTTCGATTTCCACCAGGCACAGGCGGCAGGAACCGAAGGGTTCCAGGCTGTCGGTAGCGCACAGCTTGGGTACGTTGATGCCGGCCTCCACCGAAGCGCGCATCACCGAGGTGCCGGCCGGGACCGTCACGGCCACGCCGTCGATCTCCAGCGTGACCATGTTTTCCGAGACACGCGCCGGCGTGCCGTAATCCGTTTCATTGAGCTGGTTCATGTTGCAACTCCTCTGCATTCGGTGATGGGATCAGGCTGCCTGTTCGCTGGGCGCGCCGAAGTCTTCCGGGAAATGGTTCAGCGCCGACAGCACCGGGAACGGCGTCATGCCGCCCATGGCGCACAGCGAGCCATTGACCATGGTGTCGCACAGGCTCTTCAACAGATGGATCTGTTGGGGCCGCTCATCGTTGGCGATGATCTTGTCGATCACCTCCACGCCCCGGGTCGAGCCGATGCGGCAAGGCGTGCACTTGCCGCAGGACTCCACGGCACAGAACTGCATGGCGTAACGGGCCTGGCGGGCCATGTCCACCGTATCGTCGAAGGCCACCAGGCCGCCGTGACCGATCATGGCGCCGATGGCGGCGAAGGCTTCATAGTCGAGCGGGGTATCGAACTGCGACTGCGGCATGTAGGCGCCCAGCGGGCCGCCCATCTGCACCGCGCGGATAGCACGACCGCTGGCGCTGCCGCCCCCGAAGTCTTCCAGCAACTGGCGCAGGGTGAGACCGAACGCCTTTTCCACCAGTCCGCCCTGGCGGATGTTGCCGGCCAACTGGAATGGCAAGGTGCCATGCGAACGACCCACGCCAAAGTTCTTGTAGAAGTCGGCGCCACGCGCCAGGATCACCGGCACCGAGGCCAGCGAAATCAGGTTGTTGATCACCGTCGGCTTGCCGAACAGGCCTTCGATGGCCGGCAGCGGCGGCTTGGCGCGCACCACGCCACGCTTGCCTTCCAGGCTTTCGAGCATGGCGGTCTCTTCGCCGCAGATGTAGGCACCCGCTCCCTTGCGCACTTCCAGGTGGAAGGACTTGCCCGAGCCCAGGATGTTCTCGCCCAGATAACCACGCGCCGTGGCGATGGCGATGGCCTCGTTCATCGTGGCAATCGAATGCGGATATTCGGAGCGCACATAGACATAGCCCTCGGTCGCGCCCACGGCCAGGGCGGCGATGGTCATGCCCTCGATCAGGGTGAAGGGGTCGTCTTCCATGATCATGCGATCCGAGAAGGTGCCGGAATCGCCCTCGTCGGCATTGCAGACCACATACTTCTGCGCGGCAGGTGCGCGCAGCACGGTCTGCCACTTGATGCCGGTGGGGAAAGCCGCACCACCCCGGCCGCGCAGGCCGGAGGCGATCATTTCCTCGACGATGGCTTCGGGGGTCTTGGCCAGGGCATTCTTCAGGCCGACATAACCTTCATGGGCCAGGTAGTCGTCCAGCGAGAGCGGATCGATGATGCCGACGCGGGCGAAGGTCAGGCGTTCCTGGTTCTTCAGGAAGGGGATGTCCTCGGTCAGGCCCAGATGCAGCGCATGAGTGCCGCCCGCCAGCAGGCCGGCATCGAACAGGCCAGCCACATCCTCCGGCGCGACCGGTCCATAGGCCACGCGACCGGCGGCGGTGGCGACCTCTACCAGCGGCTCCAGCCAGAACATGCCGCGCGAGCCATTGCGCACCAGCTTGATGGACTGACCGCGCCTGTCGGCCTCGGCGGCGATGGCGGCGGCCACCTCATTGGCGCCCAGGGCCAGCGCGGTGGAGTCGCGGGGAACGTAGATGGTGACGATATCGTTGGCGCTCATCATGCCTCCCGCTTGGCCTGGATCAGGCGCTTGAACTTGTCGGCATCGACGCGGGCGTGCAGCTCGTCATTGATGGTCAGGTTGGGGCCGATGGCGCACTGGCCCAGGCAATACACCGGTTCCAGGGTGAACTTGCCGTCGGCGCTGGTCTCATGGAAGCCGCAGCCCAGCACGTTCTGCGCATGTTCGGCCAGGGCCTCGCTGCCGCGTGCCTGGCAGGCCTCGGCACGGCAGACCTGCACCACGTGCTGGCCGGCCGGCTCCTGGCGGAAGAAGTGATAGAAGGAGATCACCCCGTGTACCTCGGCGCGCGAGACATTGAGCTCGCCGGCGATCATCGGCACCGCATCGGCAGGGATGTACCCCACCTTTTCCTGGATGCCGTGCAGGATGGGGAGCATGGCACCGGCCATGTCCTTGCGATCGGCGATGATGCTGCGCACCGCCGCCACGTCGAAAACTTGTTGCCGCTTCATTGTTGCCTCCTGTGTTGCCTTGATGCGGACCTCGTCCTTCTCCCGGAGGATCTTCTATGGACCGCGCAAATGACGAATGAAAGGGGTGGGACCGCGCCTACGGAGGGGCGGCCTGCTGGAAACAGATCAGGCGAAGGGAAGCGGCATGCAGCAGCGCAGCGCAGGCCCGGGCATGGGCGCGCACCGTCGTGCTTGGTGGAACAGCTGGTCTCCGTTGTTGCATGTTCGCCCTGCCTTCGGGGTTGGTGTGAACACTGAGGATGCGGGCCTGCCCTCTACCGGGTGGACGGACTGCGCTCCTGATTTTTTGATAGTCGCTGACACAAGCTGCCGCTGCTCACGTTGCAGGGCAGCTTGTGTCAGCGGCTTTCGCCGCTGGGGTCTCTCGTGCAGGCCGGGTGGAGCCGGCCTGCAGTCGAGGTTGAAACAGGGACTACGCGATCAGCGGAACAGCACGGCCGACTTCTGCAACACCAGGGTGATACCCCAGACCAGCGGAATGCCGACGGCCGCCCAGGCCAGACCGATCACCACCGGGTTGCCGCCGGAACCGATCTGCGACATGTCGCCGGAACCAGCGGTGGCAGCCGCATCGGCAGCCGACTTTTCGTGGGCCAGCTGCTTTTCGCGGGCCAGTTCTTCCGGCGTCATGAAGTGCTTGGCAGCGACCGGGCGGATCAGCAGGTTGCAGATCAGACCCAGCACCAGCATGCCGGCCAGGATGTACATGGTGGTGTTGTAGACCTGGCTCTTGGGCATGCCCAGGGAGAGCTGGTATTCACGCATGTAGTTCACCACCACCGGGCCCAGGATGCCGGCGGTCGCCCACGCGGTCAGCAGGCGGCCGTGGATGGCGCCCACCATCTGGGTGCCGAACAGGTCGGCCAGGTAAGCCGGCACGGTCGCGAAACCGCCGCCGTACATCGACAGGATGATGCAGACCGCACCCACGAACAGCGGGATGTTGCCGGCCTTGGCCGACCACGGCAGGCTCACGTACAGCACGAAGCCCAGCACGAAGAAGATGGCGTAGGTCATCTTGCGGCCGAAGAAGTCCGAGCACGAAGCCCAGGCGAAACGACCACCGATGTTGAACAGCGAGATCAGACCGGTGAAGCCGGCGGCCAGCGCCGCGATGGCGGTCTTCTGGTCGACCGACAGGTCATTGAAGCCGATGTCCACGCCCAGCAGCTTGCCGCCGAACACTTCCTGCAGCATCGGCGAGGCGATGCCGATGACGCCGATACCGGCCGACACGTTCAGGCAGAGCACCAGCCACACCAGCCAGAACTGGGGAATGCCCCAGACCTTGGAGACGTGCACGTGGTTCTGGGTGATCATCGTAGCCGAGGACTTGGCCACCGGCGGGGTCCAGCCGGCCGGCTTCCAGCCCGAAGGCGGCACGCGGTAGCCGAAGGCGCCAGCCATCATGAAGACGAAGTAGATCACGGCCATGACCACGAAGGTTTCCCACACGCCCACGGAAGTGGGGGTGGCGAACTTCTTCATCAGCGCATCGGCCAGCGGGGTGCCGACCAGCGCACCACCACCGAAGCCCATGATGGCCATGCCGGTGGCCATGCCGCGACGGTCAGGGAACCACTTGATCAGCGTGGACACGGGCGAGATATAGCCCAGGCCCAGACCAACGCCGCCGATCACGCCCGAGCCCAGCCACATCAGCCAGATCTGGTGCGTCTTCACGCCCAGGGCCGAGATCAGCAGGCCGCCGCACCAGCAAAGCGCAGCAACCACGCCGGCCTTGCGGGGACCGGCGTGTTCCAGCCAGCCACCCCACAGCGCGGCGGAGATGCCCAGCAGGACGAAGAACATGGTGTACATCCAGCCCAGCATGGAGATCTTCCAGTCACAGGAGGACGAGAAGACCTGGGCGAAGAAGCCGACATCGGCGCCGCAGGCGATGGGCGCGGTCACGCCCAGGGCCTTGGACAGCGGCAGCCAGAACACGGAAAAACCGTAGGCCATGCCGATGCAAAGGTGGATTGCGAGTGCTGCTGGCGGTACCAGCCAGCGATTGAAGCCAGGCTTGGCGACTGTATGTTCCTTGTTCAGGAAATCGAAAGCCATTATTCCTCCGAATATTTTTGAGTGTGTGTGGTGGGTAAATCGAAGGAAGGACTGCATCGCAAAGCCGGTAGGGCCGGATCGTGAAACCGACCCATCTTTGCGGCGCTAACCTTCTCTTTTAATTTATTTATATATGTACAACGCCGCATATATTTTTTATCATTTATGCGGAGTGACGCGAAATTATCACCGATAAACTGCCGTTTCAATATGCTTTATTTTGCCTAAATGTTCAAAGTCCACATCAAACCGCACTGGGAAATCGCCTATGACAATGAGGTGGCTCTGGACACGGCCAACCTGCTGCAACTGCTCACGGCGATCCAGCAAAGCGGCTCCATTGCGCGTGCCGCGCAATTGACGCGCTATTCCTACCGGCACGCCTGGGGACTATTGCGCGATGCGGAAAGGATGTTTGGCAACGCACTGATAGAAAGCGGCCGTGGCCGTGGCACCACACTCACCGATTTCGCCAGCAAGCTGTTATGGGCTGACCGCCTGGTGACGGCGCGCCTGTCGCCGACCCTGGACAGCCTGGCCTCGGAGCTGGAAGTGGAACTGGGCAAGACGGTCGAAGGCCAGTCCGAGAAGGTGCGGCTCAATGCCAGCCACGGCTTTGCGGTCGCAGCGCTGCTGGGCAAGATCAACGAGGCTCGCCTGCCGGTGGAGGTGCGCTACCGCCACAGCACCGATGCCGTGGCCGCGCTGTCGCGCCAGGAGTGCGACCTGGCCGGCTTCCACGTCCCGCTGGGCGAATTCGAAAAACCGGCCATCGCCACCTATGCCAAGTGGCTCAACAAGCGCAGCGATTGCCTGATCCACCTGGCCATCCGTAACCAGGGCCTGTTCGTCGAACCGGACAACCCCAAGGGCCTGCGCGGACTGCCCGACCTCATTCGCAGCGACCTGCGCTTCGTCAACCGCGAAGCCGGCTCCGGCACGCGCATGCTGCTGGAGCTGATGCTGGCCGGCGCCGGCATCGCCCACAAGAAGATCAACGGCTTCGAAAATACCGAGTTCACCCACTCGGCGGTGGCCGCCTTCATCGCCAGCGGCATGGCCGATGTCGGCTTCGGCGTGCAGACGGCGGCCCACCGCTTCGGCCTGGGCTTCATCCCGCTGGTGCGCGAACGCTACTTCTTCGCCCTGCCCGCGGCCTCGCTGCAAGACCCGCTGATCCGCGCCGTGATCGACATCCTGCAATCGGATGGTTTCCGCAAGGTGGTCAACAACCTGGCCGGCTACGACGCCACCGACATGGGCAAGATACAGACCATCAAGGAAGCCTTCGGCTGAGCGCGCTCCGCAGACGCTTGTAGCCCTGCAGCGATCAGGCTACACTCCCGCCCCTGGCCCGTTGCCGTCCTGGCGGCGGGCCATTCTCTTTTGGCCCGATCGCGTCATGAATTCCGCTGCTCTCACCTCTTCACCTGCCCTGCTGGCGCTGGCCACCATGGATCAACGTCTGCTGCGCCTGCTCGACGCCATCCTCGATGAAGTCCACCTGGCACGTGCCGCCGCCCGCGTGGGCTGGCCCTTGCCGGCTGCCGCCAATGCGCTGGAACGCTGCCGTCAGTTGCTGCGCGATCCCCTGCTGGAAGATGGCGGCCAGCAGATGCGCCTGAGCAGCCTTGCGCAAAGCCTGCGCGAGCCGCTGCGCCAGGCGCTGGGCGGCGATGGCGCCGCGTCCCCGGCGCACGAGCAGGACCTGGCCACGCTGGCGCGCCGGGTGCGCATCCTCATGCCCGACTATCCCGCCCAGGTGGTGGCCCAGCCGCTGTATCAGGAACTGAGCGCCAGCGCGCCCCTGCTGGATCTGGAATTCCAGACCTGGCAAGGCGACGCCGATGCCGCCGCCCGCCTGGAGCGCGGGGAGACCGACCTGGTCCTGGGCGCGGCCACGCCGACCAACACCCTGCGCGGCCGCGAAGTGCTGCAGGAACGCTGCGTGGTGGTGATGCGGCGCGACCACCCGGCGGCGCAACAGCTGACCATGGCGCGCTGGCTGGAGTATCCCCATCTGCAGATCGCCTGCCATGACACGCTCAATCGCCGCATCGACGAACAGCTCGCCACCCAGGGCCTGCGCCGCCGCATCGGCATGGTGATCCCCAACTTCCTGATGGCACCGGCCCTGCTGCAGGGCTCAGAGTTGATCGCGGTGATGCCCATGTATTGCGTGCCGGCTGCCACCGCTGCCCATCCGGTGGTGCTGGCCTGCCTGCGCCCGCCCCTGCCACTGGAGGCGCCGCCGCTGCGCCTGCTGCATCATCGCCGCCACGCCGACGACCGCGCCGTGGCCCACGTGGCGCAAGGCCTGGAGCGCATCGTGCGGCAACGCTTTGATGTGCGCTGAACATCAGGCAGTCAGCCCGAGGCCTGCCGGCCGGGTCGCCGGACCACCGGACCACGGGAACGCGCACCTTCACACCGTCATCGCCGGCGCCGTGACATCCAGGTGCTTTTGCAGGAAGCGCACGCACTCGCGCACCTTGGCTGAATTCTTCAGCTGCACGGGATAGACCGCGCACAGATCGGCCTCCTGGAAATACTGCGGCAACACCCGCACCAGCCGCCCGCGCTTGAGGCTATCGGCCACGTCCCAGATCGACCGCAGGATGATGCCGTGCCCATCCACCGCCCACTGGTGGATGATCTCGCCATGGTTAGATGCCAGTCCCCCCGAGACCTTGACCGTCTCCTGCCCCTTGGGCCCCATCATGCGCCAGATGCCGAAGGACTGGTTGCGCTCGCGGATCACCAGGCACTGGTGCTGGCGCAGCGCCGCCAGGTCGGCCGGCGCGCCCTGCTTCTTCAGATAGGCCGGACTGGCGCACAGCACCCGCTGGCTGGGCAGGATGCGCTTGGAAAACAGATGCGGCTCATGCCCCGCTCCCACGCGGATATCCAGATCGATGCCTTCATTGACCAGGTCGATCTGCCGGTCCACCAGCTCCAGCTGGATCTTCAGTTCCGGGTGCTCGCTGGCAAAGCGCGACAGCAGGGGCGAGACCACCTTGCGCCCCAGCCCGAAGCTGGTACTGATCTTGAGCAGCCCGCGTGGCACCCGTTTGGCGCTGCTGACGGTTTCCATCATCTGCTCGACGTCATCGAGAATCTTGCGCGCCCATTCATGGACATTGCCGCCATCCTCGGTCATGACCACGCTGCGCGTGGTGCGATGGAACAAGCGCACGCCCAGCGCCTGCTCCAGCAGCGCAATGCGCTTGCTGATATAGGCCGGCGAAGCGCCGACCTCGCGCGCCGATTCGGCGAAGTTGCTGTGGCGCGCCACCACGCAGAACAGGCGCAGGTCTTCCAGCAGGGGAGAATTGTTCACGATCTGTAGCCATTGAAATCCACGATCCGTGGATTATAGTCGGGTCACGAGCCACCCGAACAAGCGCCACAGGCGGGGTGACCCAGCCGATACGACTCGCCTCGCGCGGCGCGCCAAACCACCCGCAGACGCCCGAATTGTGGCAGTCTTGCGCTATCGCAACGAATTCTTGGAGTCACCGGCATGAGCATCATCGAGGAGCAGGAGGTCCCGCCCGACCTTCCCCACATCCAGCGTATCGAAGTCAACCAGCTGCAATGCCTGCGCGTGCAGACCGCGCGCGCCGAAGTACTGATCGCCGAACAGGGCGCCCAGGTCCTGCGTTACCAGGTCCACGGCCAGGAACCGATCATCTGGATGAGCGAGGAAGCCGCCTTCGAAGCCGGCAACTCGGTACGCGGCGGCATCCCCGTCTGCTGGCCCTGGTTCGGCGACCTGATGCGCAATCCACCGCAGGTGCAGTCCCTGCATGCCGGTGGCCGCCTGCCGGCGCACGGACTGGTACGCGGCATCCCCTGGCTGCTGATGGAAAACGCCATCGAAGGCGACACCGTGCGCCTGGTGATGGCCATCCCTCCTACCACCGATTCTCCGGCCCTGCGCCATCTGCCGCCGGGCCTGGAACTGCGCCTGGAAATCCTCCTCGACGACCGCCTGCACCTCAAGCTCACCACCCGCAACGGCAGCGAGCAGCACATCGCCCTCACCCAGGCACTGCACAGCTACTTCGCCGTCAGCAGCATCCACGACGTCACCGTGGAAGGCCTGGAAGGCCAGCGCTACATCGAAACCCTGGAAGGCTGGGCCGAGCGCGAACAGAAGCGCCCGTTGGTAGTCAGCAGCGAAACCGACCGCATCTACCTGGACCTGCCAGCGCATCTGGCGATCCGCGACGAAGGCTGGAACCGCCGCATCCACATCGAAGCCAGCGGCTCGACCTCGGCCGTGGTGTGGAACCCCTGGGTCAGCAAGGCGCGCCGCCTGTCGCAGTTCGCCGACGACGCCTGGCAGCGCATGCTCTGCATCGAGACCGCCAATGTGATGGACGACCTAGTGGAACTCGAACCGGGTGCCGAGCACAGCATGGGCGTCAGCCTGTGGGGCGAAGCACTGGGCGGCTGAACCGCTCCCAAGGCATCACCAAGGCACTGCCGCAGTCCGGGCAGTGCCTTTTTCATGGGCTGAGGTTTTGCGCATCATTCACGGATCGTGTTTTATAAAATCACCAGATCGTGGATGATCCCCCGCCCGAAGCGATCTATGATGGACACCGTTTACACCGCCCAGAACAGACCACAGGAGCACAGCAGATGAGCAAGACCCACAGGATCGCCGTCATCGCCGGTGACGGCATCGGCCAGGAAGTGATGCCCGAAGGCCTGCGCGCCGTCGAGGCCGCCAGCAAGAAATTCGGCATCGACATCGAGTTCACCCATTTCGACTGGGCGCACTGCAACTACTACGCCCAGCACGGCCAGATGATGCCGGACGACTGGTTCGAGCAACTGAAGGGCTTCGAAGCCATCTTCTTCGGCGCCGTCGGCTGGCCCGCCACGGTGCCGGACCACGTCTCGCTGTGGGGTTCGCTGCTCAAGTTCCGCCGCGACTTCGACCTCTACGTCAACCTGCGCCCGGTGCGCCTGATGCCCGGCGTGCCCTGCCCCCTGGCCAACCGCAAGCCCGGCGACATCGATTTCTACGTGGTCCGCGAGAACACTGAAGGCGAATACTCCTCCATCGGCGGCCGCATGTATGAAGGCACCGACCGCGAAACCGTAATCCAGGAATCGGTCTTCAGCCGCAAGGGCACCGACCGCATCCTCAAGTTCGCCTTCGACCTGGCGCAAAGCCGTCCCAAGAAGCACCTGACCTCGGCCACCAAGTCCAACGGCATCGCCATCACCATGCCCTACTGGGATGAGCGCGTCGAAGCCATGGGCGCCAAGTACCCCGACGTACGTCGCGACAAGTACCACATCGACATCCTGACCGCGCACTTCGTGCTGAACCCGGACCGCTTCGACGTGGTGGTGGCCTCCAACCTGTTCGGCGACATCCTCTCCGACCTTGGCCCGGCCTGCGCCGGCACCATCGGCATCGCGCCCTCGGCCAACATCAACCCGACCCGTGAACTGCCCTCGTTGTTCGAACCGGTGCACGGCTCGGCCCCGGACATCTTCGGCAAGAACATCGCCAACCCGGTCGCCATGATCTGGTCCGGCGCCATGATGCTGGACTTCCTGGGCAACGGCGAAGGCAAGTATCGCCAGGCCCACGACGCCATGCTGGCGGCCATCGAGGAAGTGCTGGTCAACGGACCGACCACCCCCGACCTGGGCGGCAAGAGCAACACCACCGAAGTCGGCAAGGCGGTGGCTGCGGCAATCTGAGCGCCCCTGACTGCCCTTCACTGAATGAAGATGGCTCGCCGCGTGCGGGCCATTTTCCTATGGCGGCCCCATGATGATTTGCAAAGGGCATGTTAGGATTGCCGCTCTTTCAATTTTCGTGATCGAAGAGTTGGACATGGCTGCAAGCCTGCGCATGACGGGACACCGCGTACTGGCCGAACTGCTCTTCTGGAGCATCCCGCTGATACTTCTGCTGGAAGACGATGTCGCCATGCTGGCCATGATGCTGACCTGACGCGAAGCCCTGCGATATGGATAGACCGTCCCCTCACCTCCTGCGCGCTCCCCGCCCCACCCTGCTGCTGGCGGCGCCGCTGGCCTTGCTCCTGGCCGCGACCTGCCTGCCCGCGCGCGCCGAATGGTCGCCCCTGGGCGAAAACACCATCGGCAGCTTCTTCATCGACAAGAGCAGCATCGTCGTTACCCGCAGCGTGCGCCAGGCGCAGATCCTGCTGAACTGGAGCCGTCCGCAACTGTTGATGGGCCAGGGCAGCAAGACCTATTACCTGTCGGAGGTCTCGACCGCCTATTTCGACTGCACCAGCCGCCAGCTCGGCTTTGGCAGCCGCAAGATGTACGCGCAGGCTGACGGCAAAGGGCAGATGCTGCTGGCGCCGCAACTGGCCTACTCGGACGTGAAGCTGCAGGACCCCATCCCGGGCTCCACCGGCGAGCGCGCCATCGAAGCGGTGTGCGGTAAATAATTTCCCGGCAAGCATGAAAGGGCTTGCCCCGGAAAACGAAATCGGCAATAATCACCGGCTCGCGTCGCCGGGATGGCGGAATAGGTAGACGCACGGGACTCAAAATCCCGCGCCGCAAGGCGTGCCGGTTCGATTCCGGCTCCCGGCACCAATCAGTATTCAATGAAGTTCAAAGATGTTCTAAAGCCCGCGTGTCTGCTGACACAGCGGGCTTTTTCATGTCCGCGCTTGACTGCCGATGTAGAGTATTAGCAGGGAAGATTGTGTCCCCTTATGGATTCTTGATGTTCACTTGATCCTTAGCGTGTCACGCATCAATAACCTCAGGAGAGAGCAATTGGACTGTTGCTAACGTGTGTTTGCGCCGATGTGCTCCAAAGCCCGAGAATATAAGCAAAAGTTGTTCATCATCAATACCAATCTCTCTCCACAATGCCATCTGGTACAACAGAGAAAGTGCTTGGCTCTTCTCGACGATCTCTTGTAAGTAGTTAGCACTTACTTTACGTGTTTTCTGGCCGCCAAAGTGCGCGAGATCATTTCGAATAGCCGCACATTCTTGCGCAAACTTTTCTATACGCCCCTGCTCAAGCCCAAGTGGGAGACTGGTCAAAATTTCGACAAGGCGGTCACTGAGTCTCGGCTCGGCAGAATGACGTAACGTCCTTTCTAACCAGATTTTGTCCTTCGTCAGCTTCACGTCTCCCAAGATGCGATCGATTTTTGCTCGTAAGCGATTATTTAATTTCACAACTCCTGACTTAGTCCGGTGAAACGATTCAAGCCCTTGAATCAGAGCCATAAATTTTCCCTCGGCGTAGAAAGAAATATCACGATTTGTTGAAATATAGGCGTGAAAACCTGATCCAAATTCTTCTCGCTTGGTACGCCAGCTTGAAAAAATTTTCCCGAACTTATCCTCTAATTGCGGGAAGCTAGTAGGCATATCAAAAAATCGCGGAGATGTCGCACTGCTCGCAATACGGCGAAAGTAAAACGTAAATGCACTCTTAGTACGAGAAATTTGCACCACTGGCCAACTGAGCGAATAGTGAGTCTCCGTCAGTAGAATCATCAGGTCTTGCAAAACCGCAAATTCTCTTCGTACCGCTTCCGGACTAAAGGCCCTTCTTGGCTTCAAAGAGAGGATATTCACTTCCTTTACCGTCAACTGAGATAAATACACACCGCGTCCCTCAGGAACCTCAGTGTGGTGAGAGATCATCAGCCTCCCGGCATCCGTATCAAATACGATGTCTTTTACGTTTCTGCTTTTGAGCGACAAGCTACGCTTGGTATGCTCGACTTGCAGTCCTCCCAGTTGCAGCCACTCCTCAAAGCCTGAAAGATCAATTTCGAACCTTGAGAAATGCAAAGGAGTTGTTTTCGTCGGGAAGCTATTTTTCCCGAACAGGCACATGGTAGCCATATACCGTTCGTACGAAAAACGATTTGAATTGAACGCCCCACCGTTAGGTATTGCATCTATCAGCAGGACCCGGTGGCCGGTTATTTTCGTCACACCTTGAATAGCTCGTGGCAGATGCTTTTTTGCCCCAGAAAAAATTCTTCCAAAACTATCCTTTTCTCCGGGAAGAATACCGTCCAACTCCAAATACGATGTTCCTTCCATGTCTATTCGGAGCCGTCCTGTCATGTGATGCGCGGGAGCAAAATCCCCTGACAAGACCGGTTCGTCCTGCCACCAAAAATGTCCCTGCTCATCGAAGATGTCTTTTATCTCTGCCATTACGACCTCTATTTATATATGAAAGCAGAACCTGCCTACAGCACTTGATCGCGACAGCATAGCTTAGCCAAATACCCGACCGAGAGCTGTTGATCGCCATCCAGCGATCAAAACGAGCCGTCAAGAAAAACCACTACACCAAGCAATGAAACTCATCCTCCCCATCCTCTTTACGCTCAGCCTCCTTGGCTGCAGCAAGCCCGAAGGCCGGTGGCGGGCGACTCAGGACGTCAGCGTCTTCAAAGCCGCCGACGAGGCCGACGAGGTGGCCTTCATCCTGCGCAAAGGCGAACCATGCGCCCTCGGACGGGAACAGGTGGTCAAGGCATTCATGTACCGGGAGGTCAACTGCGCGCAAGGTCGGGGATGGATTCTCTACGAGGCCGGCTACCCTTTCGCTCAGGAATCCCGCTGATCCGTTCGCCACTGAACACCCGTTCAGACAAACCCGTTTCCTTGCACCCATCCCCGGAAACCGGTGAAAAATCCCCCGAATCAACGCTCCCGCACCGCCCGCCAGCAAACCGATCTTTTTTCTGCCAAGAGCAGTTTCATTTTTTTTGCAGAGCCTATATAATCGCCCCCTCTTCGGAATTCGACAGCCCTGCCAGGCAGGAAAACCTGCCTCCGGACCAGACAAGAACACCCCAAAAAGGCCCTCCCCAGCGAGGGCCTTTTTTATGGGCAGCGATTTTGCAAACAATTTACGCAACCTCGCGAGAAGCCCCGTCGTTGCAGGAAACTTATCCACGATTTATGTGCATAAATTTGTGGATAACCCATTTCCCCGATGCGCAAGCGGCGTCCCCGCCTGCCCTCCCAATAAACCGCACAAAAAATAGGCAGTCCGGCAAGGGTCAGCCTTCCCGCGCTGCCGATCTCTTGCCCTTGGTCATGATCGCATCGCGCAACGCCTGGGCCAGCGTTGCGGCGGCCGGGTTGAGTACCCGTCCCTTCAGGCTGATCAAACCCATGGCGCGGCTCAGGACCGGGCTGGTCACCGGGCGCGCCACAATGCCCTTGTAGGGGGCATTGCGCAGTGCCAGCTCCGGCAGCAGTGCTACGCCCAGGCCGGCGGCGACCAGGCTGATGGCGCCGGCCACGTGATTGGTCTCGTACTGGATCACCGGGCGCTGCGGTACGCGGGCGAAGGCATTGTCGATCAGGCTGCGGTTACCGCTGCTGGACGAGACCGAGACCAGCTTTTCCCCGGCCAGCGATTTCCAGTTCAGGGTGACATGCGCGGCCAAAGGATGATGGGCCGGCATGACCGCCAGGTAGCGCTCGCGGGTCAGTTCCTCGAAATCGATCTCGGCTTCCTGTGCACCGATGAAGTTCACGCCGAAGTCCGCCTCGCCCTTGCGCACGCTTTCCAGTACGTCGGCCGCGCTCTCGTCGATGATGCGCACCCGCACATTGGGATGGCTGCGCGCATAGGGCTTCAATATCAGCGGCAGCAGGTTGTTGGCCACCGAAGGCACGCAGGCCACCGTCACATGCTGGCGGCGCTGCGCCATGCCCTGCTCCACGCTCTTGACGGCCAGTTCCAGTTCTTCCATCACCGCCTGGGCATGCACCAGGAACAGCTCGCCGGCCGGGGTCAGGGAAACGCGCCGGGTGGTGCGGTCGAACAGGCGCTCCTGCAGCGCCTGTTCCAGGTTCTCGATGCGCCGGCTCAGCGCCGGCTGGGTGATGAACAGGCCCTCGGCCGCCGCCCGGAAGCTGGATTGGCGCGCCACGGCGATGAAAGCCTGCAATTCGGAGGTCTCGATATTGATGCGCATTTTTTATCAATCCCAAGATTAAATGCAATTAACTTTTCAAAGGATACTCCGCAAACTGCCGGGTCTCATCCCCTAGTTCAAACTAAAAACGCCAATCCGGAGATCCCATGAAAAACATCCTCACCCATTCCGTCCTCCAGCGCAGCGTGCTGGCCCTGGTCATCGGTGCCGCCAGCAGCCTGGCCGCCGCAGCCGATATCCACGTGGTCAGCTCGGGCGGTTTTGCCGCCGCCTACAAGGCACTGGCCCCGGACTTCGAAAAGAAGACCGGCCACAAGCTCATCTCCGGCTGGGGCCCGTCCATGGGCGAAACCCCGCAGGCCATCCCCAACCGTCTCAAGCGCGGTGAACCTATCGACGTGGTGATCATGGTCGGTGACTCTCTGGACAAGCTGGTGGCCGAGGGCAAGGTGTCGCGCTCCGAGCACAAGCTGCTGGCGCTCTCGCGCATCGGTCTGGCGGTCAAGGCCGGCGCACCCCGGCCTGATATCTCCACGCTGGACGCCTTCAAGCGCACGCTGCTGACGGCGCATTCGGTGGTCTATTCGGATAGCGCCAGCGGCGTGTTCCTTTCCACCAAGCTGTTCAAGCGCCTGGGCATCGACCAGCAGATGGCCTACAAGGGCCGCATGATCCCGGCCGAGCCGGTGGGTGAAGTGGTGGCGCGTGGCGAGGCAGAAGTCGGCCTGCAGCAGATCTCCGAGCTCAAGCCGATCAAGGGCATCGACATCATCGGCCCCATCCCCGAAAGCGCGCAGCAGCTCACGCCCTTCTCCGTAGGCGTCGTGGTCGGCACCAGGGAGCCGCAGGCCGCCAGGGAACTACTGCAGTACCTGGCCTCGCCGGAAGCCGAGGCGGCCATCAAGGCCTCCGGCCTGGATCCGGCGCCGCGCTGATCGACGGCTGATCCAGCGCCTGAATCAAGAGAGAAGAGAGAGACCGACATGACCACAAGCACAACAAGCACAAAAAGCATCCAACACTCCAAGCTGTCCACCGTCCTGCGGGTGACCAGCGGCAATTTCCTGGAGATGTTCGACTTCTTCCTGTATGGCTTCTATGCCAGCTACATTTCGAAGACCTTCTTCCCGTCGGACAACGAGTTCGTCTCGCTGATCCTGACCTTCGGCACCTTCGGTGCGGGCTTCCTGATGCGTCCCCTGGGCGCCATCATCCTGGGTAGCTACATCGACCGCGTCGGCCGCCGCCAGGGCCTGATCGTGACGCTGGCCATCATGGCCATCGGCACACTGCTGATCGCCTTCGTGCCGGGCTACGCCACCATCGGCGTGGCCGCGCCCATCCTGGTGCTGACCGGACGGCTGCTGCAAGGTTTCTCGGCGGGGGTGGAACTGGGTGGCGTGTCGGTCTATCTGGCAGAAATGGCCACGCCCGGCAACAAGGGCTTTTACGTCAGCTGGCAGTCCGCCAGCCAGCAGGCGGCCATCATGGCGTCGGCCCTGATCGGCTATCTGGTCAGCCAGTCGCTGGCACCGGCGCAGATCAGCGACTGGGGCTGGCGCATTCCCTTCTTCATCGGCTGCCTGATCGTACCGGCCATCTTCATCATCCGCCGTTCGCTGCAGGAGACCGAGGAATTCCTGGCCCGCAAGCACCATCCGCGTTTTGGCGAAATCATGGCCTCCATCGCACAGAACTGGAAGATCGTGGTGGCCGGCATGATGATGGTGGTGATGACGACCGTGTCCTTCTATCTCATCACGGTCTACACCCCCACCTTCGGCAAGAACGTGCTCAAGCTGTCGGCCTCGGATAGCCTCATCGTCACCTTCTGCGTGGGCCTGTCCAACTTCTGCTGGCTGCCCATCATGGGCGCGCTGTCGGACCGCGTGGGGCGCCGCCCGGTGCTGGTGGCTTTCACGGTGCTGACCCTGCTGACCGCCTACCCGATCATGTCGTGGCTGGTCTCGGACATCAGCTTCAAGAACCTGCTCATCACCGAACTGTGGCTGTCCTTCCTCTACGCCAGCTATAACGGCGCAGCCGTGGTGGCGCTCACCGAGGTGATGCCCGCGCATGTGCGCACGGTCGGTTTCTCGCTGGCCTACAGCCTGGCTACTGCCATCTTCGGCGGCTTCACGCCACTGGTCTCGACCTGGCTGATCGAGACCTCGGGCGACAAGGCAGCACCGGGTTACTGGATGAGCTTTGCCGCCATCTGCGGGCTGATCGCCACACTGGTGTTGTATCGCGGCAAGGCGGCGACCGCCTCCTCATCGTCCACCTCGGCGGCCTGAAGCATCGTCCGCTCCGGTCGCACGTCCTGCAGCCGGAACACACCCACCAGCTCCCGCAGCCGCTGCGACTGGTCCTGCAAGGACTGGGCCGCGGCGGCAGCCTGTTCCACCAGCGCTGCGTTCTGCTGGGTGGTTTCATCCATGTGGGTGATGGCGTGATTGACCTGCTCGATACCGGCACGCTGTTCCTGCGTGGCCATGCTGATCTCACCGACGATGTGCGACACCCGTCGCACGCTGTCCACCACCTCGCCCATGGTCGCGCCGGCCTGTACCACCAGGCGTCCACCGGCATCCACCTGCGCTACCGAATCATCGATCAGCGCCTTGATCTCCTTGGCCGCCGTGGCCGAGCGCTGGGCCAGCGAGCGCACTTCCGATGCCACCACTGCAAAGCCCCTGCCCTGCTCGCCGGCGCGGGCCGCTTCCACCGCCGCATTGAGCGCCAGGATATTGGTCTGGAATGCGATGCCGTCAATCACGCCGATGATGTCGACGATGCGGCGCGAGGCCTCGCTGATGCCCTGCATGGTGCTCACCACCTGCTGTACCACTTCCCCGCTGCGCGCCGCCACGCCGGAGGCATCCGAGGCTAGCTGGTTGGCCTGCTGCGCGTTCTCGGCATTCTGGCGCACGGTGGAAGTCAGTTCCTCCATCGCCGCCGCCGTTTCTTCCAGTGAGCCGGCCTGCTGCTCGGTGCGCGCCGAGAGGTCCAGGTTGCCACCGGCGATCTCGGCCGAGGCAGTGGCGATGGTCTCGGCCCCGCCGCGCACATCGGCCACGATGCGGGTGAGACTGCCATTCATCTGGCGCAAGGCCTCCAGCAACTGGCCGATCTCGTCCCGCGCGCCGGCCCGGATCTCGCTGCACAGGTTGCCATCGGCCACCTGCTGTGCCACCTCCACTGCGTGGCGCACTGGGCGCGTGATGGAACGCGTGGTCCACCAGGCAAAGCCGCCACCCAGTAATACCGCCAGCGCAGCGATGGCCAGCATGATCAGGGTCTTGCCGTGGTACTGGTCGGCGGCTTCCTGGCCGCTGCGTTCCATCATCATGGTGCCCACCGAAATATAGCTTTTGAGACGGGCGATGTACTTGTCCTGGTCCTGGCGCAGGCTGGTCATCAACAGCTCGGTGGCGTCCATGGTGGCGCCGGTGGAGGCCAGTTGCAGGAAACGCTGCTGGCCCTGGCGGTAGCTGGCGCGCAAGGCCAGTATCTCGGCGAAGGACTTGCGGCCCTGTTCGCTGGACAGGCGTGCCTGCAGTTTGCCGAGGTCTTCGCCGATGGCGGCTTCACCCTTGTCGATGCGGGCGATTTCCTCGATCAGTTTCTGGTGGTCGTCCAGCAGCAGCAGGTTGCGCATGGCGCTGGCATTCTCGCTGATGCGCAAGAGCACGTCATTGGCCAGCAAGACCTGCGGGTAGCGGTCTTCGACGATCTGGCGCGTGCCCTGGTGCAGCGTGGACAGGCTGGCGATGGCCAGTCCCGTGATCCCGGCCAGCAGCGCCAGTACCAGTCCGAAGCCCAGTCCAAGACGGGCGCCCAGTTTGAGATTTGCAATCATGAGGCTTTCTCCGCAACGCAAGAATGCCGGGGGGGACGATGCCATGATGCCCACCGGCAATGAATTCGGTTTGGATAAAAAAATGGCGGAGAAAGAGGACTTCCTCCGCCCAAGGCACTACTAGGGTCTGCTCACCTTCAATCTGCGAGATGCGTTGGCCCCAGAAGCCGTGATGGCAAGGCGCGCGTCAGGGCTGGTGGTGGTTCCACCAGCCCTGACGTGCAACGCCGCCAGCGCGGCTTCTGGGGCCAACCCTTCGGGAGAGGCCGCCAAGCGTCGCCTGCCGTTGTTGCAGCTCCTTGCCGTAGCACCACTACGGCGCGTCGCTGCGCCTAGGCAGTCAACGCTTGGCGACCTCTCGCACTCGCAGCTTGAAGGTGAGCAGACCCTAAGCAACTCCCCGCTCCAGGGGAGCTGCACGCAAGACAAGACTATTCACAGAAGGTAATGCCAGCCATCCAAAGATGGCCTTAGAACGAGTGGTGCATGCCGATGGTGGTGACCAGTTGGCCCTGGCCGCCGGAGACGCCGGTGGAACCGCTGGCACCGGTACCGTTCATGACGGCAAAGCGCGCATCGCCGCCGGCACGCTGGTAGGCGGCCTGCACGTACCACTGGGTACGCTTGGAGAACTCATGCACGTGCGACAGGCTGAAGGTGTTCCAGCGCGCGCCTTCCAGCTTGGACAGGCCATAACCGAAGTTGATGGTGTCCAGCGTGGCATAGCGCCAGGCCGCGCCCAGATCCAGGTTCTTCTGCTTGGGTGTGGCGCCGCTGGGCATGGCCAGCTTGACCTGGGTGTAGGCGGTGTTCAGGCGCACGCTGCCGATGGTGTAACCCAGGCCGCCGGCGGTGGTGGTCAGGCTGTTGAAGACCGTCGCTGCATTACCCAGGCCGACGCTGCTGAGGAAGGTGCCGGCGTAACCAGCGGCACGGTTGTTCAGCTTGGAATACGCCAGGGCCGCGCGGAACGGGCCATTGGTGTAGGTCGCACCGGCGCTGACGTTGCGACCAGCGCTGCTGTCGCCGGCCACTTCGCCGAAGCCGTACATCAGGCTGCCCTGGAAGCCGCCTGCGGTGGGCGAGGTATAGCGCACTGCATTGTCGAACTGGTAGGTGTTGGCCAGGCTGTCCAGGTTACCCGGGTGGAACAGGTACCAGTTGGTCAGCTGGAAGCCGTTGGACAGCTTGCCCACGTAGTCGAACACCACGTCCGGCATGTGGCCCAGGGTCACCGCACCGAAGTCGCCGGACAGGCCGATGGTGCTGTAGCGGTTGAACAGCTTGGAGGAATTGGGCGTACCGCCGGTGTCGGTGTAGAAGCCGGCTTCCAGCTGGAAGATCGCCTTCAGATTGCCGCCCAGGTCCTCGATGCCACGAAAGCCGATACGATCCGGCTGCATCGTGCCCTGATCCAGGCGCGACACCGATCCGCCATTGAGGTTGTTGATATAGGCTACGCCAGCATCGAGGCTGCCGTAGATGGTGACGCTGCTCTGCGCAAAGGCGCCCGCCGACAGGCAGGATGCCGCTGCGGCAATCATTAACTTCTTCATCAAACTCCCCTTCAACGAATAAAGTCCAAACACGCGGCCAGGCCGCATTCACTCACTGCTCCCCGGCGCCCCGTGCGCAGGAGAGGTGACTTCTGCCGGCAAGCGAGGCGCCCTGTCCCGCATGGTCGGCGGGCGCCGCTTGCCAGGTGGTGCGTGATCCGGTGTTATTTGTTTCACCTATGGATCGACGTTCCACAAAATTCATCAGGCTCAAAAAAATGCCCTGTGCCTGAGCACGGGCATGGGGCCGGGCGAACGCTGCCCGGGCCTTGTTGCCTTACCGGTCCTGCTACAGGTCCAGCACCAGGCGTTGTCCCTTGCAGCCGGACACGCACACCATCATGGTCTTGCCGGAAGCGCGCTCGGCCTTGCTGAGCACGCCATCGCGATGTTCCAGTTCACCCTCCAACACCTTGGTCTCGCAGGCGCCGCAAACCCCTTCGCGGCAGCTGTGATCGACCGCAATGCCGGCATCCAGCAAGGCGTCCAGCAGCGACTTGCCAGCCGGGACGGTGACGCTGGACTTGCTGCGCGCCAGTTCGGCCACGTAGCTGCCGGTCTGGACCGCCTCTACCTTTTCGGCGGCAAAGCGTTCGATGTGGACGTTGGGCAGGCCCAGTTCTTCGCACAGGTTTTCGAAGGCATTGAGCATGGGCGTCGGCCCGCAGCAATAGAAATGCGCGTCCTTCGGATGCGCGGCGAGGAAAGCCCGCAGGTCAGGCGGCGCGCCGGCCTCGTCATCGAAGTGGCTGGACACACCCGGCTCGCCCAGCAGCTCGGCGGTGAAGGCCGCTTCCTTGCGCGAGCGGGCGCAGTAGTGCAACACCGCTTCCCGACCCTGGGCGCGCAGGTGGTGATACATGCAGGAAATCGGCGTGATACCGATGCCACCGGCGATCAGCACCGACAACGGCGCGGATTCTTCCAGCGGGAAATTGTTACGCGGTGCCGAGATGGTGAGGCTGGCACCGACCCGCAGTTGTTCATGCACGTAGCGCGAACCGCCGCGACTGCCCCGGTCGTTGAGCACACCGACCACATAGCGATGCCGCTCGGTCGGCGAGTTCGACAGCGAATAGCTGCGCACCAGGCCATTGCCCAGGTGCAGGTCGATATGCGCACCGGCCTCGAAGGCCGGCAGCTCGCCGCCCTCGGGCAGGCGCAGTTCGACGCTGACTACGCCTTGCGCTTCAAAGCGCATGGCCTGCACGCGCACGGAAATAAGAGGACTGCTCATGAATGCACCACCACCACATCAGATTGTTCAAACCGCCTCGTGTCACTTGCTGTCACTTGCTGCCACTTGCAGCCACTTGCATCAACCGCCCACTGCCTGCCGCAGGTCGACACCCAGGCGCGCAAAGGCATCGATCTCGACCGTCAGTTCCGGAAACACCAGCGCGCTCACCGCCACCAGCGTCGAGCACGGATAAGGCGTGCCGAAGAAGTCGCGCCGGGCGCGTCCCACCTCGTCCTTGTGCGCGATGTCGGTGACATAGATCACCAGCTTGGTGATGCTGCCGACGCTGCCGCCGGCGGCTTCCACCAGATCGCGGATCTTGCCCAGCACCACCAGCGTCTGCTGGTAGGTGTCCAGCGTCTGCTGGCGCGAGGCCGGATGTGCGGTCATGCCGGACATCACGATCTCGTCGCCCACCACCAGGCAGTTGGACCAGGTGGCCGTGGCCAGCTCGGGGACCTTGTCGGTCTTCACATGGCGCACGGCGACCGGGCTTGCTGCGTGGTTCATGCTGCCTTCACCGGCGCCTTGGCCGCGGCCAGTTCTTCTTCCCGCGCCAGCTGGGCCTTGGCCAGACCGCGCAGGTGACGACGCAGGCGCACGATGCCCATGTCGTGCTGGTACAGCATCTCGCGCTGGTTGGCGTCGGGCTCCATCAGCTCCAGCACCACGCGGTCCTGTTCCAGCACGTTCCAGTGGCGCGCTTCCAGGCGGTTGCGGTAGAGGAAGCGCCAGGTGTCCCGCTGCCAGCCGGACAGCTTGCGGCAGCGCCAGTGGAACACCGCCGCGATGTTGTCCACGATGGGCGTGTAGCTGCCGATGATGACGAAGCTGCCGCCCGGGCCGCCGGTCTTGGGATAGGGAATGGCCAGACGCATCCAGTGCAGGTCGGTATCGCCCCATTCGGTCCAGTCGAAGTTGACGTCGCGCTGGCCTTCCTTTTCGAAGACGAAGCCGATGTCGGTCTCGCGGATGCCGAAGCTGGCGGTGTTGTCGCCTTCGGCCATGGAGTGCGACTGCTTGTGCAGGAAGGTGCCGTGCATGGGGTCCATCACGTTGTCCAGCACGTAGCGGTAATCACCCTTCCATTCGGTGTAGCACAGGAAGTTGGAATACTCGGGGCTGGTCAGTTCTTCTGGCAGGCGCAGCGGCGGCGGGGTGTCGACGTCTTCCATGCTGTTGTAGAGGAAGATGGCGCCGGCCGCTTCGGTGACGTGGAAGCGACGCGTGGCCTTGGCCCCTTCCAGCTTGCAGCCGGGGCTGCCGGGTACGCTGGTGACCACGCCGTCGAAGCGCACCTGCACGCCGTGGTAGCCACAGGCGATGCGGTCACCCATGGGGATGCCCATGGACAGCGGTGCGCCACGGTGCGGGCAGTGGTCTTCCAAGGCATGCAGCTTGCCCGAGGGCTCGCGCCAGAACACGAACTTCTTGCCCAGGCGACGCAGCGAGACCGGCTTCTCGGCCACAAACTCGGACGGGCAGATCGGGTACCACAGGTCTTTCAGGCCGACGGCGAGGACGGCGTCGACGGGATCATTGGCGGTGGTTCTCATTTGGATACTCTCCTGTAGGCTGGCTTGGCGTCTGGACGGATCAGGCGGCCAGGCGGGCAATCTCTTCCTGGAAGTTGGCGGCGGTCCATACGCCCTGGTTGTAGGGGCAGCTCGGACCGGTACGGTTCAGGTGTGCCACCAGCGCATCCAGCTCGTGGATGCCAGCGGCATAGGCGCGCTCGATGGAGTCACCCAGCAGGTCTTCGAACTGGGTCGGCGCACGGCGACGTGCCTGGTGCGGATTGAGATAGACATCGGTAACAGTTGCAACCATCATTGGCCTCCATTTCTGACGCGCTCGCGGATACGCTCGCGCACGGGAACAAAATCGTAAGTGGGGTAGCACTCGGTACGGAACACACCCCAGGCCGAGCGCTCCAGCTCGACATTGACTTGCGGCAGCAGCGCCGGCGGCAGCTCCAGGGTGACGATCTGGCCCAGGCCCATGGCCACGGTCCAGGACACCACGCGACAGCCTTCCACCGGGAAGCGCTCCCACCAGTCCATCTGCTTCATGTGCGCCTGGATCTGCTCCAGGTTCTTCGACTGGTCATGCCTGAGCAAGATGGTCAGGAGCATGCGGTCGGAGTGGGTCTCTGCACTCATCGCTGGCTCACGCAGGGACGGCGGTGGATTCAGGCTGCGCATCCAGCGGCGTGGTCCAGGCGTCATAGCCATAGACCCAGTCGGCGTTACCGCCCTCGCGCAGCCAGTTGTTGCCACGTGAACCGATCTGGATCTTGGAGGCGCGTTCCATGCGCAACTGCGCATAGGCATGCAAGGATCCTGCCACCTGCTCCAGCGTGGTGACCTTGGCCAGGCAGCGCGCCAGCACCACCGCATCCTCGATGGCCATGCCGGCGCCCTGCGCCATGAACGGCATCATCGGGTGACAGGCATCACCCAGCAGCGCCATGTTGCCGCGCGCCCAGGCCGGCAGCGGATCGCGTTCATACAGCGCGGTCTTGAGCACTTCGTCGCAGGCGTCCAGCAAGGCCGTGGCGTCGGGGTGGAAACCGGCGTAGCTATCGCGCAGTTCCTGCACGTTGCCCGGGGTGGTCCAGGATTCCAGGTGCCAGCTTTCTTGCGCGGTGGTAGCGAAGATGAAGATGTCTTCACCGCGATTGAGCGGGAAGGTCACGATCTGGCTTTCCGGGTTCGGCCCCCACCACTTGGTGAAGGCCTGCAGGTTCGGCACGCCGGCTACGCGGGAGGCCGGCACCACGGCGCGGAAGGCCACCACGCCGGTGAAGCGCGGGCTCTCGGCACCGAACATGGCAGTGCGCACGGCGGAGTGGATGCCATCGCCACCGATGAGCACGTCCACGCGGTCCGTGCTGCCGTCGGTGAAGTGCAGATGGATGCCATCGCCCTCTTCGCTGATCTTCTCGGCGCGCTTGGCAAAGCGCACCTGCTCCAGCGGGAATACCTCGGCCAGCGCCGCCAGCAGGTCGGCACGGTGGATGGTCAGTTGCGGTGCGCCGTATTTCTGCTCGGCGGTGTCGCCCATGGCCAGGCGCGAGGTTTCCTCGCCGCTGTCCCAGGTACGGCTGATGCGGTGGGTGGGACGGGCGGCGGTACGGCGCACGGCCTCGCCGATGCCCAGTCCATCGAGTGCACGCACTGCGTTGGGGGTGAGGTTGATATCCGCGCCCACGCGCAGGAATTGCTTGGACTGTTCATACACCACCACCTCATGGCCCGCGCGCTGCAGGGCGATGGCGGCGGTCAGGCCGCCGATGCCGGCGCCCAGGATTCCGATCTTGAAGGACATCTGGATTTCCTTTCTACAAATGACGGATTGCCGTCTTACTTGCCGGCCGGCGCGCGGTCGGTCAGGAACTTGCCGCTGGGGCCTTGCGCATTCTTCTGGCGGCGGGTGTTGCCGTCGATGCCGCCATCGATGGCCCATTCGGCGAACACGGTCGGACCGGGTTCGAAGTCACGCGGCTCCCAGTGGGCATCGAGCTGGTCTTCGTCGGCGTAGTACTCGATCAGGCCGCCGGCCGGATTCTTGAAGTACCAGAAGTAGGCCGAGGAAATCGGATGACGGCCCGGACCCAGCTGGGTATCCCAGCCCTTGCGCGACATGTGCATGCCACCGCCGAAGACTTCATGGATGTCGCGCACGGTGAAGGCGACGTGGTTCAAGCCCGACCTTGCCTCCGGCGGTTGCAGCAGGAAGATGTCGTGATGCCCGCCGACATCGGCGCAGCGCAGGAAGGCGCCGCGCTCCGGGTAGCGGTCCGAGGGCACGAAGCCGAAGTTCTCGCAATAGAAGCGTTCGCAGGCCTTGACGTCCTTGACGAAGAACACCACGTGTCCCACCTCGATGGGCGTGGCACGTTCGTAGATGGGGCTGCGCTGGTTGATGCGGTTCTTTTCGTTCCAGGTGTTCATGCGTGCGCATTCGACCTCGACATCGCGCTTGACCGAGACCTGGAAGCGCACCGCCAGGCCGTTCGGATCGGTGCAACCGACGCGCTTGCCGTCATTGACGTAGCCCGGCAGACCGCTAATGCGGCCGGCGAACTTGTCCAGCACGGCGGCCGAGGACACGCCCCACACCACCTCGCGCAGGGTCGGTCCGGCTTCGATGGCCGGCGGCAGGCCGGGGTCGGCGCTGTCGCGCACGATGACGCGGCAGCCGTTCTGCGATTCGAAGACCAGTTCGGCCGCGCTTTCCTGCGCCAGCAGCATGCCCCAGTCGAGGAAGAACTGGCGGCAGGTCGGCAAGTCGTCCGCGCCGTAGATGATTTCGTCGATACCCAATACGTCCATGTGTGTCTCCAATACGTGTTCAGGGGGGCGGCGCTCTTAGCCGGCCCAGGGCAAGGGCTGTTCGTTCATGCCCCAGTACATGGCCTTCTGCTCCATGTACTGCAGGATGCCCAGCCTGCCCTTCTCGCGACCCAGGCCGCTGTCGCGCCAGCCGCCGAAGGGGGTCGAGATCGAGAATTGCTTGTAGGTGTTGATCCAGACATTGCCGGCCTGCACTGCGCGGCCGATGCGCCAGGCGCGCTTGTAGTCGCGCGTCCAGATACCGGCAGCGAGCGCATAGACGCTGTCGTTGGCTTGCCGGATCAGGTCGTCTTCGTTGTCGAAGGGCATGGCCACCAGCACCGGCCCGAAGATCTCTTCCTGGCAGATGCGCTGTTCATTGCTGACGCCTTCGATGATGGTCGGCGTGTAGTAGTAACCGCGTTCGAACTGCGCGCCCTGCGGACGCACGCCACCGGTGCGGATGCGGCCGCCATCGGTGACGCCGATGTCGACATAGCGCTCGATGCCTTCACGATGGCGGGCGGTGATCAGCGGCCCCATCTGGGTGCGCTCGTCGGCCGGATCGCCCACGCGCAGTGCAGCGGCACCGGCGGCCAGGCGCTCCATGAAACCGTCGTACAGCGAGCGCGCCACGAACAGGCGCGAGCCGGCGATGCAGGATTCACCGGAACTGCTGAAGATGCCATACAGCACACCGGCCACGGCATGGTCGAGATCGGCATCCTCGAACACCATGGTGGGCGACTTGCCGCCCAGTTCCAGCGAGACCGGCATCATCTTGTCGGCGGCGATGTGGGCAATGTGCTTGCCGGTGGTGGTACCACCGGTGAAGGAGACGCGCTTGACCAGCGGATGCAAGGTGATGGCGTCGCCGATCACCGAGCCCTTGCCCGGCAGCACACTGATCATGCCGGCCGGCACGCCGGCTTCGATGCAGATGCGCGCCAGTTCCAGCGCGGCCAGCGGGGTCACCTCGGCCGGCTTGACCACCACCGCATTGCCGGCAGCCAGGGCCGGCGCCATCTTCTGCGCCTCGCTGGCGATCGGCGAATTCCACGGCGTGATGGCGGCCACCACGCCCATGGGTTCATACACGCTCATGGTGAGGTTGTCGCCACGCATGGGCGTGAGGGTTTCTTCCAGGGTTTCACAGGCGGCCGCGAAGAACTGGAAGGTGCCGGCAGCACTGGCCACCAGATTGCGCGTCTCGCTGATGGGCTTGCCATTGTCCAGGCGCTGCATCTGCGCCAGCGCTTCACCGCGTTCGCGGATCAGCTGCGCCACGCGGTACAGGACGGCGGCACGTTCATGCGGCTTCTTCTGCGCCCAGCCGCTGGTGCGGAAGGCGTGGTCGGCACCGGCGATGGCCTCTTCCACATCGGCCACACTGGCCGCATTGAGGTAGGCCACCGGCTCACCCGTGGCCGGGTAGAGCGTGGCATAACGGTCGCCGCCACCCAGTCGCCATTGACCGGCGATGCAGATCGGCAGCGTTTCGTTCAGATTCATCATGGTCGACATGTCCTTGCGAAGCTCAGATATTCAGATACTCAACTGCTCAGATCGACAGCGCATGGGCACGATTGCCCAGGGCGCGCACGACGCTATAGACGGTCAGTGCCGAGGTCTTGGGATTGGCCGCCAGCGGCTTGCCGCGCATGGTCAGCTCAAAGCCGCCGAAGGCGCCCCGCGCTTCCACGTAGTGCACGTTCTCGCTCACACCGGGATCGGCATACAGGCGCACCCGGGTCTGGTCCAGGCCCAGGCCGGCCAGCGACAGCGTGGCGGCGACGTTGGCATTCTTGGGATACAGGCGCGCCGCTTCGCGGGCGCTGCCTTCGAAGATGACGGTCGGTTCCTTGAGCGCATCCAGATCGAAGGCGGCCTCGGCCGGCGTATCCTTCCAGGCCTGCGGCGGTTTGCGACCGGTATAGACCACCGATTCCAACCCACCGACCTTGGCCGCGGCCAGGGCGTCGATGGCACCGATGGCGCCGGAGAGCAGCTGCACCTGGGTCTTGCCGGCGCGGGCGGCGGCTTCCAGCTTGTCGACCAGGCCAGGTTCGGACAAGGCGCCGATGGACACCACCATGCAGGGGATGCCGCGCTCCAGCGCCGGGATGATGTGTTCGGCGATGGCCTGGTGACCGGCGCATTCGATCAGCAGGTCAGGACGCTCGTCCCCCAGCCGCGACACCACCCGGGCCGTCGGCGCCAGTGTGGAGACGGTGCTGCGGGCGCGCTCCATGTGCGCCTCCGGCACCACCACCATGTCGAAGGCGACCTCGGGATCACTCTTCAAGATCTCCATGACGCCCACGCCGATGGCGCCGCATCCGATCATCGATACGTGCAGCATGCTCGGCTCCTCAGGCGGTGGCCGCGGTGGCGGCAGCGGCGACCACGGCTGCTGCTGCGGCGGCGGCCATTTCCGCGCTTTCCGCGTTTTCCGTCTGATTGACCGGAGGGCCGGCGAAGGCAGTCTTGAAGCTGCCGATGGTCAGCATGTCGATCTCCAGCAGGAAGGGGCCCTTCTGCGACAGCGCCTCGTCCAGCGCCCCGGCCACCTCGGCCAGGTTGCCCACGCGCTGGTGACGCAGCTTCAGCGCCGAGGACAGTTCGGCATAATCGGGCGTGTGCAGGTCCACGTAGTGGCGACGACCGCCGTATTGCGCATCCTGGATGTTCTTGATGACGCCGTAGCCCTTGTCGTTCATCAGCACGATCACCATGTCAGCCTGTTCCTGAACGGCCGTGGCCAGCTCACCCAGGTTGAGGATGAAGCCGCCATCACCGGCCAGGGTGAAGGTCTTCTTGCCGGACTGCGTGACCGCCGCACCGATGGCCGCGCCGATACCCATGGCCAGGCCCTGGCCGATGCCGCCGCCCAGCGCATGCACGCCGGCACGCGGATCGAAGATGCGCAGGTAGCGGTTGCCCCAGGTGCTGTTGGAGACGGTGACGTCGCGTACCCAGTTGAACTCGCGGCCGGCCGCCTGCTGCAACTGTTCCACCAGGGCGCTATAGGGGCCGAGGCCATCGACCAGACCATGCACGGCGGTATCGCGTGCCTTCTGCAGGTCGGCCATGAAGCCCGGATCGACCTTCAGCGCGGCCAGGCGGTCGGCCAGGCCGGACAGTACCAGCGCCGAATCACCGCAGACGAAATAGTCGCTGGTGTAGCAGCGGCCTTCGGCAGCCGGATCGGCATCCACGCGATACAGCGGGCGCGGCAGCTTCAGTTCGTACTTCAGGGTTTCGTTACCGCGCAGGCGCGAGCCGACCACCAGCATGGCGTCGCAGCTCTGATAGAAATTCTCGACCGGCTTGTGCAGGTTGAAGGCGCCCAGCGAGCGCGGATCATCCTCGGCCACGATGCCGCGACCCTGGGTGCTGGTGACCACGCCGAAGCCCAGGTCCATCAGGCGCTTTACCTGCGCGCCAGCATGCCGCGCCCCGCCGCCCAGCCACAGCAGCGGACGCTTGGCCTTCATCAGGCGCTCGGCCAGTTCATCCAGTGCGCGCGCCGACGGCACGCTTTGCGGGATGGCCAGCGGTTGCAGGTTGCTGGGCATGGGGATCAGGGCAGCCTGGATGTCGATGGGGATTTCCACCGAGACCGGGCCCATCGGCGGGGTCAGTGCGGTCTGCACGGCCAGCTTGATGGTGCTGATGGCGGTCTCGACGCTACGGATGCGGAAGGCCGCCTTGGAGATGGCCTTGAGCATGCTCAACTGGTCCGGCGCTTCGTGGATGTAGGCCAGGCTCTGGTCCAGGTAAGGCGTCTCGATCTGACCGGTCAGGTGCAGCAGCGGCGTACCGGCGGTCAAGGCTTCCACCATGGCGCCGGCGGCATTGCCGGCGGCGGTGCCGGTGGAGGTCAGGCATACACCCAGGCCACCGGTGGTGCGGGCATAGGCGTCGGCCATGTTGGCGCCGCCAGCTTCGCCGCGGGCCGGGATGAAGCGGATCTTGCCGCGCTCGCCGAAGGCGTCGAGGATGGGCATGTTGTGGATCGAGATCACGCCGAAGGCAGCCTTCACGCCGCACTGTTCGAGGAAAGCCGCGATGGCGCAGCCGACGGTCACTTGCTGGTTGGTATTAGACATGGCGGGAAAGTCCTCCTGAAACATCGATATGGCTGCCTGTGGTGTACGAGGAAAGCGGCGTGGCGAGGAATACGATCGCCTGCGCGGCTTCCCGGGGAAGGCCGAGACGGCCGAGTTGAATCTGTTTCTTTGCGGCCAGCGCGGCGGTCCATTGGGCCCAGCTCTGGTCCTGCAGTTCGGGGCCGCGCGCGGCATAGCGGCGGCGCCATTGGCCCGACTCCACCAGGCCGATCAGGATGCCGTTCACCCGCACGCGGGCGGCTTCGCCATTGGCCAGTTCGGTGGCCAGCGAGCGCACCAGGTTGTGCACGCCGGCGCGGGCGGCGGAAGTCGCTACCATGTGCGGCTCGGGTTGCGTGGCCAGCAGCGAGTTGACGCAGACGATGGCGGCATCCCCGTGCTGCGCGCTCATGGCCTGCAGTTGCGGCAGGAAGGCGCGGGTCGGGTAGATCACGGAAAAGAATTTGAGGCGCAGCTCTTCGCTCCAGGCCTCGTCGGTGGTATCGGCGAAGGTCGAGACGCGGCCCTGGCCGGCGTTGTTGACCAGCATGGACACCGCGCCCAGGGTGTTTTCCACCGAGGCGGCGAAGGCCTGCACCTGCTCCTGCGACAGCACGTCGCAAGGGGCGCTGTACAGGCGGGCCTGCGGGTAGCGCTCGCGCAGCGCGGCTTCGGCGTCCTTCAGCCGGGCGCCATCACGGCCGCAGAAGGCCACGGCCGCGCCCGCTTCCAGCAGCAACTCCACGGTCGCCAGACCAATGCCGGAAGAGCCACCGGTGACCACGGCCACCTTGCCCTGGAGAGAAGTCATCGCCATCTCAGCCCCGCCACATGTTGACTACCTTGGCACCGCCCTGCGGGGCGTGGTCCAGCAGGCGGGACAGTTCGGCCGCCGTATCGCGCACGCGGGCCACGATGATGTCGAGCTGGCTGGCGTCGATGTGCGGCGAAGGGATCGTGGCGCCCATGGCGGCCACCACATTGCCGGAGTGATCGCGCACCGGTGCGGCGACGGTGGAGATGCTGGTTTCGAAGAAACCTTCCTGCAGCACGAAGCCACGTTCCTTGTCGGCCTGCACCATGTCGAACAGTTCGACCACGGTCTTGGGGGTGTTGCTGGAAAAGACTTCCAGGTGTTCTTCCGGATACAGGGCGCGCAGTTGCGGCAGGCTCAGGTCTTCCAGCAGCACCCGGCCCAGCACGGTGGCATGCGCCGGCAGGCGGGTACCGACGTTGACGTGGCTGGTGAAGGCGGTCTGGGTGACCGACTTGGCGACATAGACGATGGAGCGGCCATCGCGCACCACCAGGTTGCAGGAGTAGCCGATCTCGTCGCGCAGGCGGTCCAGCAGCGGGCGGCCGATCTCGGTCAGTTCCAGCGAGGCCAGGTATTCGAAGCCCAGGCGCAACACCGACATGCCCAGGCGATAATCACGCCCGCCGTCGGCACGCTCGACGAAGCCCATGCGTTCCAGCGTGGCCAGCAGGCGGAACACGGTAGAGCGCGGGATGTCCAGGCGACGCGCCAGTTCGGGCGCGGACAGGGTCTTGTCCTGGCGGCTGAATTCGCACAGCAGGCGCAGGCCGCGTTCCAGGCCGGGGACGGAATACTTGTCTTGCGACTCTTCTTCTGGCATCACTGGTTTGTTCATGATGATTTTCTGTTCTAGTTGGTTGAGGTGAGTTGCGCGCTGACCAGCGCAGCAAATTGCGACGGCTGCTCGATATAGCAGGCATGACCGGCCGCGTCCACCAGCTTGAAGGGAAGTTCGAACTGCCTGGCCAGCCCTTCACTGGCCTGTGGGGTGGTGACGATGTCCTCGGCTCCGCATGCCACCGACAACCCCCGTCGTGGTGCAGCCTGCAGGTAAGGCGCGATATCGTCACCGCACAACAATTGCACGGCCTGGGTGTAGCCCGAGGCGTCCAGCCACTGCATGTTCCAGCGCACCCAGGCGTGGTCCTGCGCGCTGGCGTGGGCCGACAGCAGGCGCGTCGGTTTCTGCGCCATGCCGGCGATGCCCAGGGTGCGCAAGGCGCCCAGCCGCTCTTCCCGCACCTGGTGCGCGCGCTCCTGCTTGCCGGCGGCGCCGTAGCCCAGCGCCGGATCGGCCAGCAGCGTGCGGCGGGCGCGGCCATCGCCGTGGGCCAGGTAGGCTGCGGCCATCAACGCGCCCAGCGAATGGCCGACCAGCACGCACTGCTCAACCTCCAGCGCCTGCAGCATGTCCTGCAGACGCCGTGCATAATCGACCGCCTTGGGCTGGCTCATCGTCAGCGGTGTGGAACGGCCGTAACCGGGCGCATTCCAGGCGATCACGCGGGCCTGCGACTCCAGCTTGAGCGCGCACTGCAACCACGAGGCCGCGCCCGAGCTGATGCCATGCAACAGCACCACCACCGGACCGCTGCCGCAGCTGCGATAGCTGACACGGCCGCCCGGCACCTCGACGCTGCCCTCGGCGAAGCGGCCTTCCAGCAGGGCCAGCGGTTCGCGCAGGGCGTCGTCGCAGCTGACTGCGGTGGCGGAGGCGATGGAGGTGTGAGGATGCATGGTGTGGTGCTCTGCAATCAGCGCTTGACCGAGGTCAGCGGATGATCCGGCGGATAGGTCGGAGTGATGGGCTTCTTGGCGCCCAGCATCACGCACATCAGCGCGTCTTCGTCACCGATGTTGATCTCTTCGCGATACACGCCCGGCGGCACCGAGACCACGTCACGGTCGGTGAGGATGGTCTCGAAACGCTCGCCATCCTTTTCCAGCACCAGCTTGAGCTTGCCGCGCAGGACGAAGAACACTTCTTCCACGTCCACGTGCAGGTGCGACGGGCCTTCGTGGCCGGCCGGGATGATCATGGTCGAGAAGGTGAAATGCTCGGAGGGAATGACGTTGGCGTCATGCGCCACGCCGGTGCCGCCGGTGCCGATGTAGCGCATCTGGGCGCGACGGTACTTGGGGTCGTAGTCGGCCTGGAACTTCAGTGCGTTCCAGTCGTACTTGCGGGTGGACAGGCGCGCCACGCGCGATTCCATCCAGTCGGCGAAGCTGGCGCCGGCGGGGCGATCCCAGCTGCGGCCCATGTTCTCCTGTTCGGACATATCGGTCATGCTTTTCTCCTTGAAGGGGTCCGGAGTGATCCGGGTTGATCTGGCAAGAAATACGTTTTCAATGCATCACGAAGCCACCGTTGACCGCCATCACCTGACCGGTGAAGAAGCGCGCCATCTCCGACAGCGCGAACACCACCGCGCCGCAGACATCCTCGGGCAACTGGTCGCGCCGGATGGCACGGCCGTCCAGGTAGTGCTGGTGCCGCGCCTGCGGTACGTACTGCGTGGCTTCCACCAGCGTCAGGCCCGGTGCCACCGCATTGACGGTGATGTTGTCGGCGCCCAGCTCGCGTGCCAGCGAACGGGTCATACCGATCACCGCACTCTTGCTGGCCACGTAGGCCAGCAGATTGGGAGCGCCCCACAACGGGGTATCGGACGACAGGTTCACCACCGCGCCGCGCCCCGAGGCACGCAGCGCCGGCAGGCAGGCATTGGTCATCAGCCAGGTGCCGCGCACGTTGACATCCATGACGCGGTCCCACATGTCCACTTCCAGCTGCTCGCTGCTCTTGCCGCCGGAGTTGGTGATGGCGGCGTTGTTGACCAGGCCGTCGAGTCCGCCCAGCCATTGCGTGGCGGCGGCCGCGCAGGCCTTCACCGAGGCCGGATCGGCCAGGTCCAGTGCAAAGCCCTCGACCTGCAGGCCGCGTTGTTTCAGGGCGGCCACCGAGGCCGCCAGTTCTTCCTGCAGGATGTCGGCCATGGCCACCGTGGCCCCGGCGGCGGCGATGGCGTCCACGAACGCCAGGCCGAGGCCGCGTGCGGCGCCAGTGACCAGAATGCGTCGTCCCGCCAAAAGTGTCGCCGTGCTTGCTGCTGACATGTGCTTGCTCCTGTTGCGCTGGTTGAGTCTCTGGATTCAGACGGTGCTGGTATTGGCCTTGGGCAGGTAGTGCAGGACCTTGCGTTCGGCCCAGACCACCACGCCGTAGGTGACCACGCCGATCAGGGTCAGTGCGACGATGGAGACGAAGACGGCGGCGGTATTGCCCTGCCCTTCACCATCGACCAGCAGATAACCCAGGCCCTGGTTGCCACCCACCAGTTCACCCACGGTCACGCCGATCACCGACAGCGTGGAGGCGATGCGCAGGCCCGAGAACAGCGCCGGCAGCGCCGAACGGAACTCGACCAGGTGGAAGATCTGCCAGCGGCCGGCATTGAGCGTGCGCACCAGGTTGACCATGTCGGGATCGACGGTACGGATGGCCGAGAGCACGTTGATCATGATCGGGAAGAACACGATCAGCACCGCCACGATGATCTTGGGATAGATGGTGTAGCCCAGCCACATCACGAACAGGGGTGCAAAGGCCACCTTGGGCGCGATCTGCAGCGCCAGGATGTAAGGCGAGAGCATGGCCTCGGCCCGTGGCGAGAGGCCCAGCGCGACACCGACGGCCAGGCCCAGCAAGGCGCCGAAGAGGAATCCGAACACCACTTCCATGGCGGTGATGCCGAAGTGCTGCAACAGTTGCGCGTTGTTCCACATCACCACCGCTTCACGCACCACCTGCATGAAGTTGGGCAGGATGTATTCAGGCATGCCCAGCATGCCCGGGCCCCACTGCCACGCGGCGATGAACACCACCAGCAGCGCCAGGCTGCCGCACACCGTGCGGGCCTTGTCGTTCAACAGCGGACGGCGTGCCGTCGGCTTGACCGGATTGGGCGAGGACGTTGGCTCGGGACTGGACATGGTCAGGTCTTTGGCTGTGGTGGTATTCATGATTACTTGGCGACTCCGACGAACTGGTTGGTGAAGAGCTCGTTGACCGGCGTGGCCTTGGTGACGATGCCTTCGCTGACGTAGAACTTCTGCACCGCTTCCATGCGCGCCTGGTCGATCTGGCCCAGGGTCTTCTGGTTGGCATAGACGTACTTGTTGTACATCTCGAAGGTGGCCTGGATGCTGGCTTCCTTGCCCTTGTAGGTGGGCAGCGCAGCGACGTAGTCATCGGCGGCGGCCTTGGGGTCCTTCATGATGTCCTGCATGCCGCGCAGGGTGGCGCGCACCAGGCGCTTGAGCAGCTCCGGGTTCTTCTTGATGGTGTCGTCGGAGGCCAGGATGGCCTGGGCCATGCTCTTGAAGCCGCCGTTGTCCAGCAGTTCGACCTTGGCACCGGCATCGGTGGCATTGACCACCCAGTCCGGCACGCCGGCGAAGGCCTGCGACTTGCCCGAGGTATACAGCTGCCAGACACCCGATGGGCCGGCGGCCTGGATCTGCACGTCGGTCTTGGACAGGCCGGCCGTCTTCAGGCTGCCCAGGAAGGCGTAATAGGTGGTGTCGGTATAGGACATCACGGTGACGGTCTTGCCCTTGAGGTCTTTCAGGCCCTTGATGCCGTCGGCCGGATTGGCCGCCACCATGGTCACCGAACCGGCGCCCAGCACGGCGATAGCCTTGACCGGGATGCCGTTGGCGCGCACCACGATGGGGGTGTCGCCGATGGCGCCACCGATGACGGCATTGCCGGCACCGATCTGCTTGGCCACGTCCACGCCGCCCTTGGCGACGATGAAGCTGACCTTCAGGTTTTCATCGGCGTAATAGCCTTTGTGCTGGGCCAGCACCCAGGGGGCGAAGGCCGGCGAATTGGGTGGTGCAGGCAGCAGGTAGGTCACTTCTTCCGGCGCGGCGTGCGCGGCCATGGGCAGGACGGCGGCGCCAGTGGCGGCGACCAGGGCAAGTGCACTACAGGCGGATGCGAACAGGTTCTTCATGGTTTCTGGCTCTCCCTTGGGGTCTCTCTGTTGACGGGTGAAGATGCAGCGTGAAATCAGTGCAGCTCGGCGGTCTCTTTGCCCACCTTGAGCAGTTCCATCAGGCGCCCTTGCAAGGGGCCGATCTCGGGCAGCTTGCGACGCTCCAGCGGGTTGTCGCGGAACGGCAGGTCCACCACGATTTCCTCGACGATGGTGCCGGGACGCTCGCTCATGACCAGCAGACGGTCCGACAGGGCGATGGCTTCCACCAGATCGTGGGTGATGAAGAGCGCGGTCTTCTTCTTTTCGTAGAGCATCTTGGCCAGGTCCTGCTGCAGCACCATCTTGGTCTGCGCATCCAGGGCCGAGAAGGGTTCGTCCAGCAGCAGCACCTGCGGGTCCACCGCCAGCGTGCGGGCCAACGCAGCGCGCTGGCGCATGCCGCCGGAGAGCTGGTACGGGTAATGCTCTTCAAAGCCCTTGAGGTGGCACTTGGCCAGCAGCTCGTCGGCGATGCGTCGGCGCTCGGCCTCGCGCATGCCGTCGATTTCCAGGCCCAGGGTGACGTTGGCGCGGATATTGCGCCAGGGCATGAGCAGGTCCTTCTGCAGCATGAAGGCCACCTTGCGGACCGGCTTGGTCACGCGCTCGCCGCCGACGAAGACTTCGCCTTCGGTGGGCAGGTAGAGACCGGCGCCCATGTTGAGCAGGGTGCTCTTGCCACAGCCCGAGGGGCCGATGATGGAGACCACCTCGCCACTCTTGATGGACAGGTTGACGTTGGTGACAGCGGCGCGCGCTTGCGCCGTCTGGCGATCGACAAAGCTTTTGCCGACCTTGCGGAATTCGATTTCGATCATGTTGCCTCTGCTGATTGCCATAGCGCGCTGTTGCGCCCCAGCTATTCTTCCCGGCTGCCGTCTCTGCGGACGGGTGCCTCCTGCCGGGCACCGAAACGTTCCATATATGAAACAGCAATTTATATATGGGAGATATTCGCAGTCAATATAGCAGATATCTCAAAACAAAATGACTTATTTTGTTCCATATATAAACTGATGGTTTATATAAAAACCGTTTTGCTCGTTTTATGCAAACAGCGTGCCAGGCTGGAAAGCCTGATTTCTGCGCTTTCCGCGGCTGGGAACTCACCAAAGACAGGCATGCAGCGCCGCACCGGTGCGCCTTTTGCACCGTGGCGGGCCCTGTCGCGATGACGACACAGTGTGGTGCGCCGGAAATGAAAACGCCGGCCTGGAGCGGCCGGCGTATTAAGCGGGGAGAAAGATGGAGGGAAAGACAGCGGACTCAGTGCAGGCTGCGGCCCCGGTGTTCCAGCCGCGACAGCCAGCGCACCAGCGGCAGCAGCAGGATCAGGTAGAGCAGCGCCGCCAGCACGATGGGCGACGGGTTGTAGACCAGCGACTGGGCGTCGCGTGCCACCCGCAGCAATTCCGGCAGAGCCACCACGCTGGCGATGGTGGTCAGCTTGATGACCTCGATGCAGTTGCCCACCAGGTCGGGCAGCGCATTGCGCGCCGCCTGCGGCACCACCACATAGGCCAGTGCCTGCCAGCGCGACAGGCCGGTGGAGCGTGCCGCTTCCATCTGGCCGCTGGGCACGCTTTCGATGCCGGCGCGCAGCACCTCGGCGAAATAGCTGGAATTGTTGAACATGAAGCCCAGCGCCACGGCCACCAGCTTGGGCAGCTCCAGCCCCAGGAAGGGGGCGCCGAAATAGATCAGGATCAGCAGCACCAGCGGCGGGAAGGAACGGAAGAAGTCCACATACACCGCCACCGCAATGCGCACCACGCGTGAACGGCTCTGGGTGGCCAGCAAGGCCAGCAGCAGGCCCGAGAGCACGCCGATGGGAATCACCAGCAACGACAGCCAGACCGTGGTCCACAGGCCACCCAGCAGGAAGGGCAGCACCTGGCGATAGACCTCCAGGTTGAAGAAATTCTGCAGCAAGGCTTCCATGGGCGCCCTCTCCTATCGTTTCCAGCGCCAGCGGGTTTCCAGCCAGCGCGCGAACAAGACCACCGGAATGAAGATCAGCAGGTAGGCCGCGGCCCCCAGCATCAGCGGCGTGGGATTGCCGGCATTGCTGCTGGCGGCCTGGGCGGTATTGAGGATTTCCGACAGGGCCACCACCGAGCCCAGCGCAGTGTTCTTGGTGATCGAAATGACACGGTTGGTCAGCGCCGGCACGGCCATGCGCAGGGCCTGCGGCAGGATCACCGCGCCCATGGTCTGGCCCCAGGACAGGCCGGTGGAGCGCGCCGCTTCGCTCTGGCCACGCGGCAAGGCGGCGATGCCGGCCCAGATGCTTTCCTCGGCGTAGGCCGCCAGCACCAGGCTCAGTGCCAGCCAGGTGGCAGTGAAGGACGACATGGACAGGTCGATGTAGGGGAAGGCGAAGAACAGCACGATGATCAGGATCAGCGGCGGCAAGGCCCGCATGACATCGGCGAAGGCCACCACCATGAACACCAGGCCGCGCTTGCCGGTGGCGCGCAGCACCGCCAGCAACAGGCCCAGCAGCAGCCCGGCGCCGATCACGGCCAGACTCAGCAGGACGGTCACGCCCATGCCGCGCAGGATATCCGGCCAGTAGCGGGCGGCGATCTCGGCATTGAAGAAGGTAAAGAGGAATTGCTCCATGGCTCAGTGCTGTGCGGCGTAGCGGGCCACGAAGGCCTTGGTGCGGGCCTGTTGCGGATCGCCGAAGATCTGTTCGGGCGGGCCTTCCTCGACGATCACGCCACCGTCCATGAACACCACGCGATCAGCCGCTGCGCGGGCGAAGGCCATCTCGTGCGTGACCACCAGCATGGTCATGCCGGCCTCGCGCAGCTGGCGCATGACCTCCAGGACGCTACCCACCAGCTCGGGGTCGAGCGCGCTGGTGGGTTCGTCGAACAGCATCACCTTGGGCTGCAGGGCGATGCCGCGGGCAATGCCCACGCGCTGCTGCTGGCCGCCGGACAACTGGCCGGGATAGGCGGCCGCCTTTTCCAGCATGCCCACCTGCTCCAGCGCCCGTCGGGCACGGGCTTCGGCCTCGGCATGCGAGTGCTTCTGCACCTTTTTCAGGGCCAGCATCACATTGCCCAGCACGCTCAGGTGCGGGTACAGATTGAACTGCTGGAACACCATGCCGATCTGCTGGCGCACCGCGTTGAGGTCGGTGCGGGCATGCATGATGTCCACCCCATCCACCACGATCTGGCCGGCACTGGGTTCTTCCAGCCGGTTGCAGCAGCGCAGCATGGTGCTCTTGCCCGAGCCGGACGGGCCGATCACGCAGATCAGCTGGCCGGTGCGCACGCGCAGGTCGATGCCGCGCAAGACCGTATTGCCTTCATAGGACTTGTGCAGGCCGACGATTTCGAGGATGGGGGCGGCAAGGTTCATGGGTGGTTCATCCGGTGAAAAGGGCCAGGATCAGTGGCACTTGAGCGTGACCGGCGTCGGGTCGTAGCCATCCAGGCCCGGCACGCCCTGCCCCACGCCGACCTTGACCACAGTGGCGTCTGGCGCGGGGGTATAGCCGAACCACTTCTGGGCGATCTTGCCCATCGTGCCGTCCTGCTTCATGCACTTGAGCGCCATGCCGGCGGCGTCGCGGCCGGCCTTGTCGTCCAGGCGGAAGGCCAGCGCCCAGACCAGGCCGGTCTTGACGGTATAGGTGGTCTGCACGGCCGGGTTCTGCTTGGCGGCCCAGGCCGCTACGGTGCTGCCGGCCAGGTTGGCGTCGGCGCGTCCCGATTGCACTGCCTGCACGGCATCGGCGTTGTTGCCGTAGACGTCGTACTTGAAGCCATACTTGGGCGCATTGTCACGCGCCCACAGTTCATAGGCCGAGCCCTTGTTGACCGAGATGGTCTTGCCCTTGAGGTCTTCCAGGGCGGTGATGGCGGGCGCACCCTTCTTTATGACGAAGGTGTAGTCGGTATCGAGGTAGCCCTCGGTGAAGAGCATGGCCTTGGCGCGTTCGGGGGTGGCGGTCACCGGCGCCAGCACGAAGTCGTATTTCTTGGCGTTCAGGCCTGGTACCAGACCGGAGAATTCGGTGCCTTCGATCTCGATCTTGCGGCCCAGGCGGCGCGCCAGTTCTTCACCCAGGTCGATGTTGAAGCCTTGCAGGCCGCCGCCCAGCTTGACCATGGCATGCGGGGCGAAGGTGGCATCCACGCCGGTGCGCAGCGGCGCGCCCTGGGCGAATGCCCCGGCCGACAGCAGCGCGCTGGCCGACAGGGCGACCAGCAGGGAACACTTCAGGGATAACTTGGACGGCAGGGCCAGGAAGGGCAACATCGCAACACTCCTCGATTGGGTGGAAGGTGGACAGGATTCAGGTGGACAGTTCGGACGGCGCCAGCGGTTCGCCGGCACCGGTGCGTTCGACGATGAGGCGGTAGTGTTCGGGACGACGGTGCTTGGCGAAATTGAAGACGTGCTGCAGGAAGGTCTCGCCCAGGCCCAGGTCGCAGTTGGCGAAGATGACTTCGTCTTCCTCGCCCTGTGCCTGCGCCACGATCTCGCCGGAAGGCGCGACGATGGCCGAGCCGCCGATCATGTGGAAGCCGTCTTCAAACCCGCACTTGGCGGCGGCCGCCACCCACAGGCCGTTCTGGTAGGCATTGGCCTGCAGCGACAGCAGGTGGTGGAACATGCGCAGGTGCGGCGGCTCGTTCCAGTGGATGTTCCAGGACGGCGTGTTGTAGCCCAGCGTGACGATGCGCGCGCTCTGCAGGCTCATGACACGATAGGTCTCGGGCCAGCGGCGGTCGTTGCACAGGCACTGGCCGATGCGGGTGCCCAGCATGTCGGTGACGCCGAAGCCATCGTTGCCGACCTCGAAGTATTTCTTTTCCAGGTGCTGGAACGGCGCCTCGGGCTTGTGATCGCTATGGCCGGGCAGGTGGATCTTGCGATAGCGCGCCACGATCTGCGCCTTGTCATCGACCAGGATGGCGGTGTTGTAGTGATGGCCGTCGGCAGTCAGTTCGGCATAGCCGAGATAGAAGCCGATGCCCAGTTGCGCCGCCAGTTCGAACAGCGGGCGGGTCTGCGGCCCCGGCATCTCGGATTCGAAGAAACGGGCATCGACCTCGGCCTGGTCTTCCATCCAGTAACGCGGGAAGAAGGTGGTCAGCGCCAGTTCCGGGAAGACCACCATCTTCGCGCCGCGCGAGGCGGCTTCACGCATCATCTCCAGCAGGCGGCGCACCACGGTGGCTCGATCCTCGGCCAGTTGCACCGGCCCCATCTGCGCCACGGCCAGGCCGAAGCGTTTGTGATTGCTTGCGTTCATTGCTGCTCCCATGCTTTTCCCTTGAGGCCGAGCAAGCCCGGCAGATGGCTGCGCGATGGCCGTTGCGCGATGCCGGCCGGTTCCGGACACTGGCGCGCGATATAGCGGCCCGATCCGCGCTGCACTTTCAGTTCGCCCTCGCTGATCACCACCCGGCCACGGCTGGTGACCACTTCCGGCCAGCCCTTGATCTGCCGGCCTTCATAGGGGGTGTAACCGACGTTGTCGTGCAGCAGGTCGGCCGTGATGGTGGTTTCGCGTTCGGGGTTCCAGATCACCAGGTCGGCATCCAGGCCCTCGGCGATGTTGCCCTTGCAGTGCGACAGACCATACATGTGGGCGTGGTTGGTGGCAGTCAGGCGCACGAATTCGTGGATGTCGATGCGCCCGCCCAGCACGCCTTCGGAAAACAGCAGCGGCAGGCGCAGTTCGATGCCGGGCACGCCATTGGCCATTTCCTTGAAGGTGGTGTCTTCGCCACGCGGCAGCTTGCCGCTTTCGTCGAAGCGGTAAGGCGCATGGTCGGAGGAATACATGCCCAGCGTGCCATCCTTGAGTCCGGCCCAGACCGCCTCCTGGGCATTGGCGTCGCGCGGCGGCGGGCTGCAGCAATACTTGGCGCCTTCCACACCGGGCAGGTCGATATCCTCGGCGGTAAGGAACAGGTATTGCGGGCAGCTCTCGGCATAGATCTGCGCGCCCAGCAGCTTGGCATTGCGGATGGTCTGCACGGTTTCGGCGCCGGCCACGTGCACGATCAGCACCGGCACGCCGATCAGGCGCGACAGTGCAATGGCGCGGTTGCTGGCTTCGGCTTCGGCCAACGGGTCGTGCGCCACTGCGTGGAACTTGGGTGCGGTATGACCCTGGTCCAGCAGGCGCGAGGCGAGCCAGCGAATCATGTCGTGGTTCTCGGCGTGGATCATCACCAGCGCCCCTTCCCTGCCGGCCAGCGCCATCACGTCCAGCAGCTGGTAGTCGTCCAGCTTCAAGGCGTTGTAGGTCATGTAGACCTTCAGCGAGGTGATGCCGTCGCGGATGGCCTGCGGCAGGTCGTGTTGCAGCGCCTGCTCGTCAGGGTCGGCCAGGATCAGGTGGAAGCCGTAGTCGATCACCGCCTTTTCACGGGCGCGTTGCGCGTAGTCGGCGATGACGTCGGGAATGCGCTTGCCGCGATGCTGGGCGGCGAAGGGAATGATGGTGGTGGTGCCGCCGAAGGCCGCCGACACGGTGCCGGAATAGAAATCGTCGGCACACATCATGCCCATGCCGGAAAGCTGTTCGATGTGGCAGTGACTGTCGATGCCACCGGGCAGCACCCAGCGACCGGCTGCGTCGATGTCTTCGCGCCCGGGCGACAGGCCCGGTGCGATGCGCACGATCACGCCATCCTTGACGCCGATGTCGGCCACGAAGGTGTCACGGTCGGTGGAGATGCGGCCGTTGCGGATGGTGAGGTCGAAGTCCATGCTCATTGCCTTCCTTATCGGAGTCTGCGTTCAGAAAGTGCCGGGATAGGCGCCGCCATCCATCAGCAGGTTCTGCCCGGTGACGAAGCCGGCCTGGGCGCTGCACAGCCAGGCGCAGGCATCGCCGAATTCGCCGGGCTGGCCGAAACGTCCGGCCGGATTGGCAGCGCGGCGGGCCGCCAGGACCTGCTCCACGCTCTTGTCGGTCCCACGGGCAGCGGTGGCGGCCGTGGCCAGCAGGCGATCGGTCTCGAACGGGCCCGGCAGCAGGTTGTTGATGGTCACGTTGTGGGCCACGGTCTTGCGCGCCAGGCCGGCGACGAAACCGGTCAGCCCGGAGCGTGCGCCGTTGGACAGGCCGAGGATGTCGATGGGCGCCTTCACCGCGCCGGAGGTGATGTTGACGATGCGACCGAAGCCGCACTTCATCATGCCGTCCACGGTGGCCTTGATGAGCTCGATGGGGGTGAGCATGTTGGCGTCCACGGCGGCGATCCAGTCTTCCCGCGACCACTCGCGGAAGTCGCCGGGCTTGGGGCCACCGGCGTTGGTGATGAGGATGTCCGGATCGGGACAGGCCGCCAGCGCCAGGGCGCGGCCCTCGGGCGTGGTGATGTCGCCGGCCACAGCGATGACGGTGGCACCGGCAGCCTCGCGCACCTGCTGTGCGGCCGCCTCCAGCGCCTCGGCGCCGCGTGCGGTCATGGTCACGGCCACGCCTTCGCGCGCCAGAGAAATGGCACAGGCCAGGCCCAGCCCCTTGCTGGAGGCGCAGACCAGTGCGCGACGTCCGGCGATTCCCAGGTCCATGCGCGGCCCCTTACTGGATGACCAGCGCGCCGCGCTGGTTGAGGTCCAGGCCCACGCGGGCGATCACGGCTTCCAGTTCGCGCTCGGTCTCGGGATCGATGCGCATGCCCGGCGAGCGGATGGCGTCGCTGGAGATCACGCCGCGCTTGCGGTAGACATACTTGCGCAGCGACAGGCCGATCTTGGGCTGGAATTCATAGCGGATGAGCGGGCAATACTTGTCGAAGGTGGCTGCGGCACCGGCCAGGTCGCCGGCGGCGAACTGGTCATAGATACGCACCAGGATTTCGGGGAAGGCAAAGCCGGTCATGGTGCCGACCGCGCCGCGCTGCAGCTCTTCCAGGAAGTACACGCCGCCCAGTCCACCGAAGATGCGCATGGATTCGCCCGCCAGGTCGCGGATGCGGCTGATCTTCTGGCCCACCGGCGGCTCTTCCATCTTGATGAAGTTGACCCCGCCTTCGCGGCCCAGGCGGGCGATCACTTCAGCCTTGATCTCGGTGCCGAAGGAGTCGGGGAAATCGTGGATCACCACCGGGATGTTCAGGGCCGCCGCCAGCGACTTGTAGTAATCGAACTGCACGGCGTCCGAGGCCATGTCCAGCGGTGCGGCGAAGACCGCGGCAGCGCCGGCCTCGGCGGCTTCGGTGGCCTGCTCGATGGCACCGGCCAGGCCCAGTGCGCGCACTCCGACCCAGACCGGCACGCGACCGGCGGCGCACTTGACGAAGGTGGCGGTTACGGCTCGCCGTTCGGCATTGGAGAGCTTGTGTGCCTCGCCCAGGAAGCCGAGGATGGCCAGACCCGAGACGCCGGCCTGGATCTGGAACTCGACCAGGGTGGCGATGCTGCCCAGGTCCAGGCCGCCATCGGCGTGGAAGGGCGTGGGGCAGATGGTGTAGACACCGCGTGCGGTGGCCAGCGAAGAAGCAGATGTGGACGAAGAAGACATGCGCGACATTCCATGAAGAGATGGTGGCAGCGGCGACCGGGCGCTGGGCCAGGCCGGACAGGATGGAAACGATTGTCGTGGAGTCATCCGTGCTTGTCGCATGCCTTTTTGTGCGCACGCCTTAACGTGGCGTTAATGCTCGCCATCGATAGCGTTGACCACCTCTTCATGCGGCAGGCCGTAGCCCTGGGCCCGCACCAGCTGCTGCAACTCGGCGACGAAGGCCTGGGTCAGCTGCGACAGCGGCTCGGTGCGCACATGCACCAGGTTGGCCCGCAGGATGGGCGCGCGCGCCACCGGACGCACCACCATCTGGCTGGTACCGGCCCAGCTGCGCACCGAGAATTCATCCACCAGCGCCACCCCGGCGCCCATCTGCACCAGGGAACAGGCGTTCTGCGGCGAGCCCACTTCCATGATGGGCCGCAGCGGTTCTTCCTCGGACTGGTAGAAGCGGCCGACGATGCCGCCGAAGGGGGAATCGCGGTTGTAGGAGATCAGCGGGAAGGGCCGCAGATCGGCCAGGCTCAGGGTGCCGCGCCGGGTCAGCTCATGGTTGTAGGGCAGCACGCACACCAGCCGGTTGCTGCACAGGGGCGTGACCTGCAGGCTGGGGTGTTCCATGGGCAGGATGATGATGCCCAGGTCGGCCTGGCGCGCCAGCAGGCGATCCTTCAGGTAGCCGTAATTGAGGCAGTGGAAGGTCAGCTTGACATCCGGATGCCGGTTGCGGAACAGGGCGATGGCCTGCGGGATCAGCATCTGCCCGATGCTGGGGCTGGAGACGATGTTGAGGATGCCGCTGCGGTTTTCCGAGAGGTCGGTGGCCAGCTCGTTGACGCGCTGCACGGCCTGGTAGACGTGCTCCACCTCGTGGAACAGCTTCTTGGCCTCGGGCGTGGCATAGAGCCGGCCCTTGATGCGTTCGAACAGGGCGAAGCCCACCCGTTGCTCGGTATGGGACAGCAGGCGGCTCACCGCCGGCTGGGAGACGAACAGCAATTGTGAGGCGCCGCTGATGGAGCCGGTCGTCATGACCGCCCGGAATACCTCGATCTGACGCAGGTTCAGTGCCATGGATCCTCGTCGCGCATAACAGCATGTTAAGGGGAACCGACAAATGAGCAAGGAGCATGCCCGTCGGCCTGGGGTACAGTCCTTGCCTGTGCTGACTCCTGTTTTGCGAGAACCCGCGAGAAACCATCATGTCCATTGCCCCCGCCGACGGCCCTGCCCTGTTCATCATCAATCCCAATAGTATGGCCGCCGTCACGCGCGGCATCGACGCCGCCATGGCGCCGCTGCGCATGGCGGGCGGACCGGCCATCGAATGCCTGTCGCTGCAGTCCGGGCCACCCGGGATCCAGACCCAGCAGGACGTGGACAGCGTGGCACCGCAACTGGTGGCGCTGGCGCGCTCCTTGCGTCCCCGGGCAGCAGCCTTCGTGATCGCCTGCTACTCCGATCCCGGCCTGCATGCGGTGCGCGAGGCGGTGGACGTCCCAGTGCTGGGCATCATGGAAAGCGGCGTACTGACGGCCCTTACGCTGGGCCAGCGCTTTGGCGTGATCGCCATCCTGCCGGGCTCGATCCCGCGCCACCTGCGCGCCTATGGCGCTATGGGGGTGCAGGCACGACTGGCCGGCGAGCTGGCCATCGGCCTGAACGTGACCGAACTGGCGCAATACGAACGCACCCTGGCGCGCATGACCGAAGTCGGCCGCCGCCTGCGCGACGAACATGGCGCCGATGTCATCGTCATGGGCTGCGCCGGCATGGCGGCCTATCGCGATCCCCTGCAGCAGGCGCTGGGCCTGCCCGTGGTCGAGCCCAGCCAGGCCGCTGCGGCCATGGCCATCGGCCGCATCAAGATGAACTGGCATGGAGCATGAGGACTGACATGAGCGAGAACACCCAGGAACTGATCCGCCAGCTGCACGCCATCGTCGGCGATGCCGGACTGGTCACCGAGGCCGAGGCCCAGGCCCCCTATCTCAAGGACTGGCTCGGCAAGTGGCAGGGCCGCGTGGCGGTGGTGGTGCGTCCGGCCGACACGGCGCAGACCGCGGAGGTGGTGCGGCTGTGCCATCTCACCCACACTCCCATCGTGACCCAGGGTGGCAACACCGGCATGAGCGGTGGCGCCACGCCGGACGACAGCGGCGCGCAAGTGATCCTCTCCACCACCCGCATGAACCGTGTGCGCGAGGTCGATCCCATCAACAACACCATGACCGTGGATGCCGGCGTGATCCTGGCGCATGCGCAGGAGGCGGCACGCGGCGCGGGACGCTATTTTCCGCTGAGCCTGGGTGCCGAGGGCAGCTGCACGGTCGGCGGCAATCTCGCCACCAATGCCGGTGGCATCGCCGTACTGCGCTTTGGCAACATGCGCGAACTGGCCCTGGGGCTGGAAGTGGTCTTGCCCGACGGGCGCATCTGGAACGGCCTGCGCGGCCTGCGCAAGGACAATACCGGCTACGACCTGCGGGATCTCTTCATCGGCTCGGAAGGCACGCTGGGCGTGATCACCGGCGCGGTGCTGAAGCTCTTCTCGCAGCCGCACGCCCGTGCCACTGCCTGGGTCGGTGCCGACTCGCCGGCACAACTGGCCGACCTGCTGGCACGTACCCGCGCCCGTTGCGGCGACCGTCTGGTGGCGTTTGAAATGATGTCGGCTGCGTCACTGGCACTGGTACTGCAGCACGTCACCGACACCCGCGCCCCGCTGGCCCGGGCGACGCCCTACAACGCCCTGATCGAACTGGCCGATACCGAAGACCTGGGCCTGCAGGCGATGCTGGAAGAGGTACTGGGCCAGGCCCTGGAGGACGAAACGATCAGCGATGCCATGTTCTGCACCAGCGGCACGCAAGCCGCAGCCTTGTGGAAAATCCGCGAAGGTATCTCGCAGGCGCAGGTACGCGCCGGCAAGGTCATCAAGCACGACATCGCCCTGCCGATCTCGGCCATCGCCGGCTTCGTGGCGCAGGCCGAGGCGCGCATCGCCGATTGCGGCCTGGCCGCGCAGATCATCAACTTCGGCCACCTGGGCGATGGCAACCTGCATTTCAACGTGATGATCCCGCTGTCCTCGACCTATGAAGACGTCAAGCAGGCCACGCTGCTGCTGAACCGCCTGGTGCACGACCTGGTCACCGACCTGCAGGGCAGCATCAGCGCCGAGCATGGCGTGGGACAGTTGCGGCGCGACGAGCTGCAGCACTACAAGTCGCCGCTGGAGATGGAGCTGATGCTGCGTATCAAGCAGGCCTTCGATCCCAACCTGATCATGAATCCGGGGAAGTTGCTTTAGCTGGTTCCATTCAGCTTGAGCGGCATGGAGGGCAGATAAAAAAAAATCGGCGGACCAGATGGTCCGCCGATTTTCTTGTTGCTGCTTTGCTGCTGGCTGCGCTTACTTCTTGCGCTGCGGCGGCAAGTCCGTGCAATGGCCTTCGGCCACTTCCGCGGCCATGCCCAGGGACTCGCCCAGGGTCGGGTGCGGGTGGATGGTCTTGCCAATATCCACGGCGTCCGCGCCCATCTCGATGGCCAGGGCCACTTCGCCGATCATGTCGCCGGCATGGGTGCCGACGATGCCGCCGCCGATCACGCGATGCGTTTCGGCGTCGAAGAGCAGCTTGGTGAAGCCTTCCGAACGGCCATTGGCCACGGCGCGACCGGAGGCGGCCCACGGGAAATGGCCCTTCTCGATCTTGATGCCTTTTGCCTTGGCTTCGTCTTCGGTCACGCCGACCCAGGCCACTTCCGGATCGGTGTAGGCCACCGAGGGGATGACGCTGGCGTCGAAGAAGCTCTTCTCGCCGGCAATCGCTTCAGCAGCGACGTGGCCTTCATGCACGGCCTTGTGCGCCAGCATGGGCTGGCCCACCAGGTCGCCGATGGCGAAGATGTGCGGGACGTTGGTGCGCATCTGCTTGTCCACCGGGATGAAGCCGCGATCACCCACGATCACGCCCGCCTTGTCGGCCGAGACCTTCTTGCCGTTGGGGCTGCGGCCCACGGCCACCAGCACCAGGTCGTACAGTTGCGGCTCGGGGGCGGTGGCGCCGGCTTCGGCGGCTTCGAACGTCACCTTGATGCCTTCGGCTAGCGCTTCCACGGCCACCGTCTTGGTCTTGACCATGACGTTGTCGAAGCGCTTTTCGTTGAACTTCTGCCAGACCTTGACCATGTCGCGATCAGCGCCCTGCATCAGGCCGTCCATCATCTCGACCACGTCGATGCGCGCGCCCAGGGTGGAATAGACGGTGGCCATTTCCAGGCCGATGATGCCGCCACCGATGACCAGCATGCGCTTGGGCACCTGGCGCAGTTCCAGCGCGCCGGTGGAGTCGACGATGCGCGGATCCTGCGGCACAAAGGGCAGGTTCACCACCGAGGAACCGGCGGCGATGATGGCGTGCTTGAACTGCACCACCTTCTTGCTGCCGTCAGCGGCGGTCACTTCGATGTGGTTGGGGCCGGCGAACTGGCCGTCACCATTGACCACCGCCACCTTGCGCGCCTTGGCCATGCCGGCCAGGCCGCCGGTCATGGTGCCGATGACCTTGTCCTTGTAGCCGCGCAGCTTGTCGATGTCGATCTCGGGCTTGCCGAAGGTGACACCGTGCGAGGCCATGGCGGCGGTCTCGTCGATCACGGCGGCCACGTGCAGCAGGGCCTTGGAGGGGATGCAACCGACGTTCAGGCAGACGCCACCCAGGGTGGCTTCGCGCTCGACGATGACCGTGTTCAGGCCCAGGTCGGCGGCGCGGAAGGCGGCCGAGTAGCCACCGGGGCCACCACCGAGCACCATGACGTCGCACTGCACGTCGGCGCTGCCGCCGAAGCTGGCAGCGGCCGGGGCGGCTGCGGGGGCAGCGGGTGCAGCAGAAGCGGCTGGAGCGGCAGCAGGCGCTGCGGCGGACGGTGCAGGCGCGGCGGCAGGCGCCGGCGCTGCGGCAGCTTCGCCGCTGGCTTCCACCAGCAGCAGCAGCGAACCTTCGGCGACCTTGTCACCGACCTTGACCTTGACTTCCTTGACCACGCCGGCCGAGGAAGACGGGATTTCCATGCTGGCCTTGTCGGATTCGACGGTGATCAGGGACTGATCGACCTTGATGGTGTCGCCCACCTTGACCATCACCTCGATGACTTCGACTTCCTTGAAATCCCCGATATCGGGGACCTTGACTTCAGAGAGACTCATTGTCCTGGCTCCGTAATGTTCTGTGGTTCGCTAGTGGCGGCTTACAGCAGCGACTTGCGCAGGTCACCCAGCACCTCGGCCAGGTAGGCCGAGAAGCGCGCGCCCATGGCGCCGTCGATGACGCGGTGGTCATAGGACAGCGAGGTCGGCAGCATCAGGCGCGGGGCGAACTGCTTGCCGTCCCATACCGGCTTGATGATGGACTTGGACAGGCCCAGGATCGCCACTTCCGGCGCATTGATGATGGGCGTGAAGGCGGTGCCGCCAATGCCACCCAGCGAGGAGATGGTGAAGGTCGCGCCTTGCATGTCGGCCGGCTTCAACTTGCCGTCACGGGCTTGCGCGGACAGTTCGCCCATTTCGATGGCGATCTGGCCGATGCTCTTCTGGTCGGCATTCTTGATGACCGGAACCACCAGGCCGTTCGGGGTATCGGCGGCGAAACCGATGTTGTAGAACTTCTTGAGGATCAGGTTCTCGCCCTTGGCATCCAGGGAGGAATTGAAGGCCGGGAATTTCTTCAGAGCCGAGACGCTGGCCTTGATCACGAAGGCCAGCATGGTCAGCTTGACCGGCGACTTGGACTTGGCGAAGGCATCGTTGGAGGTCTTGCGGAATTCTTCCAGCTCGGTGACGTCGGCTTCGTCGAATTGCGTCACGTGCGGGATCATCACCCAGTTGCGATGCAGGTTGGGGCCGCTGATCTTCTTGATGCGCGACAGGGCCAGCAGTTCGGTCTCGCCGAACTTGCTGAAGTCCAGCGACGGCCACGGCAGCAGGTTCATGCCGGTACCGCTGCCATTGGTGGCTGGGGCGGCGGCGACCGCGGTGGAACCGGCCATGACGCCCTTGACGAAGTTCTGTACGTCCAGCTGCAGGATGCGACCCTTGGGGCCGGTGGCCGGCACGCGCGAGAGGTCCACACCGAGTTCGCGGGCGAACTTGCGCACGGACGGCGAAGCGTGGGCCTTGCCGCCGGTGCTGGTGGCCGAAGCGGTGGCGATGGCCGGTGCGGCGGCAGCAGGGGCAGCAGCAGCCGGGGCCGACGCTGCGGGCGCGGCAGGGGCAGCTGCGGCGGCAGCAGGGGCAGGTGCAGCAGCGGCGGCAGGTGCGCCACCGACGGCTTCGATGGTGGCGATGATGCTGCCCTTGGCGACCTTGTCACCCAGCTTGACCTTCAGTTCCTTGATCACGCCGGCGTGGCTGGAGGGAATCTCCATGCTGGCCTTGTCGGATTCCACGGTCAGCAGGGACTGCTCGGCCTTGACGGTATCGCCGACCTTGACCATGACTTCGATGACTTCCACTTCCTTGAAGTCGCCGATGTCGGGGACTTCAATCTCGACCGTACCACCGGCGCCAGCAGCCGCAGCGGCTGGCGCGGGTGCGGGGGCAGAGGCCTGGGCGGCAGCCGGCGCAGCGGCGGCGGCTTGCGGGGCGGCGGCTTGTGGTGCTGCCGCAGCGCCCTCGCCTTCGACGATCAGCAGCAACGAACCTTCGGCGACCTTGTCGCCGACCTTGACCTTGATTTCCTTGACCACGCCAGCCTGGGTGGAGGGGATTTCCATGCTGGCCTTGTCGGATTCGACGGTGATCAGGGACTGATCGACCTTGATGGTATCGCCGACCTTGACCATCACCTCAATGACTTCGACTTCCTTGAAATCGCCGATGTCCGGGACTTTTACTTCGACTTGACTCATCTGATGCGCTCCGTTGTTCTGTTCCCTGGCCCAGGGCCGGGAGGGATATTCGCAGTAGGGAAGGTGCTGCCGCAAAGCCATTGCATCTTAAGCGATCTGGCTGCGGCCCTTCCCGTTTTTGTGGCAGTGCCGGACACGACACATCCCCGCGATCAGCAGGCTGAGGCGGGGATGGTCGGTCGAGCGGTCCTTACACGGTCACCGGGTTGGGCTTGTTGGGATCGATGCCGTACTTGGCGATGGCCTGGGCCACCACTTCGGGCTTGATCTTGCCTTCATCGGCCAGCGACTTCAGGGCAGCCACGGCGACGAAGTGGCGGTTCACCTCGAAGAACTCGCGCAGCTTGGCGCGGGTATCCGAGCGGCCGTAGCCGTCGGTGCCCAGCACCTTGTAGGAGCGGCCCTTGGGCACGAAGGCGCGGACCTGCTCGGCGTAGGTGCGCATGTAGTCGGTGGAGACCACGATCGGACCTTCGGTACCTTCCAGCGATTGCTCGAAGTAGCTCTTCTTGGCGGTGTCGGCCGGGTGCAGCATGTTCCAGCGTTCCACGTCCTGGCCTTCGCGGGCCAAGAGGGTGAAGGAAGGTGCGGACCAGACGTCGGCGTCGACCTTCCAGTCGTCGCGCAGCAGTTCGGCGGCGGCGATGACTTCGCGCAGGATGGTGCCGGAGCCCAGCAGTTGCACGCGCAGCTTGTTTTCCTTGCCGCCTTCGTTCAACAGGTACAGGCCCTTCAAGATGCCCTCTTCCTGGCCTGCCTTGATACCAGGGTGGGCGTAGTTCTCGTTCATCACGGTGATGTAGTAGAACACGTCTTCCTGGTTGGCCACCATGCGGCGCAGGCCGTCATGGATGATCACGGCGACTTCGTGGGCGAAGGTTGGGTCGTAGGGGATGCAGTTCGGGATGGCCGAAGCGAACACGTGGCTGTGGCCGTCTTCGTGCTGCAGACCTTCACCGTTCAAGGTGGTACGACCGGCGGTGCCGCCGATCAGGAAGCCACGGGCGCGCATGTCACCGGCTGCCCATGCCAGGTCGCCGATACGCTGCAGACCGAACATCGAGTAGTAGGTGTAGAACGGGATCATCACGCGGTTGTTGGTCGAGTACGAGGTCGCCGCAGCGATCCACGAGCTCATGCCACCGGCTTCGTTGATGCCTTCCTGCAGGATCTGGCCGGCCTTGTCTTCGCGGTAGTACATCACCTGGTCCTTGTCGACCGGTTCGTACAGCTGGCCGACCTGGCTGAAGATGCCGATCTGGCGGAACAGGCCTTCCATACCGAAGGTACGGGACTCGTCGACCATGATGGGCACCACGCGCGGGCCCAGGTTGGGGTCGCGCAGCAGCGCGGTCAGCACGCGGGAGTAGGCAGCGGTGGTGGAGATTTCACGACCTTCGGCGGTCGGCTCCAGCATGGCCTGGAAGGCCGACAGTTCCGGCACCGGCAGCTTTTCGTCAGCGTGCGGGCGACGTTGCGGCAGGTAGCCGCCCAGGGCCTTGCGGCGCTCGTGCAGGTACTGCATTTCCGGGGTGTCGTCGGCCGGCTTGAAGAACGGGATACTGGGCAGCTCGGCGTCCGAGATCGGCAGCTGGAAGCGGTCGCGCATGGCGCGGATGGCTTCGTCGTCCAGCTTCTTGGTGTTGTGCGCGGTGTTGCGCGCTTCGCCGGCCTTGCCGAAGCCATAGCCCTTGATGGACTTGGCCAGGATCACGGTGGGCTGGTCCTTGGAGTCCTGCGCGACCTTGAAGGCAGCGTAGATCTTGTGCGGGTCGTGACCGCCACGGGTCAGGCGCCAGATATCGTCGTCCGACATCTTGGAGACCATTTCCAGCAGCTTGGGATGCTTGCCGAAGAAGTGCTTGCGCACGAAGGCGCCGTCCTTGGCCTTGTAGTTCTGGTACTCGCCGTCGACGGTTTCCATCATCACCTTCTGCAGGATGCCGTCCTTGTCCTTGGCCAGCAGCTCGTCCCAGCCGCTGCCCCAGATGACCTTGACCACGTTCCAGCCGGCGCCACGGAAGTCGGACTCCAGTTCCTGGATGATCTTGCCGTTGCCGCGCACCGGTCCGTCCAGGCGCTGCAGGTTGCAGTTCACCACGATGACCAGGTTGTTCAGTTTTTCACGACCGGCCATGCCGATGGCGCCCATCGATTCCGGTTCGTCCATCTCGCCGTCACCGCAGAAGGCCCAGACCTTGCGGTTGTCGGTCTTGGCGATGCCGCGGGCGTGCAGGTACTTCAGGAAGCGTGCCTGGTAGATCGCCATCAAGGGGCCCAGGCCCATGGAGACGGTCGGGAACTGCCAGAATTCCGGCATCAGCTTGGGGTGCGGGTAGGACGACAGGCCATGACCATCGGCTTCGCGGCGGAAGTGGATCAGCTGGTCTTCGGACAGGCGACCTTCCAGGAAGGCGCGTGCATAGATGCCGGGCGAGGAGTGACCCTGGATGTAGAGCAGGTCGCCGCCGTGATCTTCAGTCGGAGCGTGCCAGAAGTGATTGAAACCGATGCCCAGCATGTTGGCCAGCGAGGCGAAGGAAGACAGGTGACCACCCAGGTCGCCGTCCACGCGGTTGGCCTTGACCACCATGGCCATGGCGTTCCAGCGCATCCACGAGCGCAGGCGCTCTTCGTATTCCAGGTTGCCCGGGCAGTGCTCGCCCTGGTCGGCCGGAATGGTGTTGACGTAGGCGGTATTGCTGGAGAAGGGAATATGGGCACCACGACGGCGGGCCAGATCGACCATGCGTTCCATCAGGTAGTGGGCGCGATCCGGGCCTTCCTTTTCGATCACTGCTTCGAGGGCGTCGAGCCACTCCTGGGTTTCCATCACATCGGGATCGTTGGCGGCCTGCGCCAGAACTTGATCGATTTGGGCTGACATGTCATGTCTCCTGGTTGTTGAGAGATCCGTCCGGTCGGATAGACCTGGCGGGTCGGTCGGTTCATTCGGTACGCTGCCGCCGGCAAGTGATGCAGGAAGACCATTCCGTTGCCTGTGCTACAACCCTTCCCAGCCCGTGGGGCAAGGCTTTGGAGGCGGAACAGGCTTAAATGTACGGTCTTCCAGCCGTGTGGACGACGAATTTTATCAGGGAATTTTCGATTTTCAAATTACGATAATCGATTTCATAATACGAAAATATGCTGCAAAGCGGCATGAATAGGCGCTTTGCGGGCCTCGTATTTTTACTGTATCGCCTTGGGAGAGGGGTTTTCTTGCCCTGTTTGCAATGCGGCAAAGTGGCCTGAACTACCTGAAAAATCAGGGTTGGCCGTGTTGACGTGAAGCAAATGGATTCACGTGCTGAGCTTGCCAGCGGCAATCACATTCCGCCACGACCAGCCCGGTCGCCGGCCGTAGCAGAATTACGCTACAGAACTTGCTCTATATAAATGAAGCGATGTTCAGATCGCGATATTGCCCAGTGTGCTGGCGCGATAGGCGGCGACAAAGGTATCGAAGTCGCCGATCTGGGTACGCTCGATGTCGCGCTGCGCATCCAGCGAGGCCTGGGCGATGGCCACGAAGTCAGCCGTCTTGGCGGCCGACAGCGGCCGGGCGCGCAGTTGCTCGGCCTGGCGGCGGCTGTTGGCCAGGGTGAAACCGGGGAAGGAGTTGCCGGCGGCGCGGATTTCACGCAGCACCTGGGCCGACGGGGTGGCATCGGGATCGGCCAGCTTGCCGCGCTGCACGGCCAGGCTGTCGCGATGCTGGCTGCCGCCCAGTTGGCGATCCAGCAGTTCGGCTACCGGTGCCATGCGGTCCAGCAGTTGCTCGCCCCAGTCCTTGAGCAGGATGGATTCGCCCTTGAACTGCAGGTGCAGGCCGGGACGACGGCCTTCCTTGACGGTGGCGAGGAAGTTGGCGCGGTTTTCCACGCCCTCCTCGTCCGAAGTCAGGCAGCTCGATTCCAGCGCCAGGAAATGCAGGAACACATCCAGGAAACGCGCTGCCTCCAGGCCGATGCCCAGCGGGTTGAAGGGATCGATGTCCATGCAGCGCACTTCCACATACTGCACACCACGCGCCGACAAGGCCTGCACCGGGCGTTCGCCGCTGTTGATGACGCGCTTGGGGCGGATCGAAGAGTAGAACTCGTTTTCGATCTGCAGGATGTTGGTATTGATCTGCACCCACTCGCCATCGCGCTTGGTGCCGATGGCTTCATAGGGCGGATACGGTTCGCTGACCGCATGCGAGAGGCTACGGATGTAGGCCGGCAGGTTGTTGTAGTGCGGCGTGATGTTGGCCTGGGCGTGGTTCTGGTAACCCAGGTCGCTCATGCGCAGGCTGGTGCCGTAGGGCAGGAAGAGCGTGTCCTCGGACAGCGTCTCCAGCTGGTGCGCACGACCGCGCAGGAAGTTGGTGGCCACCGCCGGCGAGGCACCGAACAGATACATCAGCAGCCAGCTGTAGCGACGGAAGTTGCGGATCAGGGCGATATAGCGCTCGGACTGGTAATCCCGACGCGACAGCGTGGGGTCGACGGTGTCGTCCTCGTCGCGCAGCACTTCCCACAGGTCTTCACTCACCGAGAAATTGTAGTGAATACCGGCGATGCATTGCATGGTGCGGCCATAGCGCAGCGCCAGGCCGCGCCGGTAGACATGCTTCAACATGCCGATGTGGGAACTGCCATACCAGCCGATGGGAATCTCGTCTTCCGGCGGCAGCACGCAGGGCATGGAGGCATTCCACAGCAGCTCACCCTCCAGCTTGGTATAGGCGAAGCGATGGATTTCATCCAGGCGCTGCAGCGCATCGGCGATGTCGGGCATGGCCGGGGTGATGAACTCCAGCAGCGATTCCGAATAGTCGGTGGTGATCAGATCATTGGTGAGGGCCGAACCCAGCGCCGGCGGATGCGGCGTGCGGGCCAGATTGCCTTGCTCGTCCACCCGCAGCGTCTCCCGCTCCACACCGCGCAAGCCCTGACTCAGCAACGCAAGATGTTGCGGCTGGGAAAGCTGTTGCAGGCGGCGGGTGAGGAGATCGGTCATGCGCAAATCCTTGTAACTAAAGGGGAACTGTGAGGCTGCTGCGGTGAGGCTGCTGCGTTTGGTTGCGGGAGCATAACCGAAATTGAACATTCCCGTTGTACGCTGCCCCAAAAGCGATTGTCGCCCAAAACCATCGGCTTTTATTTCAAAACAAACAACATGTGACCAGCAGCGCGCATGTCACTCCGTCCCCGGCCTGGCTTTATAATCACGGGTTCCGGCGCACCGCGCCCCAGTCGCCCCGGCTCGACCGGGAGCTTTCTTCCTAGCCCTGCCTTTTTTGCCTTCATTGCCATGTCTGCCCAACTGATCGACGGAAACCTGCTCTCCCAACAACTGCGCGCCGATGTCGCCAAGCGCGCCGCCGCCCTCACCGCCCAAGGCAAGCAACCCGGCCTGGCCGTGATCCTGGTGGGCGACAGCCCGGCTTCCCAGGTCTACGTGCGCAACAAGGTCAAGGCTTGCCAGGACAATGGTCTTCACTCCGTGCTGGAAAAATATGAAGCCACGATGACGGAAGCCGAACTCCTGGCCCGCATCGACGCCCTCAACCAGGACCCCAAGATCAACGGCATCCTGGTGCAACTGCCGCTGCCGGCCCACATCGATTCGCACAAGGTGATCGAAGCCATCGCGCCGGAAAAGGACGTGGACGGTTTCCACGTCAGCAATGCCGGCCTCCTGATGACGGGCCAGCCGCTGTTCCGCCCCTGCACCCCTTATGGCGTCATGAAGATGCTGGAATCCATCGACTACCCGGTCCGCGGCGCCAATGCCGTGGTGGTGGGCGCCTCCAACATCGTCGGCAAGCCGCAGGCCATGTTGCTCTTGCAAGCCGGCGCCACCGTCACTATCTGTAATTCCAAGACCCGTGACCTCGGCCACCACACCCGCCAGGCCGACATCCTGGTGGTCGCCACCGGCAAGCGCAACATCGTCACCGCCGACATGGTCAAGCCCGGCGCCGTCGTCATCGACGTCGGCATGAACCGCGATGACAACGGCAAGTTGTGCGGCGACGTCGATTTCGCCAATGCCCGCGAAGTCGCCGGCTGGATCACCCCGGTGCCGGGTGGCGTGGGTCCGATGACCATCACCATGTTGCTGGTCAACACCATCGAAGCTGCAGAACGTACCTAAAACCGCATCACCTCCCGTGGGCGCCACGCCGGCGGGAGGCTTCAGAGAAACGAGAATCCATGACCACCACCGACATCGCCGCCAATCCCCTGCTCGACTTCTCGGGCTACGCCCAGTTCGACGCCATCGCCGCCGAGCACGTCACCCCGGCCCTGGACAAGCTGCTGGCCGATGCCAGCCGCCTGGTCACCGAACTGGAAGCGCCGATGGCCGAGGTCACCTGGGACAATTTCGTCGAACCGCTGGAGTCCGCTACCGAAAAACTGGGCCGCGCCTGGAGCGTAGTGGGCCACCTGAATTCGGTCATGGATACTCCGGCCCTGCGCGCCACCTACAACGAGAACCAGCCGCGCCTGGTGGAATTCTGGACCTCGCTGGGCCAGAACCTGGCGCTGTTCGAGAAGTACAAGGCGCTGCAGGCCAGTCCGGCCTTCGCCTCCCTGTCGGCTGCACGCCGCAAGGTGGTGGACAATGCGGTGCGCGATTTCCGCCTTTCCGGCGCCGAACTGCCGGAAGAGAAGAAGGAACGCTTCGCCGAGATCCAGGAAAAGCAGGCGATGCTGACCACCCGTTTCTCGGAAAACGTGCTGGACGCCACCAATGACTTCGGCCTCTTCGTCGAGGACGAAGCCGAACTCTCCGGCCTGCCGGCCGACGTCAAGCAGGCCGCCCGCGCCGCGGCCGAGAAGGATGGCAAGCCCGGCTACAAGTTCACGCTGCACTTCCCGTCCTATTTCCCGGTGCTGCAATACGCCGACAACCGCGCCCTGCGCGAGAAGATCTACCGCGCCAACGCCACCAAGGCCTCCGAGCTGGGCGCCAAGCCGGAATGGGACAACAGCGGCAACATCGACCAGATCCTGCAGCTGCGCAAGGAAGAAGCGCAATTGCTGGGTTACGCCAACTTCGCCGAGGTGTCGCTGGTGGCCAAGATGGCCAAGTCGCCCTCGGAAGTGATCGCCTTCCTGGAAGACCTGGGCCAGCGCGCTCGCCCCTTCGGCCAGAAGGATTACGAAGAACTGAAGACCTTCGCCCGCGAAAAACTGGGCCTGGAGGAGCTGAAGGCCTGGGACAGCACCTATGCCTCGGAAAAGCTGCGCGAACAGCGCTACGCCTTCTCGGAGCAGGAATTGAAGCAATATTTCCCCGAGCCCAAGGTGGTGGTCGGCCTGTTCCAGGTTGCACAGCAACTGTTCGGCGTGCAGATCAAGCCCGATACGGCCCCGGTCTGGCACAAGGACGTGAAGTTCTTCCGCATCGAACGCGACGGCCAGCTGGTCGGCCAGTTCTACCTCGACCTGTATGCCCGCTCCGGCAAGCGTGGCGGCGCCTGGATGGATGACGCCCGCGCCCGCCGCCTCACCGCGCAAGGCGTGCAGACCCCGATCGCCTATCTGGTCTGCAACTTCACCGAACCGGCGGTGGTCGATGGCGTGGCCAAGCCGGCCCTGTTCACCCATGACGAAGTGATCACCCTGTTCCACGAGTTCGGCCACGGCCTGCATCACATGCTCACGCAAGTCGATGAAGTGGGTGTCTCCGGCATCTCCGGCGTGGAATGGGACGCGGTGGAACTGCCCTCGCAGTTCATGGAAAACTTCTGCTGGGAACGGGACGTGCTGCAGCAGCTGACATCCCACGCCGAGACCGGCGAACCGCTGCCCCGTGCGCTGTACGACAAGATGATCGCCGCCAAGAACTTCCAGTCCGGCCTGCAGATGCTGCGCCAGGTGGAGTTCTCGCTGTTCGACATGCTGATCCACCATGAATATGAAGTCGGTGGCAGCCAGAGCGTGCAGCAAGTGCTTGACAGCGTGCGCGACCGCATCGCCGTGATCCGCCCGCCCGAGTTCAACCGCTTCCAGCATTCGTTCTCGCACATCTTTGCGGGCGGCTATGCAGCCGGTTACTACAGCTACAAGTGGGCCGAGGTGCTGTCTGCCGACGCCTACAGCGCCTTTGAAGAAGCCGCGGTGACCGGCGGCAACGTGATCTCGCTGGAAACCGGACGTCGCTTCCAGCAGGAAATCCTGGCTGTCGGTGGCTCCCGTCCGGCCATCGAGTCCTTCAAGGCCTTCCGTGGCCGCGAGCCCAGCATCGATGCCTTGCTGCGGCATAGTGGCATGGCGGCCTGAGTCGCTGACGAACGGCTTCGCAAGACGGCCAGCACGGCCCGCCCCGATGGCGGGCCGTTTTTCTTTGGCCTGGCCGCCGCCGCGGATGGCATGCTGCAGCGCGAGCCACTATACTGGCGGGATGACCCGAATCGATTTCCACAGCAACGTCCCGCAAAAGATCGCCTACGTCTGCCGACTGGTGCGCAAGGCGCGTGCGTCCGGCGCCATGCTGGTGCTGCGCAGTCCCGACCGCGCCGAACTGCAACAACTGGACCAGGCGCTCTGGAGCTTTTCCGAGCAGGATTTCCTGCCTCACGTGATGGCCGGCGATCCGCTGGCATCACAGACGCCCATCATCCTCACCGGCGACGACGCCGCCGAATTGCCGCATCACCAGATACTGATCAACCTCGGCACCGATACGCCGGCCCATTTCGCCCGTTTCGAACGCTTGCTGGAAATCATTTCCGCCGACGACGCCGACAAGGCCGCCGGCCGCGACCGCTACCGTTTCTACAAGGAACGCGGCTATCCGCTGTCGCACCATGTGGCGGCCTGAGGCCCACGCTCCAGACATGAACCACGACGACAACAGCATCCCCCTCCTCACCGAGATCATCCCGCTGGCGCCGGCTGCCCCGGCCGCGCAGGATTACGCCGCGCCAATGCAACCGGGTGCCTTTCACACGCAACCTGCGGCCACCCACTATCAGGCGCCCGCGGCTGCAACGCCCGTAATGTCGCCCATGGCCCCGCCGCCTCAGGTCACGCCGGCCGCCGAGCAGTACCGCCAGTGGGAACAGGAAATCCGCGAAAACGTCCTGCAAAGCCTGCTGGAGCGCGTCGATACCGTGCTGCACCAGCATCTGCAGGACCAGATGGCGCTGGCGCTGGACCATCTTTCCGATATCGTGATGCAGCGCGTCAGAGAAGGCCTGCGCGACGCCCTGGCAGAAACGGTGGAGCGCGCCGTAGCCGAAGAGATGGCGCGCTTCTCGTCTTCAAAAAAGTAAATCCTGATGGATTTTTCTTTTCATTTTGAATAAACCATCTGCATTCGGCTTTTGATTCACAAAAATTCTGCCCAGTATTGATTACATCGGCAATCACGCTTTTCTTACAATGCTTGCATTGTTCGCATCGTCCAATGGCGGTGTGAAGTCCGAAAAACACCAGCAAGTTCATGCAAAACCGGGAGAGTGGGATGAAAGTGATCGTATTGGGCGCAGGCATTATCGGAACCGCTTCCGCCTGGTTCCTGAAGAAGCAGGGTTACGACGTCACCGTCATCGAACGCCAGCCCGGCGCGGCGCAGGAAACCAGCTTTGCCAACGGTTGCCAGATTTCGGTGTCGCACGCCGAACCCTGGGCCAACCCGGCCGCCCCGATGAAGGTGCTCAAGTGGCTGGGCAAGGAAGACGCCCCCCTGCTCTATCGCTTCCGCCCCGAATGGCTGCAATGGAAATGGGCCGTGGCGTTCCTGCGCGAATGCACCGCCGCCCGTACCGACGAGAACATCCGCAACATCGTCGCCCTGTGCGAGTACAGCCGCCAGACCCTGCAGGCGGTGCGCGCCGAAACCGGTATCCAGTACGATCACCTGACCCGCGGCATCCTTCACTTCTACACTGAAGAAAAGGAATTCCAGGACTCCCTGCCGGCCGCCAAGCTGATGCGCGACCTGGGCTGCCCGCGCGAGTCCATCGGCGCCGACGAAGTGATCCGCATCGAGCCGGCACTGGCCTCGATCCGCAACAAGATCGTCGGCGGCGACTTCACCGCCACCGATGAATCGGGCGACGTCTTCAAGCTCACCACGGGCCTGGCCAAGAAGAGCGAGGAAGCCGGCGTCGAGTTCCGTTATTCCACCACCATCACCCGCCTGATCACCGAAGGGGCCGGCGCCGCCGCCCGCGTGACCGGCGTGGAGATCATCAACCCGGATGGCCGCCATGAAGTCCTGACGGCCGATACCTTCGTGGTCGCCATGGGCAGCTTCTCGCAGCAACTGGTCAAGCCACTGGGCATCGACCTGCTGCTCTACCCAGGCAAGGGCTATTCGGCCACCTACAAGGTCATCAACCCGGATGCTGCGCCCAGCGTCTCGCTCACCGACGACGGCTACAAGCTGGTGGTTTCGCGTCTGGGCGACCGCCTGCGCGTGGCCGGTACCTGCGAACTCAACGGCTATGGCCGCGAGCTCAACACTACCCGCTGCGAGGCCATCACCCGCCGCACCCGTGAACTGTTCCCCGACGGCTGCGACTACGAGAACCCGACCTACTGGACCGGCCTGCGTCCGCTGACCCCGTCCAACGTGCCTTACGTGGGCAAGACCAGGTTCGCCAACCTGTACCTGAACACCGGTCACGGCACCCTGGGCTGGACCATGGGTTGCGGCTCCGGCCGCGCCATCGCCGAGATCGTCGCCGGCCGCGTGCCGGAGATCGATTTCGCCTTCACCGGCCTGCCGCGCTGGAACCGTGCACGCCAGGTGGTGACCCAGGCCGCCTGATCACAAAGCTTCACCTGCCCGCAAAAGGACCGGAATTTCCGGTCCTTTTTTCATGCGCATTTGATCTGGCGCATCGCCACCCCGGCATGAAGGAACATTCATATATAGCCGCGCGGGGCGCTTACAAATATGAACTTCCCCTTGGTGTAGAATCCCCGCTTGCTCTGCGTCGCTGCGGCTTGGCCGCAGTTTGTGCAGCCTCGGGGATTTCAGCTCATCAGCACGCATCTAGCGCCTTTCGGCTGCCTTTGCCGTTGATCCTTCCCGAATCGGCCCCATCTGGACCAACATCCGTCACTGCATTTTCCTTCACTTGGAAAGGCAGGCAACATCAAAGGACCCTGCAATGAAGTGGGCAATAGTCTTCATCTATATTTTTTCCATCCTGTTCATCCACTTCCGTGGACGCGTGCGCCTGCCCTTCCTGCGCCAGTTCTTCGACCACTCGTCGATCATGTCGCCGATCAATCTCTTCATGTACGCCTTTTCGCGCGTGCCGGCGGTGCCGTACCCCGCGGTGAAGGAGTTCCAGGACCTGGCCCTCATCGACCAGAACTGGGAAGTGATCCGCGACGAGGCCGTGGCCCTGCGTGAAATGGCCAAGATCAAGGCCGCCGAAAAGAATGACGATGCCGGCTTCAACTCCTTCTTCAAGGCCGGCTGGAAGCGTTTCTACCTGAAGTGGTACAACGCCAGCCATCCGTCGGCCGAAAAGTTCTGCCCCAAGACGGTGGAAATCCTCAAGCGCATTCCCAGCGTGAAGGCGGCCATGTTTGCCGAACTGGCCCCGGGCGGCACGCTCAATCCGCACCGTGACCCGTTTGCCGGTTCGCTGCGCTATCACCTGGGCCTGGTCACGCCCAACGACGACCGCTGCTTCATCGAGGTCGACGGCCAGCGCTACAGCTGGCGCGACGGCCAGAGCGTGGTGTTCGACGAGACCTTCATCCACTGGGCACAGAACGGCTCCGAGACGAACCGTATCATCCTCTTCTGCGACGTCGAGCGTCCGCTGCGCTATCGCTGGGCAGAAGCCATCAACGGCTTCCTCGGTCGCACCATGATGACCGCTGCGGCCTCTCCCAACGAAACCGGCGACCAGACCGGACGCGTGAACAAGCTGTTCCGTTTCGTCTGGCTGGCCGGGCAATATCGCCGCCGCTTCAAGAACTGGAACAAGACCGTCTACAAGATCACCAAGTTCGGTCTCATCATCGCAGTGGCGCTGCTGATCATCTATGCCTGAGGCACAGAACGACGGCAGGACAGGCCTGCCAATGCGCAAATGATATAAACGAAATCGCCGGCCATTTGACCGGCGATTTTTTTATCGTGGATTCGCAAAATGTCGACTGCGATTGTCACTTGATGAGAGCTGAGCCGACTAATGCCGAGCTTTGCATCATCCGTCGCAAGCCCGCCTCCCGTATGGCTCCGCAGTGCAGCATGGAGACCTGGTCGAAAAGGAAAAATCAAAAGTCACGCAACCGCCTACGTAAGTAAAAATCAAATACAGCATAAAATTTCCATGCGGAAATGAAACGGTATTTTTCGATGATGAATTGTAGAAACTGCTTCATCCGAGCGCATACCAGCGTGTAAAATCTTTCTGCTTCCGTGCTAGCTTCATGGCGTGATTCTTGCATCCTGGCTGGGCCGCATTCCTCGGGGAGAGGTATTGCGACCGGCTGCTGCCAACACTCGCCTCGTACTCATTGATCGCATGTAAGCGTCCGCTGCCGACCTCGCGGACCAAGCGCAAGCCGAGTACCGACCATACATAGAACAATGGGCTCATGCAGGACATCGACGACGAGATGAAAAAACCGCTGCTCAAGCATCTGGTAGAGATCACGGCCCATCGGGAGCATTCCCGCCTGGCCATCTCGGTCATCTCCGCGCTGTACCAGCTCACCGGCGTGCAAAGCATCCGCATGCTGGAAATCTTCACCATGCGCGACGAGCACTACGTGCAAGAGAAGATGGTCATCCGCGACGGCATCGTCCATACCATTGCGGAGCACACCAACGACGATCCCAAGGAAGCCCTGTCCTCCTATCCGGCCATGATGGCCTGCATCCGCAATCATCTGAACGAATACCAGGAAACCACGTCCGACGGCACGCATGTGCTGTGGCTGCCGGTGTGGCTGCACGGGAAGATGAACTCCTGCCTGGAACTGCGCAGCGAGCACGTGCTGGCACCGGCGACGATGGAAGTGATCCACGGCGTCTTCCACATCTACTGCAATTACCAGAGCCTGCTGGACTACAGCGAGCGCGATGCGCTCACGGGCCTGTTCAACCGCAAGACCTTCGACGAACAATTCACCCGCTACGCCTTCGCCATCGCCCCGCACGAGGCACACTCGATGGAGAAGGACGAGCGTCGCCACGACAGCAACGACGAGCCCAAGGGCCATTGGCTGGCTGTGGTGGACATCGATCACTTCAAGCAGGTCAATGACCGCTACGGCCACCTCTACGGCGACGAAGTGCTGATCCTGGTGGCCAACATCCTGCGCGCCTCGTTCCGCGCGCACGACCGCATCTTCCGCTTCGGCGGCGAGGAATTCGTGATCCTGCTACGCGCCACCACGCTTTCGGACGCCCGCAAGATCTTCGATCGCTTCCGCCAGAACGTGCAGGAATACGATTTCCCGCAGGTGGGCAAGGTCACCGTCAGCCTGGGCTTCGTCAACATCGCCCGCGAGACGCCGGTGGTGATCCTGGGCCATGCCGACCAGGCCCTGTATCACGCCAAGAAAAGTGGCCGCAACCGCATCTGCTATTACCAGGAACTGGTCAATTCGGGCGTGCTGCGTTCCGGCATCACCACCAACGATACGGTGGAATTCTTCTAGGGCCTCACTCGACAACACCCTTGTCAGCCGGCCGCGCAAGCGGCCTTTTTTTCGCCTCGCACCGGCGGCACAGGCAGTCGAAAAGTTCATGCATAGTGCGCATCCGCTCATGTTTTAAAAGCATGAGACAGCACGGCAGCGCTTTCGTATGATCGCCAACGTTCGATGCTCACCGGACGAACTCATCCCGCGATCCGCTTGCAGACAAGCATCAGAAACGAAACAGAAGCGTGATCGCCAGTCGCTACCCCACGCGTACCAGGAGACCTATAAAAATGCAGCAGACACACTTCAAGAAAACCGGCGCCGTCCTGATCCTCTCGCTGGCCTGCGCCTTCGCGGCACAGGCCCAGGACAAGAAGCCCAACGTGGTCGTCATCGGCACCGGCGGCACCATTGCCGGCGCGGGCGCCTCCAGCGTCAACACTGCAGCCTATCAATCGGCCGTGGTGCCGGTGGACAAGATCATTGCAGCCGTCCCGGAGATTTCCAAGATCGCCAATGTGCGCGGCGAGCAGATCTTCCAGATCGGCAGCGAGAGCTTCAATGACGAGCGCCTGATCAAGCTGGGCAAGCGCGTCTCCGAACTGCTGAAGCAGGGCGACGTGGATGGCATCGTCATCACCCACGGCACCGATACCATCGAAGAGACCGCCTACTTCCTGAACCTGGTCCTCAAGAGCGAAAAACCGGTGGTGGTGGTCGGCTCCATGCGTCCGGGCACAGCGCTGGGCGCAGACGGTGCGCTGAACCTGTATGACGCCGTGCTGGTGGCCGGCAGCAAGGAAGCCGCCGGCAAGGGCACGCTGGTGGTGATGAACGATGAAATCCACTCCGGCCGCGACGTCACCAAGAGCAACACCTTCAAGGTCGAGACCTTCCGCTCGCCCTACGGCCCGCTGGGTTACGTGGTGGAAAACAAGCTGAGCTTCTACCGCCTGCCGGCCCGCCCGCACACCACGCAGACCGAGTTCGACATCGACAAGATCAGCAGCCTGCCGCGGGTGGACATCGTCTACAACTACGGCAACGTGAGCCGCACCGCCTATGACGCCTTCGTCGCGGCCGGCGCCAAGGCCATCATCCACGATGGCACCGGCAACGGCAGCGTGGCCGAACAGATCGTGCCGGTCTTGCAGGAAGTGCGCAGCAAGGGCGTCCAGGTGATCCGCGCCTCGCGCACCGGCAGTGGCGTGGTGATCCGTAACGGCGAGCAGCCCGACGACAAGTTCGACTGGGTAGTGACCGACGACCAGAACGCCCAGAAGGCACGCATCCTGGCCGAACTGGCACTGACCAGGACCAACGATCCCAAGGAACTGCAGAAGATCATGTGGAAGTATTGATCTACGGATCTGAAAAGAGTTTGAAGCAGACGCATTGCACTGCCCCGATATTTGAAAACGATATAAATCATTTTTCGATTCAGGATATCAACTGCTTCTGTTGCTCCGGGCCCCGCTTAGGCGGGGCCTTTTTTTCTGGCGCAGTGAAACGAGAATCCGGTCGTCTGTTCCTTGTCGTGGCGATAGAGCGGCTTTTTCCGTTCGCACAAATACGTTGGACAAGACTTGTGCAGACGCTCTTTCGTCAGCTTGCTCTCTCTGGGCGCACCTCTCCCGGCATGGCCGGAGGTGCTTCGAATGCTGTTTTCGCAAAAATGAATTGCCGCGCTGGCGGATTGTTGTCGGGCAGGGGCGCTCCTATCATTCCCCCTGTCGAGTTCGTATCGATCACAACATTTCCTGAAGAGGTAAATCATGAGTGCAGCAAAAAAAGTAGCCATCGTCACCGGCGCATCGCAAGGTATCGGCGCGGAAATCGTCAAGGCGTACCGCAAGCTCGGTTATCGCGTGCTTGCAAGCTCGCGTACGATCAAGCCATCGGATGATGCCGATATCATCACCGTCGCCGGCGATATCGGCGACCGATCGACCGCGCAACGCATCGTATCGGAAGCGGTTGCACGCTTCGGCCGCGTCGATACGCTGGTCAACAACGCCGGCATCTACATCGGCAAGCCATTTACCGAAAACACTGTCGAAGACTACAACGCCATCATGAACGTGAACATGGCGGGCTTTTTCCACATCACCCAGCTGGCCCTGACCGAAATCGAAAAGCAGGAAGGTGGTCACGTCGTCACCGTTACCGGCAGCATCGACAATGGCATGAGCGGCGGCGTGTACACCGGATTGGCCGGCCTGACGAAGGGTGGCCTGAACGCGGCAACGCGGGCGCTCGCCATCGAGTATGCGGAAAAGCGCATCCGCTTCAATGCCGTTGCACCAGGCGTCATCAAGACGCCGATGCACGCGGAAGAAAATCTCAAGTTCTTCGGTAAATATCATCCGCTGGGGCGCATTGGCGAAGCCGGTGAAGTCGCAAGCGCTATCACCTTCCTCGAGACCGCCGAGTTCATCACCGGGGAAATCATCCACGTGGACGGCGGCCAGCATGCCGGCCGGTAAGCGGCCATCCGGATGAAGGGCCCGCGCCATGCGCGTGGCTCGATGCCACTCCGCTGGACAGCCAGATATTTCTCATGGTGGATGGCAATCCCCATGTTCTACAAGGAATCTATCAAATGCACACCACACACGTAGCCGACTACTTCAAGGCCCTGGCCAACAAGGATACGAATGGAATCATTCCGCACTTGTCAGAAGACATCGTCTTGCATGGACCGATCTTCCCCGACCCTACGGTCGGAAAAGAGGCTGTAATCCAGATCCTGGGCGGGTTTCTGGCGACCATCGACTCGCTTGAAGTTAATCTGAGCTTCGCCTCGGATCGTGATGTCGCCGTATTTTTCAGCTTTACGTGCAATGACATTACCGTGAAGGGAAATGAACATCTCCACCTTGATGAGAACGGCCTTATCGATCATATCGAGGTAGCATGGCGCCCCCTTCCCGATGCCGTGCTGATTCAGGAGATCTTCGCCAGCAAGCTGGGCTTCCAGGCCATGCGTCTCGTTCCGGCAATCTGAACATCATGGTCAACGCAAGCCTGCTGTCAAACGACGCCCCATTAAGCAGTGCAGAGGATGTTTCGCCTTCGTTCGAACGTTATACGAAAGAGGTCTTGCTGGGCGATCTATGGCAACGTTCTCCGTTGTCGGTGCGTGACCGCAGCATCATCACCCTGTCGGTATTAATTGCGCGCAACCAGAGCGCTCAAATGCCGCACTACCTGAACGTTGCGCTTGATCACGGCGTGACCCCAGCCGAAGTCTCTGGAATGGTGGCACATCTTGCGTTTTATTCCGGCTGGGCAAATGCAGTGGCTGCGATCGACGTGGTGCGCGCTGTTTTCGATCTACGCGGGCTGGATACCGCCCAGCTTCGGCCGATCAATGCCAGACCACATCCCATCGATGATATGGTCGAAGAGCGGCGCCATGCCGTGGTCATGCGCAAGTTTGGCCAGGTCGCCCCAGGCCTGGTGCAGCTCACCAGAGACATCCTGTTTCAAGACGTATGGCGCAGCCCTGAGCTATCGCTGCGGGACCGTTGCCTGATCACCATTTGCTCGGTCATTGCAACCGCGCAGACAGCGCAACTCGCCTTTTATGTCAATCGAGCGATGGATCAGGGAGTGACGCGGGCTGAGCTGTCGGAGCTCTTGACGCATGTTGCTTTCTATTCGGGTTGGTCGAGTGCATACACAGCGCTTGCCGTAGTAAAGGATGTCTTTGAGAGCCGGCCGGATTGACGGCGCTCATCAAGACCAATTGCATTGGTTAATCGCTTTCCACTCACTCGAGGTACAGATCATGAAGTCAACACAAAAGGTAGCCATCGTTACCGGCGCATCCCAAGGCATCGGTGCCGAAATCGTCAAGGCGTATCGCAAGCTCGGTTATCGCGTGCTTGCAAGCTCGCGCACCATCAAGCCGTCAGACGACGCCGACATCGTCACCGTCGCCGGCGATATCGGTGACCGCTCAACGGCAGAGCGCGTCGTATCAGAAGCGCTTGCTCGCTTCGGTCGCATCGATACGCTGGTCAACAATGCCGGCATCTACATCGGCAAGCCATTCACGGAGAACACGGTGGAAGACTACAACGCCATCATGAACGTGAACATGGCGGGCTTTTTCCACATCACGCAGCTGTCGTTGAGCGAGATCGAAAAGCAGGAAGGCGGTCACGTCGTCACCGTTACCGGCAGTATCGACAACGGCATCAAAGGGGCCTACTCCGGATTGGCGGCACTGACCAAAGGCGGTCTCAACGCGGCAACACGGGTGTTGGCGATCGAGTATGCGGAAAAGCGCATTCGCTTCAATGCGGTTGCACCCGGCGCCACCAGAACGCCGATGCAAGCAGGGAAAGATCACGCCATGCTAGGCAAGTTTCATCCGCTGGGCCGCATCGGCGAAGCCGGCGAAATTGCCGATGCGATTACGTTTCTGGAGTTGGCGACTTTCGTCACCGGCGAAGTTCTGCATGTAGATGGCGGTCGACACGCAGGTCGTTGAGCCGCTGGAGGGCGTGGTCGCGCATCGACCGCAAGATCTGCAATCGCTGCAATGCCTAGCCGAAGGGGAAAACGCGGTCCCAATAAGGCGGCGACCCGATTGCTTCAACGAGGAAGGCCGATACCTCGCGTACCTTTTGCGATCGTAGTCGGTTTTCCGGCGAGAGAATCTGGATGTAGTGGGGGTCGGCATAGGCCGATATCTCCCAATCTGGAAGCAAAACCACCAGTCGTCCTTCCGTGAAACTGGCCGGCGAATAAAGCCATGTCGGCATCAGCACGATTCCGCGTCCCGCGAGTGCGGCATTGATCAGCACCTCGGAATTGTTGCTTCGTAACGGACCACCCACGACCAATGGCTCGAATGCTTCGCTGGATGAGCGCCTGAAGTGCCATCGCTGCGGTTCCCGCAGGCCTTTGTATAGCAGGCAATTGTGCTGCAGAAGGTCTTCCGGAGTTTCGGGGATACCGCGCGCCTCCAGATACTCCGGGCTTGCGGCGAGCACGTAGCGCAGGGCGCACACGCTCTTTCCGATCAAACCGGAATCGACAAGTCGTCCAACACGGATGGTGACGTCCGCGCCTTCCAGCACCGGATCGATGAAGGTATTGGTCAGAGTCAGTTCGACCAACAAATCCGGATACCTGGTTTGCAACTGGTTGACCAGGTGACAGACATGAAGTCTGCCCAGCGAATCGGGCGCATTGATCTTCAGCAGCCCGCGGATACCTTTATTCTTGTCCTCGAACTGGTCGGACGCGGAATCAAGAAGTTCTACGGCCTGTCGAACGTTCGAATAGTACCGTTGCCCCTGCTCGGTTAGGCGCACCGCGCGTGTGCTACGGTAAAAAAGCTGCTGCCCGAGTTCTGTTTCCAGTGATGAGATCGCACGAGAGACCGACGATGCTGGCACCTCAAAATGACGTGCCGTTGCCAGGAAACTGCCGGTCGTGGCGACCATCATGAAATATCGTAATGTCTGGACGTGCATACCTGACCTTGTGGCTAATTCCCGGATTTTACCCTTCCCTGGCAGGCGTATGAGCGCCACCCTCGCAGGACGAGCATGGGCGCCCGGCACCGGCCAGCTCGAACAACGGAGGGACGGAATTTAACGCACTCTCGCAAGCTTTCGATTGCTGGACGAACCCGACCTCAGAAGTCCAGCTGCTCGACGCTGACACCCAATGCCACGGCAATCTTTTCCAAAGAACTCGGACGTAGCCTGATGCTGCTCTCCTGCTGCGCATAGGCCGACTGTGAAATACCGAGACGGTCAGCCACTTCGTGCTGCGTCAGCTTCAGATGTTCGCGCCAGCTGCGGATGGGCGTCCATTGATGCTCCACCATCATCGCCACCACTTCATGTGGAACATACTGCTCATCCTGGGACGGATGCTCCTTGAGGTAGTCGGCATAAGGAATGACGACGAAGGCCGGCTTTCCGTCCTGCCCGTGGATGATCTGGATGTTAGTAGGTGCGTTCATCGCGCTTGCTCACTTCCTCAATGGAAACAATACGGACATTTCCGTCAAAGTTGAAGAAAATCCGATAGTGGCCAACCCGAAGTCGATATTGCGAACGGTGGCGAGTCAGCGCCTTCACCTGCTGGCAATAAGGCATCAGTGCCAAACCTGCGGCGGCATCCTTGATCCTCACCTGATCGGGTCGGTTGATTTTCAGGAGCTGCTTGATCGCCCGTGGATGCCACTGAATCGAGTTCATGCGTTTTTATTATAAGTCCAATTATTAGTAAATTCAGAATTTATTAGACTTGGACTTATTTCCAGAGCCGAAGGCGCAGCTTGCCTGCTTCTCTCGCTCCCCGCCAGCACATCCCTCGATCAACCGGACTGGTCTCGAATAATGTCGCGGGGCAGCTAGGACAACACCGGCTCACTCACCTCTGCAATCAAGCGCACCGGAATCGACTTGGCCGCCGGCACCTTGCTGCCGCGCGCATGGTGGAACAGCGGAATGAGGCGGTTCAGTTCGGGGAAGTAACCCATCACGCAGCCGACGGGAATATCGAAAGGCTCCACCCGCAGGTGATCCACGCGACGCTCCACGCCGTCGTCGGAGACCGTCTCGGCCGTGACGAAATCACCCGGCACCAGGCCCTGGGCCTGCATGTCGCGCAGGTTCAGCAACAGCACGCGGCGAGTCCCCCATACACCACGGAAGCGATCATCCAGCGAATAGACGGTGGTGTTGAACTGGCTGTCGCCACGGGTGGTCATCAGACGCAGTACGCCAGGGGCATCGGCGGGCATGTCGGGGTCGGGCTCGAAGCTGTCGAAGGTCTTGAAGTTGGCGCGGCCGTTGGGCGTCTTCCATTGCCGTTCACGCGCCGCCAGCGGGCGCGGGAAACCGCCTGGGGTCCACATGCGGCCGTTGAAGTCGCGGAAGATGTCGGGATAGGTGGCTTCGATGGCGTCGCGGATGCGGGCATAGTCGCCCACCCAGCCGTCCCAGTCCACCTGCGGGTTGAAGGGCAATAGCCGCTTGGCCAGCTCGGCAATGATGGCCGGTTCCGAAAGCAGATGCGGCGAGGCCGGTTCGACGCGCCCGCGTGAACCGTGCATGCAGCCGGTGCTGTCTTCCACCGCCACGGCCTGCTCACCGCCGCGCTGGCGGTCGATCTCGATGCGGCCCAGGCAGGGCAGCAGGTAGGCCGTCTTGCCGTGGATCACGCAGGAGCGGTTGAAGTGCGTCACCACTTGTACGGTCAGGGGGAGGTTGCGCCAGGCCGGCTCCATGACGCCATGGTCGGGGATGGCGCGCACGAAATTACCACCCAGCATGAAGAAGGCCGACAGCTCGCCATCGCGGATCTTCTCGCAGGCTTCGACCGTGTTGAGCCCCTTCTCCATCGGGGGTTCGAAGTGATACAGCGCGCGCAATTTGTCATTGGGGACCATCTCCGGTTTTTCCGTGATGCCGACGGTGCGCTGCCCCTGCACGTTGGAGTGGCCACGGATCGGGCAGATGCCGGCGCCGGGCTTGCCGATGTTGCCGCGCATGAGCAAGAGATTGGTCAGCATGTGGATGGTGCGCACCGCTTCCCGGTGCTGGGTCACGCCCATGCCATACATGAGCATGGCCCGCCCGGCGCCGGCATAGGTGTCGGCGGCCAGTTCCAGTTCGGCGCGCGACACACCGGCATGCCGCTCGATCTCGCTCCACGAGGCAGCCCGGGCGGCGGCTGCGAATTCGTCGAAGCCACTGGTGTGCTCATCGATGAATGCCTGGTCCAGGAGGCGCGGCAAACCTTCGGCCTGGGCCCGGTCATCGCGCTCCAGGATGCGCTTGGCCATGCCCACCACGGCCGCCGTATCGCCACCTATGCGGATCTGCACGTATTGCGAACTGATGTCGGTATGCGCGGGCGTGATCATTTCCTTGGGCGATTGCGGATTGACGAAGCGCTCCAGACCGCGCTCGCGCAAGGGGTTGAAGGTGATCACGGGGACCCCGCGCTTGCGCACCTCTTCCAGCGGATGCAGCATGCGCGGGGCGTTGGTGCCGGTGTTGTGGCCAAAGAAGAGGATGCAGTCGGTGTGCTCGAAGTCTTCCAGCCTGACGGTACCGACCGGCACGCCGATGGTCTGCGGCAAGGCCACGGAAGTGGATTCGTGGCACATGTTGGAGCTGTCGGGCAGGTTGTTGCAGCCATACATGCGGGCCATCAACTGGTACAGGTAGGAGGTCTCCAGCGACGCCCGGCCGGAGGCATAGAACACCACCTTCTTCGGATCCATCGCGCGCAGCCGGGCGGCGATGTCGTCGAATGCCTCTGACCAGGTGACGGGCAGATAGCGGTCACTGGCCGGGTCGTATTTCATGGGCTCGGTGACGCGGCCGGTGGATTCGAGTTCGAGGTCGTTCCAGCTTTCCATCTCGCTCACCGTGTGGCTTGCGAAGAACGCCGGGGTGGCGCGCTTGCCGGTGATTTCCCAGGCGGTGGCCTTGGCGCCGTTCTCGCAGAACTCGAACAGGTGCGGGTCGGCCGGCTTGGCCCAGGAACAGCTGACGCAGGCGAAGCCGTCGGGCTTGTTCTGCTTCATCAGGATGCGGGTGCCGGTGGCGATCACATGTTCCTGCTGCAGGATGGCGCCCAGTGCCTTGACCGAGCCCCAACCACCGGCGGCATTGTTGTATTCATCGAATCTGGCGTCTTCGGGAATGTCCTTGGTTTTCATATCGTCTCTCTGAGCGTTGCGTGCGACAGCGGCCTTCGCACGGGTGCTGGCACGGGTGTCTGTTGCGCTGGCTTGCATGGGTGCTGCGTGGATAGCAGCAATGATGGAATTTGCCGGCCGGTTTGGCTGTAGGTGATGCACGGATTTACAGCGCGCACGATTCCTACAGAAACGGTCCGATCCTGGCCGGGCCTAATGAAGTCCTACGACAAACACAGCTGCACGCCGACATCGGGCCTCCGCAGCGCCGCGCATACTCGGTATCGTTGCGGCCCGTCCCGGGCTGCCTGAATCCCCTGAACCTGGCCCGGTCATCATGAATCGCCCTGCCCTCGCTGATCTGCCCGATTGCCCTTCCCTGCCGGCGCAGCTGGAACAATTCATCGCGCCCGCCCTGGCTGCTTGTGCGCACGAACAAGTGGCCACGCTGGATGCGCGGCTGCTGCGCCAGCTGGTGACGGCGGGGCTGGATCGCCTCCCCCTGCCCGGCCACGGTGAAACGCTGGCGCGCTGGCAGGCATTGGCAGCGGTGGCCGCGCATGATCTGTCGCTGGCCAAGCTCTACGAAGCCCATACCGATGCGCTGGCCATCCTGGCTGAAGCCGGACACGCGCGCCCGGCTCGTTCCATCTGGGGCGTCTGGTGCGCCCAGGGCCGTCCCGGCAGCCTTGGCATGCGCACACCGGCAGCGGAAGAGCATGTCCTGCTGGACGGAGAAAAGCCCTGGTGCTCCGGCGCCGCCTCGGTCACGCACGCGCTGCTGAGCCATCGCGACGACGCCGGTCAGACCTGGCTGCTGGCGCTGGAACTGGGGCAGCGCGGGGTCGAGATCATCGAGGACGACTGGGCGGCCGTGGGCATGTCCGCCACGCGCACCGCTCGCCTGCGTCTGCACAATGCCAGCGCCCAACGGGTGGGCGGGCCCGGTTTCTATCTGGACCGCCCCGGCTTCTGGCAGGGGGGCATCGGCATTGCGGCCTGCTGGCATGGTGCGGCGGCGGCGTTGGTGGCGCTGCTGCGCGAGCAACTGGCGCAACGTGCCGACCCACATGCCCTGGCACGCCTGGGCAGTGCCGAATGCGCGCTGTCCACCTCGGCAGCCACGCTGCGCGAAAGCGCGGCGCGCATCGATGCCTTCCCGGGCGAGAACGCCATGCGTCATGCCTTGCGGTCCCGCCTCATCGTCGAACGCGCCTGCACGCAGATCATCAGCGACCTGGGCGCTGCGCTGGGCCCCCATCCTTATTGTGGCCAGCGGCGCAGTGCGCGCCTGCTGGCCGACCTGCCTGTGTGGCTGCGCCAGAGCCATGCCGAACGCGACCTGGCCGCCCTGGCCACATCCTGCCTGCAAGAGGAGTCCGCCCCATGCTTATTGTGAATACCCCTGCGCCCGTACGGCGCGGCGCCGCCGCACACCACGCACGCCATATCGATGTCGTCCACGGCACTGCCGAAGAGGTCTGGCAATCCTGCCAGCGTCTGCATGCGCTGCCCGAGATCGAACTGTGCAAGCTGGTGCCACCCCGCTCACGGGCGGTGATCCTGGCGCCGCATCCGGATGATGAAACGCTGGGCTGCGGCGGTCTGATCGCGCAGCTGGCGGGCATGATGCGGGAAATCGCGGTGGTGGCCGTCAGCGATGGTGAGCGCAGCCATCCCGTTTCATCCCCCCTGGCGCAGCGGCTGCCTCTGCTGCGGCCGGCCGAGAGCATGGCCGCGCTGGAATGTCTGGGCGCGGGGCAGGCCCAGATCCTGCGCGCCCGCATCCCGGACGGCCAGATCCGCCAGCACCGGCTGGAATTGAAAGCCTGGCTGATCGCGCAGCTGCGCCACACGGATATCGTCTTTGCCCCGTGGCGCCTGGACGGCCATCCCGACCATGAGACGGTGGGCGAGATCGCCGCCGAGCTGGAACATGAACTGGGCTGCAAGCTGGTCGAAGTGCCGATCTGGGGCTGGCACTGGGCGCAGCCGCTGTCGGGCGACTTCCCCTGGGGCCGGGCACACAAGCTGGGCTTCGATGCCGACACCGCCCTGCGCAAGCGCCGCGCCCTGCGTTGCTACCACAGCCAGATCGGTCGCGATGGCGAGCGCGATCCGGTGCTGCCGGCCGGCGTGCTGGCGCACTTCGTGCGTCCCTACGAGGTGTTCTTCCTATGAGGAGCGGCGACAGCGGACACTTCGACCAGTTGTATGCGGCCAGTACCGATCCCTGGAACACCAGGACCAGCTGGTACGAGCAACGCAAGCGCGCCATCGTCGCAGCGATGCTGCCGCGCCAGCACTGCACGGCCATCTTCGAGCCAGGTTGCGGCAGTGGCGAACTGACCTTGCAGTTGGCCGAACGTTGCGGGCATCTGGTGGCGTCCGACTTCTGTGAAGATGCGGTGCGCATCACCCGCGACAAGACGGCGCATCTGCCGCATGTCCACGTGCGTCGGCAAGCCTTGCCCGAGCAATGGCCGGCACCGGCGCAGGACATGCCGGAGTTCGAGCTGATCCTGTTTTCCGAGCTCTGCTATTACTTCGATGCGCCGCAGATGGCCGAGATCTCCACGCTCGCCGCGGGCAGCCTGGCACCCGGCGGCCATCTGCTGGCCTGCCACTGGAAGAAGGATTTCGATGACCGGCTGCTCGCCACCCGTCCCATGCACCAGTTGATCGACGCCCATGCGCGGCTCAAACGCCAGGCCTGCTATGAAGACGAGGACATCCTGGTCGACCTGTGGCGCAAGACCTGAATCCGTCCGACGCATTGATCTCATTGATCGGACGGTAAAACAACGAGGAGAGGAGCACGTCATGATAGGCATCGTCATTCCCGCCCACGATGAAGAAGCCCTGCTGGAGCCCTGCCTGCAAGCGGTGCGCGAGGCCGCCGCGCATGGTGATCTGCGGGGCGAGGAAGTGCGCATCGTGGTGGTGCTGGATGCCTGCAGCGATGGCTCCGAGAGCATTGCCCGCCGCCACCCGGTGAGCGTGCTGCCGATACAGGCGCGCAAGGTCGGCGTGGCACGCGCGCTGGGTGCCGATCAACTGCTGGCCCAGGGAGCACGCTGGCTGGCCTTTACCGATGCGGACACGCAAGTTGCCCCGGACTGGCTGGTGGCGCAGCTGGGGCTACAGGCCGATGCCGTCTGCGGCACCGTGATGCCCGATGACTGGCGCGGCCATCCGCCGGAGGTGCGGCACCGCTTCGCCCGTGACTATCTGGATCGCGATGATCATCGCCACATCCACGGTGCCAACTTCGGCGTCTGTGCGCGGGCCTATCGCCAGGCGGGCGGCTTCCCGCCTTTGTCCTGCCATGAAGATGTCGCGCTGGTCCAGGCACTGCAGGCCATGGGTGCCCATATCGCCTGGAGTGCGCGTCCCCGTGTGAGCACCAGCACCCGGCCGCAGAGCAAGGCCCGTGGCGGTTTCGGCGACACCTTGCGCCAGTGGGCCGTGGAAGAATGTCCGGCACTGGCGCTGTCTCCTCAGCGCGGCTTGTCGTTGCCGCGCACCACCTGCTGAGCCTGTTCCAGGCTCACATGATGATCTTCGATGGTACTGACCAGCTTTTGGCGGCGCGCACGTGAGCCGAAATTGTTGGCATAGATCCAGGTGAACTCGGCGCCCAGCAGGAAGATCTGCGCCGAGTAGTAGATCCACAGCAGCAGCAGCGCAAACGAACCGGCCGCACCGAAGCCGGAGGTCATGCCGGTGCTGCCCAGGTACAGGCCGATCAGGTATTTGCCGATGATGAAGAGCACCGTGGTGGCGACCGCGCCGATCCAGACATCGCGCCAGGACAAGGTCACCCGCGGCATGAACTTGTAGATCATCGAAAAGAGCGTGGAGAACACCACGAAGGACAGCACGAAGTTCAGCAATTGCAGCATCAGTTGCCAGCCCTCGAACCAGCCGCCCCACCAGCGCCCCAGTGCTGCCAGCGCAGCACTGACCACCAGCGAGATGATCAGCAGGAAGCCCAGCCCCAGGATCAGCCCGAACGACAGCAGACGGGTGCGGGCCAATTGCCATACCCCGCTCTTGCGCTTGACGGCCGGGATGCGCCAGATACGGTCCAGCGCGCTCTGCAATTCCGAAAACACCGCCGTGGCACCGATGACCAGAGTCACCACCGAAATGCCGGCAGCGATCATGCCCTCGCGGGGCTGGCTGACCGACTTGAGCAAGCCCTGGATGGCAAAAGCCCCTTCGGTGCCGACGATATCGCGGATCTGGTTGACGATCTCGCCTTGCGCCGCATCGTGACCGAACAGCATGCCGGCCACGGCGATGGCGATCACCAGCATGGGGGCAATGGAAAAGATGGTGTAGTAGGCGATCGCCGCCCCCATGCTGGGGGCGAAGTCATCCAGCCACGCATTGATGGCGGCCACCGTCATCTGCCAGGCCTGCTGGGGCCGCGTGCCGCCCTTGATCATCTTGACCTCGGCGGCCGGGTCCAGATAGTCCGACGGCGCCGGTTCCAGACGTGCCTTGACGATGTCCATGCGGGCTGGCGCATCCGGCGGCAAGGCCTCGTCCGCCTTGGCCTTGGCCTTGGCTTGGGCCCTGGCCACGCTGGCGCGCGCCGACCCCTTGCGCCAGGCGGCGATCAATGGCGTAGCCAGGGTCATCAGGCGCAAGGCCTGCTCCAGGCCTTGCGGAATGGCGTCATGAGCAGCGTGCGCGCCAGTGGCACGCCGCGTGGTCGCGGCCGGCTGCGGGCGGGGCGTTGCATGCGTTGGCGTTGGTGTCACCGACGTGCGGCGCTGGCGCCGCTTGCGGCCCAGCCAGATACCCAGGCCGGCACTCAGCAACGCACCGGCGATGACGCCGCCGGTGGCGCCGGCCGCTGGGCTCTGCCTGCCAGAACCAACGGCGCGCGTTGCCCCATCGGCGTGCTGGCTGGCATCGCTGGAGGGCATCGCATCAGGGGAATCGTCAGCGGGAGCGGCGGCAGCATGGCGGGCCGGATGCAATGGGGCGGGAGAGCTGCTCATGGGGACCTCGGCTGGGCATATTGTTATGCCATTGTGACCGATGCGCGTGAAGTAATGTTCCTTCGCCTTATCGGCCCGTCCGGCCTTGTAGGAAGCCGCTGTCGGCGTGCCGGCAGGCGACGCGAAAACAGGGCGCATGGTATAAAGACAGTCTTTCGTGCAGCGGCCACTGCCCTCGTCGGCAACATCGCGCATGAACCAGATCGGCAGCATCCGGTCTGTCTGAATTCCCCCTGGCCGCAGCGCGTGCCACCGGTTCCGGCCCGCTGGGCTGAACCGGGCAGCGCCGGCCCTTCCCCCAACCTGACGAACGAGGATTGCCCATGTATAAGGACGTACAGCTTTTCATCAACGGCGAATGGACCGCCAGCGCTTCCGGTCGCACCATCGATGTCGTCAACCCGGCCACCGAGGAAGTGATCGGCAAGATCGCCCACGCTGACCGCGCCGACCTGGACCGCGCCCTGGAGGCCGCCAAAAAGGGTTTCGAGATCTGGCGCAACATGTCCGCCTTCGATCGCTCCAAGATCATGCGCAAGGCAGCCGACCTGCTGCGTGAGCGCGTCGACGAGATCGCCCGCCTGATGACCCAGGAACAAGGCAAGCCGCTGGCCGAAGCCAAGATGGAAACCCTGGGCGCCGCCGACACCATCGACTGGTTCGCCGAAGAAGCCCGCCGCACCTACGGTCGCCTGGTACCGGCCCGCACCCCGGGCGCCTACCAGATGGTGATCAAGGAACCGGTCGGCCCGGTGGCTGCCTTCACGCCCTGGAACTTCCCGATCAACCAGGTGGTACGCAAGATGTCGGCCGCGCTGGCGGCAGGCTGTTCCATCATCGTCAAGGCCCCCGAGGAAACTCCGGCTTCGCCGGCTGAACTGATCCGTGCCTACGCCGATGCAGGCGTGCCGGCCGGCGTCATCAACCTGGTCTATGGCGTGCCGGCGGAGATTTCGGAATACCTGATCCCGCATCCGGTGATCCGCAAGATTTCCTTCACCGGTTCCACTCCGGTGGGCAAGCAACTGGCGGCGCTGGCCGGCCAGCACATGAAGCGCGCCACGATGGAACTGGGCGGCCATGCGCCGGCCATGGTGTTCGATGACGTGGATGTGGACCTGGCCGCCAAGACCCTGGCGACGTCCAAGTTCCGCAATGCCGGTCAGGTATGCGTGTCGCCGACCCGCTTCCTGGTGCAGAAGGGCGTGTTCAACGCCTTCGTCGACAAGTTCGTCACCTATGCCGAACAACTGAAGGTCGGCAATGGCCTGGAAGCTGGCGTGAACATGGGTCCGGTGGCCAACAAGCGCCGTATTCCTGCACTGGAAGCGCTGATCGACGATGCCGTCTCCAACGGCGCGCAACTGCGCACCGGTGGCAAGCGCATCGGTGACAAGGGTTACTTCTTCCAGCCCACCGTGTTGACCAACGTGCCGCTGAGCGCACGCGTGATGAATGAAGAGCCCTTCGGTCCGCTGGCACTGATCAACTCCTTCGAGACCCTCGATGAAGTCATCGCCGAAGCCAATCGCCTGCCCTTCGGCCTGGCGGCCTATGCCTTCGCCAAGTCGGCACAGACCAAGCACGCACTGGCCGCACGTGTGGAAAGCGGCATGCTGACCATCAACCACCTGGGCCTGGCCTTCCCGGAACTGCCCTTCGGCGGCGTCAAGGACAGTGGCTATGGTTCCGAAGGCGGTACCGAAGCCATCGAGGCCTACATCAATACCAAGCTGGTGACCCAGCTGGATATCTGAGGACTGGCGCTCTGATGGTCTGATCGCCCGAGACGGCGTTCAAGCAAAACGGCGAACCTGCAAGGGTTCGCCGTTTTGTCTTGTGCCGCCGGATATTCGCGATGGCGCTGGCACCGATGCCGTTGCCTCTATTCCTCGCCGCCAGAGGGCGGGACCAGAATGTCGCGGCTGCCGTTGCGCGACATGGCCGAGAGCACGCCGGCTGTCTCCATCTGTTCTACGAGCCGCGCCGCACGGTTGTAGCCGATGCGCAATTGCCGCTGCACCGACGAGATCGAGGCGCGCCGTGTCTTGAGCACGAAGGCCACGGCCTCGTCGTAGAGCGGATCGGACTCCGGATCGCCCCCCTCGCCACCGGCGAACATGTCGGCCTGGGCCGTGTCCTCGGACATCGGCGGGGCCAGGATTTCCTCGATATAACGCGGCTCGCCAAAGGACTTCAGGTATTCCACCACGCGATGCACCTCTTCGTCGGACACGAAGGCGCCGTGCACGCGCTGCGGGTAGCCCGAGCCTGGCGGCAGGAACAGCATGTCGCCATGGCCCAGCAGGGATTCCGCACCCATCTGGTCCAGCACGGTGCGCGAGTCGATCTTGGAAGACACCTGGAAGGCCACGCGGGTCGGGATGTTGGCCTTGATCAGGCCGGTGATCACGTCCACCGAAGGACGCTGGGTGGCCAGGATCAGGTGGATGCCGGCCGCCCGCGCCTTCTGCGCCAGGCGGGCGATCAGCTCTTCGACCTTCTTGCCGACCACCATCATCAGGTCGGCCAGTTCGTCGATCACGATCACGATGGTGGGCAGCTTTTCCAGCGGTTCCGGAGCGTCCGGCGTGAGGCTGAAGGGATTGGGAATCTTCTCGCCACGGGCGGCGGCTTCGTCCAGCTTCTGGTTGTAGCCGGCCAGGTTGCGCACGCCCAGCTTGGACATCTTCTTGTAGCGGCGCTCCATCTCGTCCACCGCCCAGTTCAGGGCATGGGCGGCCTCGCGCATGTCAGTCACCACCGGTGCCAGGAGGTGCGGGATACCCTCATAGATGGACAGCTCCAGCATCTTGGGGTCGATCATGATCATGCGCACTTCCTCGGGCGTGGCCTTGTAGAGCAGCGAGAGGATCATGGCATTGATGGCCACCGACTTGCCCGAGCCGGTGGTACCGGCCACCAGCATGTGCGGTGCCCGCGCCAGGTCGGTCACCACGGGCGTGCCGGTGATGTCCTTGCCCATGGCAATGGTGAGGTGCGACGACGACTTGCGGTAGGCCTGGGAATGGACGATCTCGGAGAGCTTGATCATCTGCCGGCGCGCATTGGGCAGTTCCAGGCCCATGCAGGTCTTGCCGGGGATGGTCTCGACCACCCGGATGGAGGTCAGCCCCAGCGCCCGCGACAGGTCCTTCATCAGATTCACCACCTGGGCGCCGCGCACGCCCTGCGCCGGTTCCACTTCGAAGCGGGTGATCACCGGGCCGGCTTCGGCGCCCAGCACGGTCACGGGGACCTTGAATTCCTTGAGACGCTGTTCGATCAGGCGGCCGGTTTCCTGCAGTTGCTCGGGATCGATCTCGATGCGCGACTCGGGGACTTCGTCCAGCAGGTCCAGCGAGGGCAGCGGGATATCCACCCGGGGCTCGTCCTCGTGCTCGGGATAGACCCTGGCCACCGGCGCGGCCACGGCCGGCTGCGGTTCGGGCATGCGCACGGTGAAGGCCGGCTGCTGGGACGCCGGCGATGCTGGCGATGCCGGATCGGGCAGCATGTCGAACCAGGGCGCATTGAAGGTGCCGAGGTCGATCGGTTCGTCGTCGGCGGGCGAGAGCGCTTCCGGCTCCGACGCGGGCGCGACGGGCGCTTGTGCGGGTTCGGCCGGTGCCCAGCTTGCCCCCGCCAGCGGCAGCTCGGGCACGGTCGGCAGGTCGGGGATGAGTGGCTCCTGCAGCGCGGAAGGCAGTGGCGAAGGCGGCTGCATCGACACTATCGGCGCCATCGGCACGATGGGCGCGGCCGGTGGCGTCGGCCCCTGCAGACCATCGGCCTCGTGCAGGGAGCGCATCAGGCGGGTCGGAATCACATCGGCACGCGGTGTCGGCCCGGTCGGCGCTGCAGCCTGCGGCGCGGCACGGCCTACGCTGCTGATGCGGATGCTGCGGGTCGGATTGAGCGGGGACGGCGTTGCCTGCTGGTCACTGGCGGAACGGGCAATCGAGGACGGAATCGGGCGGATCGGTAACGCCGGGCTGGCCGCCCGCGAGAGGCTGGCGTCGGCGGCGGCACTGGCGGCCGAGATGGCGCGGCTGGCGGCGGCGCGGGCCAGCATGGCTTCGGTCGGGCGCAGGGTTTCGAAAGCGGCCCATTCGGATTCCGGGCGCGCCTTGGCGGCGGGGCCGGACGGACGGGGATTGAGCGAAGGCCATTTGCCCCCTTGCCCGCCTTGGCCGCCCTGCCCTGCCTGGGCATGGCGCGACTGGCCGCCGGTCAGGGCCGACAGCGGTACCTTCCAGTCGTCACGGGCAGCACCCTCGTGCGGGCGCTCATTGGCGGGGGTCGGCGTGAGGCGGGCCGGACGCGGGCGCGGCTCGAAGGGCGAACCCACCGGCGAGCGGTTCGCGGCATGGCCAGATGCATGGGCCGCTGTGCGAGGCGGCACGGGCGGGCGCACCGCTGGCGTGCGACGCTCGGCGCCCGCCGGGAAACTGCTGCGCTGACTGCTCAGGCGTACGCGTTCGCTCTCGATGCTGCCGCGTCGGGGTGGTCCCAGGTCCAGCTCCGGGTGATCGTCGCGGCTCTGCGCATCGTTACGACCAAAGATGGCACCGAGCAACCACTTCAGGCCCAGCGCCAGCAACGCCAGCAAGACCACGGCAGCGATGCCCTTGCTGATCTTGCCGCCGAGGGCTTCCATCAGGGCCGCGCCGACCAGGTCGCCGCTGGGGCCATCATCACTGTTGCTCAGTTGTGCGCGCACCAGCGCTTCCAGCGCGCCGCTGGCGGCCAGCAGCAACAGGCTGCCACACCAAAGGCGGATGGCGCCGCGGCCGCCGAAGATGGACTTGCGGCCGAGCGCGCGCGCCACCGTGCGCAGCAGCAGCGGCAGCAGCCAGAGGACCGACCAGCCAAACCATTTGACGAAAATCATGCTACTCCCATACTTCACCGGCCTGGCATGGCGCCAGCCGGCCTCGTGAATCTATCCCGGCAGTCCTGATGCACCGCCGCAGGCTGCGAGTGTAAACCAAACCCGACCACGGCCGCCCGTCCTCATTCCGTCTTCATGCCACCCTTTGGTACAGGTCGACTCAGCGACCGTGGCAATGGCAATCGCGCACGTGGTCGTTGATCACGCCCACGCCCTGCAGATAGGCGTAGATGATGGTGGACCCGACGAACTTGAAGCCGCGCTTGGCGAGGTCCTTGGAAATGGCGTCCGACAGCGGGGTCTTGGCCGGGCAGTCGGCCAGCGAGGCCCAGCGGTTGACGATGGGCTGGCCATCGACCTGGCCCCACAGATAGGGATCGAGCCCGCCCACTTCCTCGCGCAGCTTGAGGTAGGCGCGGGCATTGCCGATGGTGGCGGCCACCTTCAGGCGATTGCGCACGATGCCGGGGTCGGCCAGCAATTGCGCCACCTTGCGCTCGTCGTAGCGGGCGATCTTCTCGGCATCCCATTGGTCGAAGGCAGCGCGGTAGGTCTCGCGCTTGTTGAGCACGGTCTCCCAGGACAGCCCGGCCTGGGCGCCTTCCAGGTTGAGCATTTCGAAGAGTCGGGTTTCGTCGTGGCAGGGCAGGCCCCACTCGTGGTCGTGGTACTCGACGTAGCGAGGGTTGGCAAGGTTGACCCAGCCGCAGCGGGTAAGGGATTGGCTCATGGAAGATGGGGGAAACAGGTCAGGCGGTTCATCGGTGCCGGTTCACACCGGCCACAGGGGCGGCTCATCCATCAGCGCGATCTGCTCGCGCAATTCCAGGATGCGGTCTTGCCAGTAGCGCTGGGTGTTGAACCAGGGGAAGGCGGCCGGAAACGCCGGGTCGTCCCAGCGGCGCGCCAGCCAGGCGGAATAATGAATCAGCCGCAGCGTACGCAGCGCTTCGATCAGGTACAGTTCTCGCGGTTCGAATTCGCAGAAACTTTCATACCCGGCCAGCAGGTCGGCCAGTTGCCCGACCATCTCGCGTCGCTCGCCGGAAAGCAGCATCCACAGATCTTGCACGGCAGGGCCACTGCGACTGTCGTCGAAATCGACGAAATGCGGGCCGGCATCGGTCCACAGGACATTGCCGACATGGCAATCCCCGTGCAGGCGCAGGCTGCGGATGTCGCCTGCGCGGTCGTAGCAGCGTTGCACGCCCTGCAGGGCTTGTTCGACCGTGGTACGCCAGGCGGTGGCCACATCCATGGGAATGAAGTCATGCGCCAGCAGCCAGTCGCGCGGCTCATGGCCGAAGCTGGCCAGGTCCAGCGCGGGGCGCTCGACGAAGGGACGGCGCATACCCACCGCATGGATGCGGCCGATGAAGCGGCCCAGGCGTTCCAGGGTGTCGGCATCGTCCAGCTCAGGGGCGCGGCCGCCATGGCGCTGGAACACGGCAAAGCGGAACCCGGCATGGCGATGCAGGGTGGCGCCGGTGTCCAGGCGCATGGCCGGCACTACCGGGACCTCTTCGTCGGCCAACTCCTGCGAAAAATCATGTTCTTCGAGGATTTGCGCATCCGACCAGCGCAGAGGCCGGTAGAACTTGGCCACCAGCGGCGGGCCGTCTTCCATGCCGACCTGGTAGACCCGGTTTTCATAGCTGTTCAATGCCAGCAGGCGGCCGTCGCCATATAGGCCCAGGGCGTCGAGGGCATCGAGCACGGTATCGGGCGAGAGCGTGGCGAAGGAGGTGGCGTCGGGGACGTCAGGGATGTCAGCAGTGGCGGCTTGATTCATCCGGCTATTGTACTGTCCACGGCGCCCGCGCCGCAGCAGATTGCGGCAGCCAACGCCGACAATGCTCGCGCCCCTGGCTGAATGCCTTTACACTCCTGCCTTTGGTAATAGCAATCTTCAGCAACCGGACCCATCATGCAACTCGACCAGCCCCTTTCCGACGCCGAATTCGACGAACTCGACGATTTTCTCCTCTCCGATCGCTGCGCCGACGATGTGATGACCATGGACACCCTGCACGGCTACCTGACGGCGCTGGCCATCGGTCCGCAGGAAGTGCTGATGGCCGAATGGCTGCCGCGGGTCTGGGGCAGCCGTCCGGAAGACACGCCCAAGTTCAAGAACGGCAAGGAAGCCGAGCGCATCACCAGCCTGATCGCGCGCAGCATGAACGAAATCGCCATCACCTTCGAAGTGGCGCCCAAGGAGTACGAGCCCCTGTTCTGCGAACGTGAACATGAAGGCAAGCCGCTGCTGGACGCCGAGGCCTGGGCCTGGGGCTTCTGGGAAGGAATCCAGTTGCGCGCCGAGCAATGGGACGAAATCTTCCATTCCAACCTGGCCCCGCTGATGCGCCCGATCTACCTGCTGGGCTCGGAAGAGCTGGAAGAGGAAGAAACCAAGCTCATCGATGACCCGGTCAAGACCCACAAGCTGGCCATCGAGATCGAGGCTGCCATTCCTCACATCCACCGCTACTGGGCGCCCAAGCGCAAGTCGGCCGTGGAACAGGTGCAGCGCGAAGCGCCCAAGACCGGCCGCAACGATCCCTGCCCCTGCGGCAGTGGCAAGAAGTACAAGAAATGCTGTGGCGCGGACAGCAGCACAGACGGCACCGAATAAGCCAGAAGGTCACCGGGGCAAGCATTTCCGGCCATAACGAAAAAGGCGCACCGGGAAGCCGGCGCGCCTTTTTATTGCATTGCGGGCAACATGGCTGCCCTGCGCATCATTCCTTGATGAAGTGCTCGCGGTAATACTTGAGCTCTTCGATCGACTCCAGGATATCGGCCAGGGCCGTATGCATCTGGCGCTTCTTGAAACCGGTGGCGATTTCCGGCTTCCAGCGCTTGCACAGTTCCTTCAGGGTCGACACATCCAGGTTGCGATAGTGGAAGAATTCTTCCAGCTTGGGCATGCCGCGCACCATGAAGCGGCGGTCCTGGCAGATCGAATTGCCGCACATGGGCGACTTGCCGGCCGGGACGTATTGCTTCAGGAAGGCGATGATCTGCTGCTCGGCATCGGCTTCGGTGACGGTGGAAGCCTTGACGCGGTCGATCAGGCCCGAGCGGCCGTGGGTTCCCTTGTTCCAGGCATCCATGCCGTCCAGCAGTTCGTCGGACTGATGGACGGCCAGCACCGGGCCTTCGCCCAGGATGTTCAGTTCTGCATCGGTAACCACCACGGCCACTTCGATGATGCGATCCTTGTCCGGGTCCAGTCCGGTCATTTCCATATCGACCCAGATCAGGTTCATTTCATTGGGCCGGACGGGCGCGGCGGGGGCTTGTGACATAATTCTTCCTTATTGACGGGATGGGGATCTGGCCCCATCTGCTGCATGGTTCCATTGCCTGGTTCGCTCGCCCGGCACACGCCGGGCGTCATGACTCGATGTCTTGCCAACAGTGCGGCGGCGAGCATTTGAGTCGGGCTACGAACTTCTTGACGAATTTCGATACGAATCTTCATATTTTCGCACAGGGTACGCATGTCTTCACTTTCGTTTTCCGTTTTGTTCATCGTGTTCCTGGGGATCAGCCTGGGGGTGCGGTTCTGGCTGGCGTCGCGCCACATCCGCCATGTGATCGCGCATCGCGCCGCCGTGCCGCCCGAGTTCGCCGAGAAGATTCCCCTGTCGGCCCACCAGAAGGCGGCCGACTACACCGTCGCGCGCACCAAGTTCGGGCTGGTGACCTTGCTGGTCAATGCGGCGGTACTGATTGGCTTCACCCTGCTGGGCGGGCTGCAGTGGCTCTCCAGCCTGCTGCTGGGCTGGACCGGCGGCCCCGGGATGCTCTACCAGATCGCCCTGGTGGCCGGCTTCGGCATCATCTCCGGCCTGGTCGACCTTCCCTTCGACTATGTCCGCCAGTTCCGTCTGGAGGCCGGTTTCGGCTTCAACAAGATGAGCCGCGCCCTGTTCTTCAGCGACATGATCAAGCAGAGCCTGGTGGGCGCAGTGATCGGCCTGCCATTGCTGTGGGTGGTGTTGACGCTGATGGACAAGGCCGGCGCGCTGTGGTGGTTCTACACCTGGGTGGTGCTGTGCGCCTTCCAGCTGCTGATGCTGGTGATCTATCCCAGCTTCATCGCCCCGCTGTTCAACAAGTTCACCGCGCTGGAAGACGACAGCCTGCGCAGCCGCATCGAGGGTCTGATGCAGCGCGTGGGCTTCGCTTCCAAGGGCTTGTTCGTGATGGATGGTTCCAAGCGCAGCGCGCATGGCAATGCGTATTTCTCGGGCTTCGGCTCGGGCAAGCGCATCGTCTTCTTCGATACCCTGCTGGCGCGCCTGGCCCCGCACGAGATCGAGGCCGTGCTGGCCCACGAACTGGGCCACTTCAAGCTCAAGCACATCGTCAAGCGGGTGGTGGTGATGTTTGCCATGTCGCTGGCGCTGCTGGCCCTGCTGGGCTACCTGAAAGGCCAGGCCTGGTTCTATACCGGGCTGGGCGTGGACCCGCTGCTGCTGGGCAGCAACGACGCGATGGCGCTGATCCTGTTCATGCTGGTGCTGCCGATCTTCACTTTCCTGCTCTCGCCGCTGTCGTCGCTGTCCTCGCGCAAGCACGAGTTCGAGGCCGATGCCTTTGCCGCCCAGCATACCCATGCGCAGGACCTGGTCTCGGCGCTGGTCAAGCTGTATGAGGACAACGCCTCCACGCTCACCCCCGACCCGCTGCACTCGGCCTTCTACGATTCGCATCCGCCTGCATCGCTGCGCATCCGGCACCTGCATGGCGCCATGGCAGCACCTGCGCCGGCTGGCAATCACTGATTTCTTTCATTGCATACAGGTCAGGGGCATGCAGCTTCCTGACCGTTGGAGAACCCCATGAGCATTACCGCAAGCACCCTCGCCGCTTCCCGTTGCGTCCAGCCCATCGAGGCCCTGGATGACGCCGCCCTCGCCAGCCACCTGGCCGCCCTGCCCGAATGGAAGATCGAAGGCGGCAAGCTGGCGCGCAGCTTCGCCTTCGCCAACTATTACGAGACCCTGGCCTTCGTCAATGCGATTGCCTGGGTGATCCATGCCGAAGACCATCACCCCGACCTGGGCGTGAGCTACAACCGCTGCAGCGTGCGTTTCGATACCCATAGCGTCAACGACGGCCGTGGCGGTCTCTCGGCCAACGACTTCGTCTGCGCGGCCAAGGTCGACGCCATCTTCGCCCAGCGCGCCAACGCCTGATGGCTGGCCGCAAGCAAGCCGCAGCACGCGGCGCCGGACCGGCCGCCAAGGCCGACCTGGAATCCGGTCTGGTGATCGCCGCCCACGGGCGGCATTATCTTGTGCAGGCAGGGGAACAGAAACTGCATTGCGTCACCCGTGGCAAGAAGAGCGACGTCTCCGTGGGTGACCACATCCGCCTGGCGCGCACTTCGCCGGACCAGGGCGTGATCGAGGCCATCGACGAGCGCAAGACCCTGCTGTACCGCTCCGACCAGTACAAGTCCAAGCTGCTGGCGGCCAATGTGGATCAGCTGTTCATCGTGGTGGCGACCGAGCCCAGCTTTACCGACGACCTGGTCTCGCGCGCGCTGGTGGCGGCCGAATCGGCGGGCGTGTCAGCCCACCTGATCCTGAACAAGACCGACATCACCGAGGCCCTGCCGAAGACCCGCGAACGCCTGCAGGTCTATGCGCGCCTGGGTTATCCGGTACACGAGGTTTCGGCCAAGGCCCACCCGGACGAGACCCGCGCCGCCTTCATGCCGCTGCTGGCCGGCAAGAGCACCATCCTGATCGGCCAGTCCGGCATGGGCAAGTCCTCCATCATCAACCTGATCGTGCCGGACGCCGACATCGCCACCCGCGAAATCTCGGCCGCGCTCGACACCGGCAAGCACACCACCACCTTCACCCGCCTGTACCAGATGGAGGGCGGGGCCAGCATCATCGACTCCCCGGGCTTCCAGGAATTCGGCCTGTACCAGCTCTCCGAAGGCATGCTGGAACGCGCCTTCCGTGACTTCACACCCTACCTGGGCAAGTGCCGCTTCTACAACTGCCATCACCTCAACGAACCCGGCTGCGCCGTGCTGGAAGCGGTTCAGGCCGGCGAGATCGCCGGCCTGCGCCATCAGCTGTATGCACAGCTGGTGCATGAGTCTTCACAGACGCTGTATTGAAAGCGAGGTTTCGGAGGGGATCAGGTTCAGGCCAGGAAACCGCCGTCAATAGTGAGACTGGCGCCGGTGATGAGGCGCCCCTCCTCCGATACCAGGAAGGCTACAAAATCGGCGATTTCCTCCGGCTGTCCAAGGCGACCAATGGGCATCATCGGTGTCAGCAAGGCGGCCATCTCCGGTTCGCCGCCCCGACTCATATCTGTCACGGTCGGCCCCGGCTGCACATTGCTCACCGTAATACCACGAGGCCCCAGGTCGCGCGCCAGTCCGCGAGTCAGTGATGCCAGCGCTCCCTTGGTCATCGCATACACCGCACTGCCAGGGAAGCCGGCGCGTTCGGCCACCACGCTGCCTATCAACACGATGGCCGAACCAGCGGCCATGTGCGGCAAGGTGGCCTGAACCGCGACAAATGCTGCGCGCACATTGACTTCGAACATGCGGTTGAAATCTTCCAGCGCGAAGTCTTCCACTTCCCCACGCAGCAACAGCCCGGCGCTATTGACCAGAATGTCGATGCGTCCGAACTCGGAGACGACCTGCGCAATGGCGGCCTGCAGCGCCGCCGGGTCACCACTGTCGGCCTGGATCGCCAGCGCCCGGCCGCCTGCGGCATGAATCTCGGCAACCAATGCACTGGCCTTGTCATGACTACCCGCAAAGGTCAATGCGACCACCGCGCCCTGGCGCGCCAACTTGCGAACAACGGCCGCGCCGATGCCGCGCGAACCTCCGGTAACGAAGGCTATTTTTTTGTTGAGACTACGTTGCATGATGTTTCCTTTTATCTGGATGTTGGGATGAGGCCAGCGATCAGGCCGACAAGCGATCGGCCTCGACGACGGCCAGCGCAAACTCGCGCGGAGCTTCCTGCGGCAGGTTGTGGCCGATGCCGCCGGTCAAGGTGTGGTGCGCATACGGCCCGGCGAAGCGCTTGCGATAGAGCGCCGGCTCGAGGTGCGGGGCGCCGTTGGCGTCCCCTTCCAGGGTGATGGTGGGCACCGTGATCACGGGGAAGCTGCCCAGGCGCTGCTCCAGCGCGTCGTACTGCGTCTGGCCCGGTGCCAGGCCCAGACGCCAGCGGTAGTTGTGCACCACGATGGCGACATGGTCCGGATTATCGAACGCGGCGGCGCTGCGGGCATAGGTAGCGTCGTCAAAATGCCAGCGCGGCGAGGCCGTCTGCCAGATCAGTCGGTTAAAAGCCTTGCGGTACTTTTCATAGCCGGCCACGCCGCGATCGGTGGCCAGGTAGAACTGGTACCACCAGTCCAGCTCGGCTTGCGGCGGCAGCGGTTGGCGGCCGGCATCGACATTGGTCATCAGGTAGCCGCTCACCGAGACCAGCGCCTTGACGCGCTGCGGCCACTGGGCGGCGATGATGCAGGCGGTGCGCGCACCCCAGTCGAAGGCGCCGAAGATGGCGCGATCAACGTTGAGTGCATCCATGAACGCAATGATGTCCAGTGCCACGACCGCCTGCTGGCCATTGCGCACGGTCGACGCCGACAGGAAGCGGGTACTGCCGTAGCCACGCAGGTAAGGGACCAGTACGCGATAACCGGCCGCCGCCAGGGCCGGGGCCACGTCGACGAAACTATGGATGTCGTAGGGCCAGCCATGCAGCAGGATCACGACAGGACCATCGGCCGGACCGACATCGGCGTAGCCGACATCGAGCAGGCCGGCCTGCACCTGCCTGATCTGGCCGAAGGAAGTGTGCACGCCCGGCATCACCTTGCCGAGGGCGCCCTCATCGAGGCCGGGCGACTGCGCCCACGCCGTGGCCGACAGGCCCAGTTGCGCGACCATGGCAGTGCCGGCGGTGGCCGCGGCGCCACCGAACAGGCGGCGGCGTTGAAGATTGATTTCCTGTGTCATCGGGTTCTCCGTTCATGTGGATGGGACATGAAGGAGAATGCCGCGCCGATGTATCGCCCTTGTGTACGGCCAAGCCTGGTTTTGCAAGCCGGTGTAGCGGCGGCCACGCCGGATACATTGGGATACGCAATCCTGCGCCAGCAACCAGCAACCAGCAACCAACAACCAACAGCCACCGGCCCAGGTCCCCGCCGACTCAGGAAAGGGAACTGATCACCAGTTCCGCCTCCAGCCCCTGCGGCACATCCGACCGGTTGCGTAGCACCAGACTACCCTGCAGGGCCAGCGCCAGCTGGCGGGCGATGGCCAGACCCAGGCCGGTGCCGCCAGTGCTGCGGTTGCGCGAGCCTTCCAGGCGGACGAAGGGCTGGAATACCGCCTCCAGCTGGTCCTCGGGGATACCCGGGCCATGGTCGCGCACTGCGATGCGCAACTGCCCGGCGGGCAGGATACTGGCTTGCACCTCGGCGGCCCCACCGAACTTGAGCGCATTGTCGATCAGGTTGGTGAGGATGCGACGCAGCGCATGGCTGCGGGTGATCAGGGCCAGCGTGGGCAGGGTGCCGGCCAGCGTCACCGATTGGCCGCTGTCCTGATAATCGAAGACCATGCTCTCCAGGAACGAGGCCAGGTCGATGCGCACGGCGGCCTCGTCATTGCCGTGGGCGCTGCGCGCATAGGCGATGCCCTCCTGCACCAGACGCTGGATTTCGGCCAGGTCGTTGAGCAGCTTGTCGCGCTCGCTGCTGGGATCGGCCATCTCGGCACGCAGCCGCATGCGCGTCAGCGGCGTCTGCAGGTCGTGCGAGACCGCCGCCAGGATCTGCATGCGTTCCTGCAGGTGATCGGCGATGCGCTCGCGCATGGCGTTGAAGGCAGTCGCGGCGTGGGCGACTTCGGCCGGACCGTCCTCCTGCAGGGGCGGGCCCGGACGGCCCAGGTCGAGGCGGTCGGCAGCGGCGGCGAGGTCGGCCAGCGGACGCAAGGCCAATCGCACCGCGAACCAGCTGCACAGCACCAGCAACAGCAATTGCGCCACCAGCACGTAGGGCAGCCACTGGGTGAGCGGCTTCATGGCCGGATGCAGATCCACCGTCAGTGCGCTGCCATCGGACAGGCGCAGATGCGCCTGCAGATGTTCACGCGGACCGGGAACGGTCTGCATCGTGAAGGGATAGCGGCCACCCAGTGCGGCCCGGATGCGCGCAGCGATCTGCTGCGCCCGGGGCGACAGTTCGGGGATGCCGGCGCGACCTTCGCCGATGACATAGCCATAGGTATCACGCTGCAGCGGCGCCAGCCACTGCGGCCGCTCGGCGGCGGGCAGGCGATCGAGAATGGCGACCGAGGTGGCCACGTCGTTTTCCAGCGTATCGAGCATGACCGCGCGCGCTGCGGTATAGCGCTCCAGGAACAGCACGGCGAAGGACAGGATATGGGCCAGCGCCAGCGCCGCCAGGAAGATCAGGAACAGGCGCGCCCCCAGGGTGCGGGGCATGCGCAGCACGCGCCTGGGTACGCCGGCATCAGCTGAACGCGTGGTCACGGGCGGGCTTCCTCGATCTCGACCGGCATCGAGAACACATAACCCTCGCTGCGGATGGTCTTGATGTAGCGCGGTTCGCGCGCGTCATCGTCCAGCCGCTGGCGCAGCCGGCTGACCAGGAGGTCGATGGAACGGTCGAAGATCTCGGCTTCGCGCCCCTGGGTCAGGCTCAGCAGCTGGTCGCGATTGAGCACCCGCTGCGGGTGATCGACGAACACCCGCAGCAGGCGGTATTCGGCGCCGCTGAGGGTGACCACCATGCCATCAGGCGCCAGCAGGTGGCGCTCCGAGGTATCCAGCCGCCAGGGACCGAAGCGCAGCAGCCGGCCGGCTTCACTGACCTGCAGATTGGGCGGCAGCATGCGGGTCCGGCGCAGCACCGACTTGATGCGCGCCAGCAGTTCGCGGGCGGCGAACGGCTTGGCCAGGTAATCGTCAGCGCCCATTTCCAGGCCGACCACGCGATCGGTCTCCTCCGAACGGGCGGTGAGCATGATGATGGGGGTGGCCTTGTGCTTGCCGGCGCGCAGCTCGCGACACAGGACCAGGCCATCGTCGCCGGGCATCATGATGTCCAGCACGATCAGGTCCACGGCGTTACTGGCGACGAAGGCACGCATCTGGCGACCATCGCCGGCCACGTCCACGCGCAAACCGTTCTTTTTCAGGTAGTCGGCCACCAGTTCGCGGATGTCGCGGTCGTCGTCGACGATGAGGATGTGATCGATGTGTTCCACCTGCCTGCCCTTCCCTTGTTGTGTTCAGTGTTGTCGCTTTCAGCTTTGAGCTTGCAGCCGGCCGGAGGCGGAACTGGCTCGAGTGAAAGTGCGCGACCCTGTCTTTTACGTCTTGCAAGCCTCCCCTGCAAGGGCTGCCGGCGGGAGATTTGTACCTCAATGTATCCGGCCGTATGCCGGACACAGACGACGACAAAACCACCCGCCAACCGGATTGAGAGGCCGCGAGCCTACCAGCCCGCCGCTGTTGGCAAGAATTGTAAGCCCGTGTAGCTGCGCCGTCGTCGGACACGCAGGGATACACAAGCCGGCCCTGGCCTACACATGACAGATACACCGGCGCGGTCTCATGCACGGGTCGCCAATCACACCGCCCTTGCCGGCCTGTACATCATGACCCTCTATCTTGCCGCCTTCCTCGGCGGAGCGCTCACCTTGCTGAGCCCCTGCATCCTGCCGGTCCTGCCCTTCCTGCTGGCCCGCGCCGACCAGCCATGGCGGCTGCGCCTGGCGCTGCTGGCGGGCATGGCGCTGGTGTTTGCTGCCGTGGCCACGCTGGCTGCGGTGGGCGCCAACTGGGCCGTCCATGTCAATGAAGCGGGTCGCGTCGCTGCCATGCTGGTGCTGGCCCTGTTCGGTCTGACGCTGATGTCGCCCACGCTGGCCACACTACTGGCGCGCCCGGGCGTACTGCTGGGCAATGCGCTGGCCGAGCGCGGTGGGACGCCACGGGGCGGGCGCGAGAGCGTAGCCGCAGCCGTGCTGCTGGGCGCGGCCACCGGCCTGCTATGGACACCCTGCGCCGGCCCCATCCTGGGCCTGGTGCTGTCGGCCGCCGCCTGGGCCGGCCCGACGCCGCACACTGCCACCCTGCTGCTGGCCTACGCCAGCGGGGCGGCCTGCATGCTGGCCGTGGTCCTGTCCGCTGGGGCCGGTGTGATGGCTGTTCTGCGCCGTCGGCTGGGGATGGGTGAGTGGCTGCGCCGGCTGCTGGGCGTAGCCGTGCTGGCCGGGGTCGCCAGCATTGCCGTGGGCGCGAGCCTGCCGCTGGCGGCGAAGGCCAGCGCTACCGAAGGTCTTGAGACCCGCCTGCTCGAGCTGCTGGCACCGCCACGCGGGCCAGTTGCCGCAGCCATGGCTGGCGGCGCAATCGATCATCCGGCGGAGACGGCCAGGCGCCCCTACCGCAGCACCCTGCCGGTCGAAGGCGCATTGCCGGCCCTGGACGGTGCCGTGCAGTGGCTGAACTCGGCCCCGCTATCGGCGCAACAGTTGCGCGGCAAGGTGGTGCTGGTGGATTTCTGGACCTATTCCTGCATCAATTGCATCCGCACCCTGCCCTACATCCGGGCCTGGGCCGAGAAATACCGTGATCAGGGCCTGGTGGTGATCGGGGTGCATACCCCCGAGTTCGCCTTCGAGCGCAAGGTGGACAACGTGCGCCAGGCCGTGAACGAATTCAAGCTCGACTTCCCGGTCGCGGTCGACAGCGAATTCCGCCTGTGGCGCGCCTTCGACAACAACTACTGGCCGGCGATCTACCTGGCCGATGCCCAGGGCAAGTTGCGCTACCACCAGTTCGGCGAAGGGCGCTACGAGAGCACCGAAGAGGCCATCCGGGCCCTGCTCAAGGAGGCCGGCCAGAGCGCGAAAGGCAGTGACGGAGATGCTGCCGTGAAGCCCAACGCCACCGACATCCAGGCCGCGCCGGACCTGGCCCGGCTGGCTTCGCAGGAAAGCTATCTGGGCTATCGCCAGGCCACCGGCATGGTCTCGCCGGAACGGCTGCGGCCCGATGTGGCGATGCACTACAGCGCCGCGCCACTGCAACTGAATCAATGGAGCCTGAGCGGCACCTGGAAGGTCGGTGCCGAAGCGGTGAGCCTGCAGCAGGCCGACGGCAGCATCGCCTACCGTTTTTCGGCACGCGACCTGCACCTGGTGCTCGGCCCCGGGGAAGACGGCCGGCCGGTGCGCTTCGTGGTCAGCGTGGATGGCCAGGCGCCGGGGGAACTGCATGGTGCCGACATCGATGCAGCCGGCAACGGCACGGTCAGCCGCACCCGGCTGTTCCAGCTGGTGCGCCAGCGTGGCGGGGTCAAGCCGCGTCGTTTCGAGGTGCGCTTCCTCGACCCCGGCGCCACTGCCTATGCCTTCACCTTCGGCTGAGTTGCCGAGCTGGCCTGAACCCTCACATCGTTTTCAAGAGAAAGGAAGACACCATGCGCACCATGATCGGCTGGATCACCGCATTGGCCATCTCGGCCAGTCCCTGTGCCTGGGATACCCACGCACCGGAGCAGGCGCAGGCCGCAGCCGCCCTGGCGGCATTGTCCACCGCTGCCGGGAAGCCCGCGCCATCGGCGGGGTTACCTGCCCCCTGATTTTTCATCGCTTCATCGCTTCATCAATTCATCACTTTAAAAGGACCCGACATGAAACTGTATCTCAACGACATTTCCTCGGCCGCCTCGCGCGTGCGTATTGCCCTGGCCATCAAGCAGATCGAGGTCGACGTGCTGCCGGTCTCCATCCTCGGCGACGATCCGGAAAACCGCCGCGAGGACTACCTGCGCATCAATCCGCAAGGTCTGGTGCCGGCCCTGGTGACGGATCAGGGCGGGCTGATCACGCAATCCATCGCCATCATCGAATACCTGGACGAGCTGCATCCGGAGCCGCCGCTGCTGCCCAAGGGACTGGAACAGCGCGCGCTGTCGCGCTCGGTCGCCATCGCCATCGCCGCCGAAATCCATGCGCTGGTCCCGCCCCGGGTGGCGCGCCGGCTGTCGACCCTGCCCGGGGTGACGGCTGCGGAGATCGCCGACTGGAACCGGCACTGGGTGATGGAAGGTCTGCAGGCCATCGACCGCCTGCTGCAGAGCCACCAGGCCGGGCCGTTCGTCGGTGGTCAGCAAGCTTCGCTGGGTGACATCCTGCTGTTCCCGCAGACGGTCAATGCCGAACGTATGGGCATCGACCTGTCGCAATGGCCGACGCTGGCGGGCATCCATACGCGGCTGGCGGGCATGCCCGCCTTTGCGGAAAATGCCCCGGCCCCGCGCACATGACAGCGGGTACGCGCCAGGGCATGGGCGACCTCGGGTTCAGAACCTGTAGGTCGCCGTGAACGACAGCGTCCTTGGCGCCCCCGGGATGATCTGGGAGGCTCCGGTGGCGCTGGCGTAGTAGCGGCGGCCGGCCAGATTGGTCGCGGCCAGGGTGAAATCGGCACGCTGCAGGCGATAACCCACCATGGCATCCCGCCGGGGATAGGCGGGCAACTCGACCAGGTTGTCGCGGTCGGCGAAACGCGCGCCCTCGACGATCAGGCCGGTCTCGCCGAACCACCCCAGTGGCGGCGCGTAGGAGACGAACAGGCTGCCATTGCGGGCCGATACGCCGCTGGCGCGCTTGCCGGTGAATTGCGGTTCGGCCTGCAGCACCTTGGCGTTCTGCTGCGTCCAGCCGGCACGCAGGAACCAATGCCGCACCACTTCTCCGGCCACGCTGAACTCGACGCCGCGATTGCGCTCCAGCCCGGTCTGGTAGAAGGTACCCGGCTTGAGGGAATCGGCTACGGTGCGGTTGTAGAGCTCCAGCTGGAACCAGGCCAGGGTGGTGCTGATCCGGCGATCGAGCCAGTCGCTCTTGAGGCCGGTTTCGACCTGGCGGCTGTACTGCGGGCCGAGGTCGTTGGCGTTGCCCTCGGCGCCGGGTGTGATGCCGATCACGTCCCCTCCGACCGGGGCGTAGTTCTTGCTCCACGATAGGTACAGGTGCTGGTCGGGGATGGCCTCCCACACTGCCCCCACGCGCGGGCTCAGGGCATGGCTGGAGCGCTCGCTGCGCAGATTTTTCAACTGGTTGCGCGAATCGATGTCGAAGTCGTCCCAGCGCAGGCCGAACAGGCCTTTCAGGCGGCCGCCCAGATCGATCTGGTCCTGCACATAGATGCCCAGGTTGCTGGCCTTGTGATAGTTCATCTGCCACGGCTGGGGAACAATGCCTTTGTTGTCGCGATTGTCGGGATTGTCGATGGAGACCGGGGTGGCCGACCCCATCCACAGCCGGGGGTCGCGCTTCTGCCAGGCATATTCGACGCCAGCCAGCAACTCGTGCTGCAACGGCCCACTGGCGAGCTTGCCCAGCACCTCCAGATTGGTCTGCAGGTTGCGCTGATGCAGGTCCTGCTGGAAGCGGCTACGCTGGACCTGCTGCAGGTTGCGGGTGCTGCTGACGAAGGATTGCGAGACGAAGCTGTTGTCGAAGTCGCTATCGAGTTCGAACAGGCTCACGCCGTAACGGATGCTCCAGTCCGGCGCCACGGCGCGCGTGAGGGTGGAGCGCAGGGCCAGCGTGGTATCGCGCAGCACGTCGCGTCCGGCAGCACCGAAGAACTTGCCATCATCGGCCACCGGCAAGGCATAGGCGGTGGCCGTATTGCGCGCGGAGAGCGCGGTCACTCGCGCCGGCACGCCGCGGTCGGGGGTGCGCAGGAACTCCTGGTATTCGGCCTGCAGCAGCCAGCTGTCACGGCCGGATTCCCACTTCAGCGACGGCGCGAAATACTGGCGGGTGCCGCGCACCTCATCGCGGAAATTGCCCTCGTGCTCGCGGCCGAGGTTCAGACGCATGGCCCATTGCGCATCGAGCGGACGGTTCCAGTCCAGCGCCACGCCCTGCTGGCCGTAGCTGCCGAAGGTGGCCGAGGCCTGACCGAAAGCCTCCTGACCCGGCTGCTTGCTGATGCGATTGATCACGCCGCCACCACTGCCCCGCCCATACAGGACGGCGGCCGGTCCCTTGAGGATGTCGATGCGCTCGATGGTGCCGAGGCTGCGCACGTATTGGGCGTCGTCACGCATGCCGTCCAGCAGCATGTCGCCGGCATTGGAAAAGCCACGGATGCGGAAGGCGTCGAAACGGGTATCGGAGACATTGGAAATGCCCGGCACCCCCGTCAATGCGGCCGCCATGTCGCGCCCGCCGTAGGCCATCACCCGTTCGACGGCGACGCTTTGCACGGTCTGCGGTATGTCGGTGAGCTCGGTGGCGGTGCGGGTGGCGCTACTGAGCTTGCCGGGACGCGGATCACCCTGGCTGCGCCGGTCGCGGACCTCGACAGCGGGCAGGCGGGAGGTGACGGTTTCTTCCTGGTCGTCAGCAGCGGGGGCCGCCAGCAAAGGCAGGGCCGGCATGGAAAGCACGGCAGCAGCCAGCGCCGAAGGCAAGGCTCGCAGACGGAAACCGGATGGGACAACAGGCGAATCGGACATGGCAGCTTTTACTCCAAGGGAATAGAAAGGCGCCGATTCTAATTGCACAGATGCTAATGATTCTTATTTATATCGTGACATTTGCTGACCGATTCGTAGTAGAAGGATTTTCTCGTCAGATATCGATAGCTGATTCAAATAAGTTCTGCCTGCGGCTCGAATAGTGTCGAGAAATTTGTTTCTGCTGCCCGAGCCAGCTTCATTGCCCGCCCCCACAAGGGGATTCGCCGACTGTTTCCGCAAGGCAAGTACAGCGGGTATCTTTTTAAGCCGAATCCCTTATAATCTAAGGAGTTAACGACTATCGGCGGCAGGCGCCACACTGGCCGCCGTTTTTATTTATGGCAATCAAACACTACCTTCAGTTTTCCGACTTTACGCTTGATGAATACGAGTACGTGATCGAACGTTCCCGTGTGATCAAACGTAAGTTCAAGAATTACGAGCCCCACCACACGCTGGCCGACCGCACGCTGGTGATGGTGTTCGAGAAGAACTCGACCCGCACCCGCCTCTCCTTCGAGGCCGGCATGCACCAGATGGGCGGTGCCGCGATCTACCTGAACACCCGCGACAGCCAGCTCGGCCGCGGCGAACCGGTGGAAGATGCGGCCCAGGTGATGTCGCGCATGTGCGACGTCATCATGATCCGTACCTACGGCCAGGAGATCATCGAGCGCTTTGCCAAGCATTCGCGCGTGCCGGTGATCAACGGCCTGACCAACGAGCAGCATCCCTGCCAGGTGCTGGCCGATGTCTTCACCTTCATCGAGCAGCGCGGCAGCATCCAGGGCAAGATCGTGGCCTGGGTGGGCGATGCCAACAACATGCTGTATTCGTGGCTGCAGGCGGCCGAGGTGTTCGGCTTCCACGTCAATGTCTCCACCCCCAAGGGCTATGACATCGACCCGGCCCAGGTCTCGCCCGGGAACACGCACTACACCTTCTTCGCCAATCCGGCCGATGCCTGCCAGGATGCCGACCTGGTCACCACCGACGTATGGACCAGCATGGGCTTCGAGGCGGAGAACAATGCGCGCCTGAAGGCCTTCGACGGCTGGATCGTGGACCAGGCCAAGATGTCGCGCGCCAAGAAGGATGCACTCTTCATGCACTGCCTGCCGGCCCACCGTGGCGAGGAAGTGGCCGCCGAGGTGATCGACGGCCCGCAGTCGGTGGTCTGGGAAGAGGCGGAAAATCGCCTGCACGTCCAGAAGGCCCTGCTCGAGTATCTGGTGCACGGCAAGTTCGACCAATGAAATTCCGGGCTGCGCATGACGCCCAGCCCGCCAGTCCTAGTCAATTCATCCTCATCGCAACGTCAAGATCATGTCCAACATCCTGCAATCCGTCCCGGTCAATCAAAAAGTCGGCATCGCCTTCTCCGGCGGCCTCGATACCAGCGCCGCGCTGACCTGGATGCGCCAGAAAGGCGCCGTCCCCTACGCCTATACCGCCAATCTGGGCCAGCCGGATGAGCCGGACTACGACGCCATCCCCAAGAAGGCCCTGCAATACGGTGCCGAGCTGGCGCGCCTGATCGACTGCCGCGAACAGCTGGCCAACGAAGGTATTGCCGCCCTGCAGAGCGGTGCCTTCCACATCTCCACCGCAGGCATCACCTACTTCAACACCACCCCGCTGGGCCGCGCCGTGACCGGCACCATGCTGGTGGCCGCGATGCGCGAGGACAACGTCGATATCTGGGGCGACGGCAGCACCTTCAAGGGCAACGACATCGAGCGTTTCTATCGCTATGGCCTGCTGGTGAACCCCAACCTGAAGATCTACAAGCCCTGGCTGGACAGCACCTTCATCAACGAACTGGGTGGCCGCAAGGAAATGTCCGAGTTCATGATCAAGTCCGGCTTCGACTACAAGATGTCGGTGGAAAAGGCCTACTCGACCGACTCCAACATGCTGGGCGCGACCCACGAAGCCAAGGACCTGGAGTTCCTGAACAGCGGCATCAAGATCGTGCAGCCCATCATGGGTGTGGCGTTCTGGCGCGATGACGTCGAAGTCAAGGCCGAGACGGTCACCGTGCGCTTCGAAGAAGGCCGTCCGGTGGCCCTGAACGGCAAGACCTTCGACAGCATGACCGACCTGATCCTGGAAGCCAACCGCATCGGTGGCCGTCATGGCCTGGGCATGAGCGACCAGATCGAGAACCGTATCATCGAAGCCAAGAGCCGCGGCATCTACGAAGCCCCGGGCCTGGCCCTGCTGTTCATCGCTTACGAGCGTCTGGTCACCGGCATCCACAACGAAGACACCATCGAACAGTACCGCGACAACGGCCGCAAGCTGGGTCGCCTGCTGTACCAGGGCCGCTGGTTCGATTCGCAGGCCATCATGCTGCGCGAAACCGCCCAGCGCTGGGTGGCGCGCGCCATCACCGGCGAAGTGACGGTGGAACTGCGTCGCGGCAATGACTACTCGATCCTCAACACCGAGTCGCCCAACCTGACCTACCACCCGGAACGCCTGACCATGGAAAAGGGCGAAGGCAGCTTCTCCGCCATCGACCGTATCGGCCAGCTGACCATGCGCAACCTGGACATCGCCGACACCCGCCAGAAGCTGGCGATCTACCAGGGCACCGGCCTGCTGGATTCCAGCACCGCCGTGTCGCTGCCGCTGCTGGGCAAGGATGAGAATTAATTCCTGCAGGATTCCCCCTTACACCGTTTAATGGAAGCGATTCGATGAGCACCCAATTCGACAACGTCACCGTCCTCAAGAAGGGCAATGTCTATTTCGACGGCAAGTGCGTCTCGCACACCGTGCTGCTGGCCGATGGCAGCAAGAAGACCCTGGGCGTGATCCTGCCGTCTTCGCTGAACTTCAGCACCGGCGCGCCGGAAATCATGGAAATCAACGGCGGTAGCTGCCGCGTGCGTTTGAAGGGCGAAGAAGCCTGGAATACCTATGCTGCGGGTACCACCTTCAGCGTGCCGGGCAACTCCAGCTTCGACATCGAAGTGACCGAGACCCTGGACTACGTCTGCCACTTCGGCTGATCGCCAGCAAAGCAGAATGAAAAAGCCGTCGGTAGCGATACCGACGGCTTTTTTACGTGCAGGAAAACGCGTACTCAGATGAAGACCGGCTCCGGCTCCAGCTGCACCCCGAACTTCTCCAGCACGTCATCCTGGATGGCCTTGGCCAGCCTGGCGATTTCGGCACCGCTGGCGCCGCCGCGATTGACCAGCACCAGTGCCTGCTGTTCGTAGACACCCGCCCGTCCCATGGACTTGCCCTTCCAGCCGCAGCGGTCGATCAGCCAGCCGGCGGCCAGCTTGTAGTGATCGTCATCGACCCGATAGCTGACCAGGTTGGCGTATTGCGCCAGCAGGCGATCGCGCAGGCGGGCCGGCACGATGGGGTTCTTGAAGAAGCTGCCGGCATTGCCGATGCGCGCCGGATCGGGCAGCTTGCGGGTGCGGATGGCGATGACGGCCTCGGCGATGTCACGCGGTCCGGGCGCGGTAATGCCCTGCTCTTCCAGCGCCTGCGACACATCGGCATAGTTGGCATTGGCGATCCAGCGCCTGGGCAGGGCGAAGCTGACGTCGAGCACGATGGCGCGGTCACGCAGTGCGTGCTTGAAGACGCTGTCGCGATAGCCGAAGCGGCAGGCCTCGCGGTCCAGCGTCAAGATCTCGCCGCGCTCCAGATCGAAGGCGCGCAGGCTGTGGAAACGATCCTTCAGTTCGATGCCATAGGCGCCGATGTTCTGGATGGGCGCGGCGCCCACGCTACCGGGAATGAGCGAGAGGTTCTCCAGTCCGCCCAGCCCCTGCGCCAGCGTCCACTGGACAAAGCCGTGCCAGCTTTCGCCGGCGGCGGCGCGCACGTAGGTAAAGTCGTCGTCCTGGCCGGTGATTGCCATGCCCCGGCCTTGCATATGCAGCACCAGTCCACCGAAATCCTGCGTCAGCAGCAGGTTGCTGCCGCCTCCGAGCACCAGCCGGGGCAAGCTCATCAGGGAGGCATCGGCGCGTAGTGCCTGCAGGGTTTCCACAGCATCGACGGGCAGGTAGGCGTGGGCCTGGGCCTCGATGCCGAAGGTATTGAGGGCGCGCAGGGAAACGGCGTGCTGGAGGGGAAGCGAAGACATGGTCATAGGGCAGCGATTATAGCGCTCCGGAGGCCGGAGATCGGCTGTCGGCGGGACGACGATGGCGGCGGCGGCCCCACTCCGCTAGAATCACGGGTCAGACGCCGGCCTCCGCCGGCTGCAAGAACATAAGGATAAAGCCATGCCCTCATTCGATACCGTCTGCGAAGCCAATCTGGTCGAAGTCAAGAATGCCGTAGAACAAGCCAACAAGGAAATCTCCACCCGCTTCGACTTCAAGGGTACCGACGCCCGCGTCGAACAGAAGGAACGGGAACTGACCGCCTTCGCCGACTCCGACTTCCAGCTGAGCCAGGTGCGCGACGTGCTCACCAACAAGATGACCAAGCGCAACGTCGACGTGCGCTTCCTGGACGAAGGCAAGATCGAGAAGATCGGCGGTGACAAGGTCAAGCAGGTGATCAAGGTCAAGAACGGCATCGAAAGCGACGACGCCAAGAAGATCGTGCGCGTCATCAAGGACAGCAAGATGAAGGTGCAAGCCAGCATCCAGGGCGATGCCGTGCGCATCACCGGCGCCAAGCGCGACGACCTGCAGGCCGCCATGGCGCTGCTGCGCAAGGAGATCAAGGACATTCCGCTGGAGTTCAACAACTTCCGTGATTGATCCCCGGGCCTGATCAGGCCTTGCAATGAAAAACGCCGGCGATTGCCGGCGTTTTGCTTGTGCGCTGCTTGAAGCGGATCAGGTCAGACCCGATCAGGCGGCATCGCGCTCGTCGCCCACCAGACGGCGCTGCTTGACGGAGTCGGCCAGGCCTTGCAGCACTTGCAGGCTTTCTTCCCAGTTGATGCAGCCATCGGTCACAGACTGGCCATAGGTCAGTTCCTTGCCCGGCACCAGGTCCTGGCGACCGGCCACCAGATGCGATTCCACCATCACGCCGACGATGCGGGTGTCGCCACCGGCGATCTGGCGGCCGATGTCGGCGCAGACGGGGATCTGGTTTTCCGGCTTCTTGGAACTGTTGGCGTGCGAGGCGTCGATCATCAGGCGCGCGGCCAGACCGCTCTTGGCGATGTCCTGGCAGGCTGCTTCCACGCTGGGCGCATCATAGTTGGGCTGCTTGCCGCCGCGCAGGATGATGTGGCAATCCTCGTTGCCGGCGGTGGAGACGATGGCCGAGTGACCGCCCTTGGTCACCGACAGGAAGTGGTGCGGCTGGGACGCGGCCTTGATGGCATCCACGGCGATCTTGACGTTGCCGTCGGTGCCGTTCTTGAAGCCCACCGGGCAGGACAGGCCGGAGGCCAGTTCGCGGTGTACCTGGGATTCAGTGGTGCGGGCGCCGATGGCACCCCAGCTGATCAGGTCGGCGATGTATTGCGGGCTGATCACGTCGAGGAATTCGGTACCGGCCGGCAGGCCCAGGTCGTTGATGTTGAGCAGCAGTTCACGGGCAGCGCGCAGGCCATCGTTGATGCGGAAGCTGTTGTCCATGTACGGGTCGTTGATCAGGCCCTTCCAGCCGACGGTGGTGCGCGGCTTCTCGAAGTAGACGCGCATGACGATTTCCAGCTCGTTCTTGTGACGCTCGCGCTCCACCACCAGGCGGCGCGCATATTCCATGGCGGCCTTGGTGTCGTGGATGGAGCAGGGACCGATGACGACCATCAGGCGGTCGTCCTGACCGTGCAGGATGCGATGCAGCGCGGTGCGGGCTTCGGCGGTGGTGCGCTCAACCTTTTCGGTGCAGCCGAATTCGCGGATGAGATGCGAGGGGGGGACCAGTTCTTTCATTTCTCGGATGCGAAGATCGTCAGTGCGCGGCATTTTTTTCTCCTGGAGTGCTGCAAATATTCAGCTGGAAATTTGACCAAAAAAAAACCGCCATCACTGGCGGTTTTTTAGGAAATTCGGTTTTGTCTTTTTACGAACGCTTACCGCTTTTCACCGCCGTGGGGCTGGAATAGCTAAAGTAAAAATAAAAGTAAGCGCGGGCGAAAGACATGTCTGGCGTCATGGATTAATTGAAGCAGATATTCATAGTGCTACAAATCCGGGGCTTTGGCAAGGGAGATGCGAAAAATGGATTGATGCAGTGCTCATGCACATTTTTCTCAAAAATCATAGAATATTTGTACGACCATTGCCTTAAATGCACCATATCAGCCTCCAAAAGCAATAAAAAATCACACCCCATGCAAGCCCTGCCCGTCTCCTGTGCCACTTTTCGCTGTGGTTATCCTGCAAAAAAAGCGGTAATTTGATCTGGCGACGTCTCATTCAGCGCCTTCACCGCAGCTTTTTCCATCCCCAGCCGACGAAAAAAAACCGCCGGCAAGCTCTCCGGCGGTCTTCATTGCAGTGTTGAACCTGCTTCTGCTGAACCTGGCCAGCTGGTTCAGGCGGTGCCACCCACGGTCACGCCATCCAGGCGCAGGGTTGGCTGGCCCACGCCGACCGGCACGCTCTGGCCTTCCTTGCCGCACACGCCCACGCCGGAATCCAGGCGCATGTCGTTGCCGATCATCGAAACCCGGTTCAGCACATCGGGACCATTGCCGATCAGCGTGGCACCCTTGACCGGATAGGTGATCTTGCCATCCTCGATCATGTAGGCCTCGCTGGCGGAGAAGACGAACTTGCCATTGGTGATATCTACCTGGCCGCCGCCGAAGTTGACCGCATACAGGCCGTTCTTGACCGAGGCCAGGATTTCGCCCGGGTCCTTGTCGCCGCCCAGCATGTAGGTATTGGTCATGCGCGGCATGGGCAGGTGCGCGAAGGATTCGCGGCGGGCGTTGCCGGTGACGTCCATCTTCATCAGGCGCGCGTTCATGGTGTCCTGGATATAACCCTTCAGGATGCCGTCCTCGATGAGCGTGGTGCACTGGGTCGGGTTGCCTTCGTCGTCGATGTTGAGCGAACCGCGACGGTCGGCGATCGTGCCGTCATCGACCACGGTCACGCCCTTGGCCGCCACGCGCTCGCCGATGCGGCCGGAGAAGGTGGACGAGCCCTTGCGGTTGAAGTCGCCTTCCAGGCCGTGGCCGATGGCTTCGTGCAGCAGGATGCCGGGCCAGCCGGGGCCGAGCACCACGGTCATCGGGCCGGCCGGGGCCGGGCGCGCGTCCAGGTTGACCAGGGCGGTGGCAACTGCCTCGGAGGCGTACTTTTCCAGCAGCACGTCGGAGAAGTAGCCATAGTCATAACGACCACCGCCGCCACTGCTGCCCATCTCGCGACGGCCATTCTGTTCGGCGATCACCGTCACCGAAACCCGCACCAGCGGGCGGATATCGGCCGCCAGCACGCCATCGGCACGCGCCACCAGCACCACGTCATATTCGCCGGAAAGGCTGGCCATGACCTGCTTGACGCGCGGGTCCTTGGCGCGGGCGATGCGCTCCACGCGCTCCAGCAATTGCACCTTGGCGGTGGCGTCCAGCGAGGTCAGCGGATCGTGCGGCAGGTAGAGCGCGCGACCGCCGGCGGGGATCATGGACCCGGCCACCTTGACCTTGCCGCTGCCCTGGCGGGCAATGGTGCGGGTGGCGGCGGCGGCGTCCATCAGAGCCGCTTCGGAAATCTCGTCGGAATAGGAAAACGCAGTCTTGTCACCCGACACGGCGCGCACGCCCACGCCCTGGTCGATGGAAAAGCTGCCGGTCTTGACGATGCCCTCTTCCAGGCTCCAGCCCTCGCTCTTGGTGAACTGGAAGTAGAGATCGGCGTAGTCGACCTTGTGCGTGAACATGTTGCCCAGGGCCTTGAGCAGCTTGGATTCGTCCAGGCCGAAGGGAGTCAGCAGCACGTCGCGCGCCACTTGCAGGGCGCCCATGTTGGGTTCAAATAATTTCATAGCGTCTTGTCGGAAGGCAAAAAAGGTCAAAGCTTACGATGGCGAAGCGCCGGCAAGCTTTCTCGAACGTATTGTAGACGATGGGGGTCGATGTCGCCGATCACAAGGCCTTCGCCTTCCGGCAGGACCGACACGATCTCGCCCCAGGGGTCCACCAGCATGCTGTGGCCCCAGGTCCGGCGGCCATTGACGTGCTCGCCGCCCTGGGCCGAGGCCAGCACGTAGCACTGGTTCTCGACGGCGCGGGCGCGCAGCAGCAGCTCCCAGTGGGCGCGGCCGGTGGTATAGGTGAAGGCGGCCGGCATCACGATCAGCGCGCACTCGCCCATGGCCCGGTAGAGCTCGGGGAAGCGCAGGTCATAGCAGACCGACAGCCCGACCCGGCCGAACGGCGCCTCGAAGCTGCGTACCTCGCCGCCATGTTCGATGGTGCGGGCCTCGTCATAGCTTTCCTGCCCGCGCACGAAGTTGAACAGGTGGATCTTGTCATAGCGGGCGACGCGCTGGCCTTGCGGGTCATAGACCAGCGAGGTATTGAGGACCTTGTCAGGGTCGGCCGACTGCAGCGGCAAGGTGCCGCCGACCAGCCATATCTGATGCTGGCGGGCCAGCGTCTGCATGAAGGCCTGGATCGGGCCGGTGCCATCATCCTCGGCATGGGCCAGCTTGTCGCGTTCGTGACGGCCCAGCAGGGGCCAGTATTCGGGCAGCAGCACCAGCTGCGCGCCCTGCTCCGCCGCCTGCGCCACCAGGCGCGCCGCACTGGCGAAGTTCTCTTGTACCTCGGGGGTGGAGACCATCTGGATGGCCGCCACCTTGAATGTCTGGCTCATGTCTGCCTCTTGTCTGCCATTTGCCTGGCACTTGCCTGACGCATCCGGCTATGGCGGGACGCGTGAATGATATGAAGGATGCTTCAGTATGGCCCATCCCGCGACTATCTGCAGGCGTCACCGATCGGGTTCAGGCACCTGAATTGATGGCCGGGCCGGGCGCAGGCTGACGACGCGGGGAGGCAGGGGCCACCGCCGGTGCCGGGGGCAGGTTATTGGCCGGTGGGGACTGCTCTTTGTCGTCCCGGCCCTTCTGCAGCACTTCCTTGGCGCGCTCGGCGTCCACCGGCGACACCTGCCCCTGCTTGACCACGATGGGGTCGCTCCACGGCCCGGTCACCTTGTATTCGAAACTGAGCGACTTCATCACCGGATTGCGCAGGAACAGCTGTGCCAGCAAGGTACTCACGCCCACCACCGGGTTGACCGCCATGGCCACCACCGAGGCCGTGCCCAGGTTGATCTCGGGGATCACCACCACATGCAGGTCCTGGGTTTCGCGGGCGATGTCGGCCGAGCCGCTCATCAGCACCGAGGCCGTCACGCCGGCCATCTTGAGATTGTCAGTGGTGGCGATGCCGCGAGCGATGCTGGCGGTGCCGGCCACCGTATCGAAGGCAAAGCCTTCCGAGAAGACGTCGCGGAAGTCCAGCGTCAGCCGGCGCGGCAGCGCCTGCAGGTTGAGCACGCCCAGCAGCTTGGCCGCGCCCGGATCGACCTTCAGGAACTGGCCCGAATGCACATCCATGTGGACCTGGCCGCCCAGGCTGGCCATGTCCATGGCATAGGGCGGCGCCTTCCAGCTCAGGTCGCCATCCAGCTTGCCGCGACCGCCGCGGATGGTACCGGGATACCCGAAGCGTTCCAGCAGCTTGCCGGCGTCCTCGACATCCAGTGCATAGGTGAAGTTGGAGGTATGGTTGCTGCCGAAGCTGAGCCAGTTGCCGGCGGCGCGGAACTGCGCATCGGGATTGGCCAGCAGCAGCCGGCTGATGCGCCATTCGCGCCCCACCGAGGTGACGATGTTGCTGGCATCGAGCTCCAGTCGGCCCAGCTTCTTGTCTCCCAGCTCGAACTGGTCGGCGCGGATGTCCAGGGCCGGCATCTGCACATTGTCGTCACTGCTGTCGGGCTGGGGCTGGGCCGCTTGGGGCACTTGTGCTGCCTGTACCGCTTGTGCTGCTTGCGCCGCCTCGGCAGACGGGCTGGACTTGGGAATGACCAGCGACGACAGGCGCGCCGTCACCTTGCCCGCGCCCTTGCCGCCGGTGGGTTCGTCCCAGGTGACCGTGCCGGCCGCCTGTTGCGACTCCAGGTTCATCTGCCAGGCATTGCGGCGATGCGTCGCCTCCAGGATCAGCTTGTTGAGTTTCTTGCCCATCAGCCTGAGCTCGCCCACCCGGGCCGAGACATTGTCCGGCTGCAGGTACTGCGTCACATCATCGCTGGCCAGGCGCCCCGCCGAGCTGGCTGCCGGGCTGCTGCTGCCCTTGCCGACCAGGTCGTTCTTCAGGGCCAGCCAGGCATCCAGGTCCAGGCTGTCGGTCGCCAGAGCCAGCTTGAGTCCGGACGGCGGCGTCGGCGCCGGCTGGTTCCAGCCGATGCCGCCACTGGCAACGCGCCAATTGCCACCACTGGCCACCACCCGTTCGCGCACATGGCGCGTGCTGATGTTCTGCCCGAGCGAGACGCGCAATTCCTCGCGCTCGATCAGCGGATCGGGCGAGGCCAGGGGCAGCAGGTCCACCCGCAACGGCAGAACGTCCTGTGCGCCCTTGCGCAAGGGTGCCGGCAGGTCCAGACCCAGCCCGGCCAGGTTGGATTCGATGCTGACCTCGGGCTGGCGCTGCCGCACCTGCACCGTGGCGGTATAGCGCGCGCTCCCCGACAGGCGTGCCAGCAGGCGCTGCAGCGAGGGCTCGGTGTATTGCCTGCGCAGCGCCTCGACATTGACCGCGCCCTCCAGCCGCACCTGGCTGCTGCCATCCTTCTGGGTGCCGCCGCTGATGGCCAGGCTGTCGCCCAGGAACTGGCCACGCACGCCGTTGAGGGTGAAACCGCGTTCGTTGAATTCCACCTTGCCGATGGTCCGATACAGCACCGGCAGGTCCGGCAGCAAATCGACGTCGTTGTTGGCGAAGTGGAAGGCACCCTGGGCGCGGGTGTCGATGGCGTGGTTCAGCGGCATCTGGAATTTGAGATCCAGCCGCGCCTCGCCGGACGCACTGCTGTGCTCCATGACATTGCCGGTCCAGCGCGCCACCGGGCTCTGGTTCACGTACTGCAGGAAGGCCGGCATCGGACCATTGGCCACGCCATCGATTTCCAGCGTGGCTTCGTGCGAATCGACATCGGCCACCCGCGCCGTCACCGGCCCCAGCCGCGCGCCCAGGCTGCGGGCGCTCTCGGCCTTGATCTCCAGGCGCGTGCGGTCGATGCTCAGGCGCCCACGCCCCTCTTCCAGCAAGGGCCACTCGGGTTCCTTGCCGTCACGCCCGAGATGGCCCGGGGTGTAATTCAGCTTGAGCCCCTCGAAGTCGCCACTCAGCTGGAACTGGCCCTTGGGCTGCTCGCCAGGCTTGGCAGTATGGAACGGGAAATCAGCCAGCGCGCCCTTGAGCTTGAACTGCACATCATGCAGGTTGCCCGCCATCAGCCCCTCGGTCAGCCAGCGTCGCAGGGGTTCGCTCATGTGCTGCGGCAGATAGCGCCGGATCGCCTTGATGTCGAAGCTGCTGATCTCGCCGGCCACGTCCAGGGTACCCGCCGACTTGCCCTGCAAGGGCAGCAGATGGCGACCGGACAGGCTGCCGGCCACGCCGGGCTGGCTGAACTGCATCTGATCCAGATCCACCTGCAGTGTCTGATCCTTCAGATATTGCCAGTGCGCCTGAAGCTTCAGGGTATCGAAGGGCATGCTGGGCTCGGCAAACATGTCGGCGGGCAGATCGACCACCAGCTGCTGCGTATCCACCTTGACCGAGCCGCCCTTTTCGGTGGCATCGATCTCGCCGCTCAGGTTGCTGAAGCCCGGGAAGCCCGCCCACTGCGCGCGCGCCTGCTGGGCCGGATTCTTGCGCGGCTCCACATGGGCCGCCAGGCCCTTCATGCCCAGGCCCTTGAAACGTCCCTGTACCCGGTAGGAACTCAGTTCCGGATAACTGCCCTGCCACTGCACGGTGAAATCGTTCAGTTCTCCGCGTGGCGCCAGGTCGTCCAGCAACTTGCGCTGCGAGGGTGCCAGCGGCAGCCGGGTCGCCAGTTGCGACAGCGTCTGCAGGTTCAGGTAGGTGGCCTTGACACTGGTGCGCTCGGCCTTGAGCGGGGTGGCCGGCTCGTAGCTCTCGGTGATCGAGGTCGGCGGCAGGACGAAGCCGTCCGGGGTTTCTATCGAGAAATCGGTGAGGGTCACCTGGTGGCCGTTGGTGCCGAAGGTGGGTACACCGTCCTGCTGGCCGGCGCCCAGGGTTTCGCTGGCCGAGATGCGGCCATTGACGCGCTTGAGCGAGAGGGGCTCCAGCTGGCGCGACAACTGGGCGTTGAAATCGGCCAGGCTCAGGTCAGCGGTGAAATTGGCGACCTTGGCATGGTCCAGCGTGAGCCAGGCCCGCACCGAACCGCGACCGCTGTTGATGGCGATCGGGTAGTCCACCCAGGCGCGCCAGACCGCCAGGTCGGTATTGCGCAGGTCGGCATACAGCACACCCTTCCAGCGCGTGATCTCGGAACTGCGGGCAAAGGCCGGATGACTGAAATCGGCCCTGACATCGAGCGGCGCCGAGGTGTCCTGTGGCGGATTGGCACGCAAGGACAGGCGGTGGCGCAGCCAGCGGTTGTGCAGGATCAGGTTGACGTCTTCCAGCACCAGCTCGGGCGCCTTGCGCATTTCGTCATCCCAGCGCAGCTTGCTGTGACGGATCACAATCTCACGCTGCGACAGCAGCCAATCCAGCGTACTGCCGTCACCGCCCGTGGGCACCGGGATGCCGGCCACGAAGAGCTTGCCGGCGGCATCGCGGCGGATCGCCAGGTCGGCGCCCTCGATGCTCAGGTTTTCCACCCGCAGCGCCGCCACCAGCACGCTGCTCCAGGACAAGGTGGTCGATACCCGCGGCAAGGTCAGCGCGGCCTCGCCCTGCTGGTCATGCACGGTGATATTGGACAGGGAAAGCTGCGGGCGCAGGCCGCTCCAGGAAGCGTCGATGGCCTCGATGCTGACCGCGCGCCCGATCTGGGCCGACACCAGATGTTCGATGCGCGGCTTGTAGTGGCCGATCTCGGGCAGCACCGCATAGCGCAGCACCAGGAACAGCGCGCAAAAGACGAAGTAGGCCGCCAGCAGCAGCTTGAGGGTGAAACCCAGCACATGGTGGCTGGCCCGGTTCAGGTGAATGTAGCTGCCCCGTGCAAATCGCCAGCACAGCGCCCAACGGCCAGGCCTGGATGCGGCGTTATGTTTTTCGTGGGACATCAGGATGCAAAGGCAGCTCGGTATGGGAGAAAATCGGGCAGGCGACATGATCGCATGGAAAACCAGGCCATGCCATCCGTGCCAAGGACGTATGAGGGGCAAAATGTCCGATAAGTTTAAAAAGGAAGGCTAGAATCCCCGTTATCGTGCAAAACCGTCAGCCCACTGTCAGTCCTGCTTACACTATCGGTCAACAGGGCGGCCTGCTGAAGTGCCATTGAATTGCCTTAACGGCGGTTTGCCCTCCTTTACACCATCGTGTTTTCACATCCTGTCGTGGAGCTTTGCGGTCCCCTATGCCTGTTCATCAACGATCCCTGGTCGACGCCACCACCTCCCGCTACTACACCCGCTGGACCCAGGCCGACGCCGCCCGCCCGGCCCTGGTCCTGGCCGCCGCCGCCCAGCCCATGGACCGTGCCGGCATGCAGCAGCGCCTGCAGGCCGACCTCGACGCCGGCCTGGCGCTGCCGGCGGCCATGCGGCGCCTGCGTAACCTGATCATCTGCGCCCTGATCACGCGCGACCTTGATGGCCGCGCCGACCTGGCCGAAGTGGTGGCGACCATGACCGGCTTTGCCGACTTTGCCGTGCAGACCCATCTGGCCGCGCTGATGCAGGAACAGACCGCCCTCTACGGCCAGCCCATCGGCGAGGAGTCCGGCCGCCCGCAGGAAATGATCGTGCTGGGCATGGGCAAGCTGGGCGGGGGCGAACTCAACGTGTCCTCCGACATCGACCTCATCTTCGTCTACCCGGAAGATGGCGACACCCGGGCCGAAGCTGGCCAGAAGTCGCTGTCCAACCATGAATTCTTCGTGCGCCTGGGCAAGAAACTCATCGGCGCCCTGGCCGAGATCACCGAAGACGGCTTCACCTTCCGGGTCGACATGGCGCTGCGCCCCAACGGCAACTCCGGCCCGCTGGTGGCCAGCTTCAACATGGTCGAGGAATACCTGGTGCGCCAGGGCCGAGAATGGGAGCGCTATGCCTGGACCAAGGCCCGCGCCCTGACCGGCACACCGGAGGATATCGCCACCCTGGAGGCGATCAGCCGCCCCTTCATCTTCCGCCGCTACCTGGACTTCGGCTCCATCGACGCCCTGCGCTCCATGCACGGCCAGATCCGCGCCGAGGTCAAGCGCCAGGAAGCCCTGCACCCGGACCGCAGCAACAACGTCAAGCTGGGTCGGGGCGGCATCCGCGAGATCGAGTTCACCAGCCAGGTGTTCCAGCTGATCCGGGGCGGGCGCGACGTGGAACTGCGCGACCGCTCCACCCGCATCACCCTGCGCACCCTGGCCGCCAAGGAACTGCTGGCGCCCGAGGTGGTGCAGCAACTGCTGGACGCCTACAGCTTCCTGCGTGACCTCGAACACCGCCTGCAATACCTGGAAGACGCCCAGACCCACACCCTGCCCGTCAATCCCGACGACCTGCTGCTGGTGGCGCAGATGATGGGCTACCCGGACAGCGCGGCCCTGCTGCATGAGCTGGAAGGCCAGCGCGCCATCGTCGCCGCCCAGTTCGACGCCATCTTCGCCGACAAGCAGTCCGGCGAAAGCGAAGCCGATGGCCCGGCCGTGAGCGTGAGCGAGAACGACAACCTGGAAGGCCTGGCCGACGCCCTGCGCCTGGTCGGCTTCCCGGAAGACGATGTCGAGGACGGCGCCCGGCGCCTGCACCTGACCTGGCAATCGCCGCGCATGCAGAGCCTGCCCGAGGCCAGCCGCAACCGGCTCAATACGGTCATCAACAACTGCCTGCCGCTGCTGGCGGCACTGCACTACGACGAATTGCCGGCCCTGGGACGGCTGCTGGATTTCCTCGAAGCCATTGCCCGCCGCGCCGCCTATCTGGCACTCCTGACCGAATATCCCTACGCCCTGCAGCGCCTGGTGCGCATGATCGGCGCCAGCGGCTGGGCCGCCACCTACCTGACGCGTCACCCCCTGCTGCTGGATGAACTGCTGGACGACCGCAACCTCAAGGCCGCCTCCGACTGGGCCGCCTTCTCCGACAACTGCCGACGCCAGCTGGCCACGGCCGAAGGCGACACCGAACGCCAGCTCGACATCCTGCGCGAACTGCACCATGCCGAACAGTTCCGCCTGCTGGCGCAGGACCTGGAAGGCGACCTGTCGGTGGAAAAGCTGGCCGATGAACTCTCCGCCCTGGCCGACGTACTGGTGCAGGTGACCATCGAAGCGGTCTGGGGCACTATCACCCAGCGCCACCGCGAGGTCCCGCAGTTCGCCGTGATCGCCTACGGCAAGCTGGGTGGCAAGGAACTGGGCTATGCCTCCGACCTGGACGTGGTCTTCCTCTACGATGATGACGACCAGGAAGCCCCGGCCCTCTACGCCAAGCTGGCGCAGCGCTTCATCACCTGGATGACCAGCCACACCCCGGCCGGCACCCTGTTCGACATCGACATCGCCCTGCGTCCGGACGGCGCCAGCGGCCTGCTGGTGTCGCCCCTGTCGGCGTTCGAGAAATACCAGCTCAACGCCGCCTGGATCTGGGAACACCAGGCCCTCACCCGCGCCCGTTTCTGTGCCGGCGACAGCGCCATCGGTGAACGTTTCGAGGCGCTGCGCGAGCGCGTGCTGCGCCAGCCGCGCGACGCCGACAAGCTGGAAGAGGAAGTGCTTTCCATGCGGCGCCGCATGCGCGACGCCCATCCCAACCGCAGCATGATGTTCGACCTCAAGCACGACGAGGGCGGCATGATCGACATCGAATTCATGGTGCAGTACCTGGTCCTGCGCCATGCCTGCGACCACCCGCAGCTGACCGGCGACATCGGCAACATCGCGCTGTTGAAGCTGGCGGCGCAACTGGGGCTGATCGATGCCCTCATGGCCGACGAGGCGGCCAACGCCTATCGCCTCTTCCGCAAGCTGCAGCACCAGATCCGGCTACAGGGCTCGGACCGGGCGCATATCGACGCCATCCGCGTGGAGCATGAACGGGCCTGCGTGATCCGGCTGTGGCAGCAGGTGTTCGGTTGAAATGGCCATGTCGGCGCAAAAGTGAAAAAAAAGGGATGCACCGGCCGGTGCATCCCTCTTTCCTGAAGGCGAACTGATCGCCAGGTGAAGATCAGTACTTGGGTGGCTGTTTGTCTTCGCGGCTTGCGCGACGATCGCTCGTGCTGCTGTCGCGGGAGGACGAGGAGCTTTCGCGGTCACGCGAGCGGGCGTTGTCGCGATTGGCATCACGTTCGCGGGCACGGCTGCTGCGATCGCTGTCCTTGGCATCCTTGTCCTTCCCATCTTTTCCCTTGGCGTCATCCTTGGCCGCATCGGCCGCGGGTGCCGGCGCCGGCGGCGTCACGGTCTGGATGCCCTTGGCCGCCATGTATTCGTGCATGTCCTTCCAGCCGGTGAAGATGCCGGCCTTCAGGGCATCGGGATTGCGCTGGTAGCAGTCTTCCAGGCTCTGGCCGGCCTGGCGGCAGCCGGCGCCCAGCGCGATACCCTCGGCCTTGGCCTCTTCCGGGGTCTGCTTGGGCTTGGTGAAGCTGCTGACATAGTCGCACGCGGACAGCGACAGGCTGACGGCGGATATCAAGGCCAGGTTGGCCAACAGGCGACGGGCCTGGGATGAGCTTGCTGACATGCGTTCCCTCGTTGGGTCGGTTGCTCTTGTTGTTGACGGGCCTGCGGCCCTTGGCGGCAAACGGACAAAAGGCCATTGCAAGCGACGCTCGCAACAGCCTTCTGATCCTTTTGCAGGCTGATCCGTCTATTTTCACCTCGGCAAGCAGGCTTGCATACGAGGAAAAGAAGCCGAAACAGCCCTGAAATTGACGCTCCCGGCCAGGGAACCCCGGCCGGTACGTCTTGACACGTCTTACTTGGCGGTCGCCAGGGCGACGGTCGTGTCCAGCATGCGGTTGGAGAAGCCCCACTCGTTGTCGTACCAGGACGACACCTTCACCAGACGGCCGGAGACCTTGGTCAGGGTGGCGTCGAAGTTGGACGATGCCGGGTTGTGGTTGAAGTCCACCGACACCAGCGGCTCGGTGTTGTAGGTCAGGATGCCCTTGAGCGGACCGGCTTCGGCAGCGGCCTTCAGGACGGCATTGACTTCATCCACGGTGGTGTCGCGCGAGGCCACGAAGGACAGGTCCACCAGCGAGACGTTGATGGTCGGCACGCGGATGGCGAAACCGTCCAGCTTGCCGTTCAGTTCCGGCAGCACCAGGCCGACCGCGGCAGCAGCGCCGGTCTTGGTCGGGATCATGGACTGGGTGGCCGAACGGGCGCGACGCAGGTCTTCGTGATACACGTCGGTCAGCACCTGGTCGTTGGTGTAGGCGTGGATGGTGGTCATCAGGCCGGTTTCCAGGCCGATCTTTTCGTGCAGCGGCTGCACCAGCGGTGCCAGGCAGTTGGTGGTGCAGGAGGCGTTGGAGATGACGGTGTCGGACGCCTTCAGCACCTGGTGGTTCACGCCGAAGACGACGGTGGCGTCCACGTCCTTGCCGCCCGGAGCGGAGATGATCACCTTCTTGGCGCCGCCCTTGATGTGGGCGCTGGCCTTTTCCTTGGTGGTGAAGAAGCCGGTGCATTCCAGCACCACGTCCACACCCAGCTCGCCCCAGGGCAGCTCGGCCGGATTGCGCTGGGCCAGCACCTTGATGCGGTCGCCGTTGACGACGATGGAATCGCCATCGACGGTCACGATGCCGGGGAACTTGCCGTGGGCGGTGTCGTACTGGGTCAGGTGGGCATTGGTCTTCGGATCGCCCAGGTCGTTGATGGCGACGATTTCGATATCGTGCTTCTTGCCGCCTTCGTAGTGGGCGCGCAGGATATTGCGGCCGATACGGCCATAACCGTTGATTGCTACGCGAATGGTCATGCTGTTCTCCTCAAGTAGTAAAAATCGATGCAAACCGATAGCCGGTAAAGCGACCTGCCCGTCAGCCTACGCCCTTGCGGCGCACTGGCCCGGTCATGATTCCGCCTTTTCCGGCCTTCCTGCCGTTCTTGTTCTTACCGCATCCACGCTCAGGACTTCAGCTGGCGCCAGACGAAACCGATCTCGTCCAGTTCACTGCCATCATCCCAGGTGAAGGTTTGTTCATAAAGCCTTTCGGCCCCCAGCGACTCGAAAAATTCCCCGGCGCCTTCGTTCTTGCTCAATACCCACGCCATCAGGCCGGTCGCGCCGGCGCTGATGAGGGTGGCCGCGACATTGGCCAGCAGGCGCTTGCCCAGGCCACGGCGCTGTTCATCGGGCAGCACGCAGATCGCGGTCAGCTCGGCATCGCAGCCGAAGCGGGCTTCGGCCAGCGTCATACCGGAGGCAAAACCGATGATCTCGCCACCGCTCTCGGCCACGAAGGTACAGGCCGCATCCGAGGAGGCTTCCAGCACCTGTTCCCACAGCTTGACGCTTTCCTCGGGCTTCAAATGGTCGAGGTAGCTGTCCGGCACCAGGCCGCGATAGCTGGCACGCCAGGCGTCGATGCGCACACCGGCGATGGACGCCGCATCACCCTTGCGGGCAAGGCGGATCAGGACCTGCTCGCTCATGGCTGGCGTAGCGCTCAAGCCAGCACTGCCTTGGCCTTGGCCACCACGTTTTCGACGGTGAAGCCGAAGTGCTTGAACAGCACGCCGGCCGGTGCCGATTCGCCGAAGGTGTCGATACCGACCACGGCGCCTTCCAGGCCCACGTACTTGTACCAGAAGGCGGTCACGCCGGCCTCGATGGCCACGCGCGGGATGCCACGCGGCAGCACCGATGCCTTGTAGGCCGAATCCTGGCGGTCGAACACGTCGGTCGAGGGCATCGAGACGATACGCACGGCGATGCCTTCGGCGCTCAGCGCATCGGCGGCCTTGGTGGCCAGCTCGATTTCGGAGCCGGTGGCGATCAGCACCACCTTGGCATTGGGCGCATCACGCAGCACATAGCCACCACGGGCGATGTCCTTGACCTGGGCGTCGGTACGCTCCTGGAAGGGCAGGTTCTGGCGCGAGAAGATCAGGGTGCTGGGACCATCGTTGCGCTTGATCGACTCGGCCCAGGCCACCGCGGTCTCGGTGGTGTCGCACGGACGCCAGTTGTCCAGGTTGGGGATCAGGCGCAGGCTGGAGACGTGTTCCACCGACTGGTGGGTGGGGCCGTCTTCGCCCAGGCCGATGGAGTCGTGGGTGAACACGAACAGCGAACGGATCTTCATCAGCGCGGCCATGCGCAGGGCATTGCGGCTGTAGTCGGAGAAGGTCAGGAAGGTCGCGCCGAAGGGCAGGTAGCCGCCATGCAGGGCGATACCGTTCATCATGGCGCTCATGCCGAACTCGCGCACACCGTAGTTGATGTGGTTGCCGCGCTGGTCGGCGCGCACGGCCACCGATTCCTTCCAGTTGGTCAGGTTCGAGCCGGTCAGGTCGGCCGAGCCGCCCAGGAATTCCGGCAGTGCCTGCGCATAGGCCTGGATGGCGTTCTGGCTGGCCTTGCGGGTGGCGATGGTTTCCTTCTTTTCCAGCGTGGAATTGATGTAGGCGGTCACCGTCGATTCGAACGCGGCCGGCAGTTCGCCCTTCAGGCGGCGCAGCAGTTCGGCGGCTTCGGCCGGGAACTGGGCGGCGTAGGTATCGAAGGTCTGCTTCCAGCTGGATTCGAAATCGGCACCGGTGGCCTTGGCATCCCAGGCGGCGTAGACGTCGGCCGGGATCTCGAAGGGGGCGGCGGACCAGCCCAGCGCTTCGCGCACGGCGGCGATTTCCTTGTCGCCCAGGGCGGCACCGTGGACCTTGTCGGTGCCGGCCAGGTTGGGCGAACCCTTGCCGATGACGGTGCGGCAGCAGATCAGGGTCGGCTTGTCGGCCAGCTTGGCCTGGTGGATGGCGGCGCTGACCGCCTCGACATTGTGGCCGTCCACAGCCGGGATGACGTTCCAGCCGTAGGCTTCGAAGCGCTTCGGGGTATCGTCCTTGAACCAGCCTTCGACGTGACCGTCGATGGAGATGCCGTTGTCGTCATACAGCACGATCAGCTTGGACAGGTTCAGCACGCCCGCCAGCGAGCAGGCCTCGTGCGAGATGCCTTCCATCAGGCAACCATCGCCGACGAAGGCGTAGGTGTAATGATCGACCACGGACAGGCCGGGCTTGTTGAATTCGGCCGCCAGCAGCTTTTCGGCCAGCGCCATGCCCACGGCATTGGTGATGCCCTGGCCCAGCGGGCCGGTGGTGGTTTCCACGCCCGGGGTGATGTGCACTTCGGGGTGGCCGGCAGTCTTGGAATGCAGCTGGCGGAAATTCTTGATGTCGTCCATCGACAGGTCGTAGCCGGTCAGGTGCAGCAGCGCGTACTGCAGCATGGAGCCGTGGCCGTTGGAGAGCACGAAGCGGTCGCGGTTGGCCCACTGCGGATTGGCCGGATTGTGGCGATAGTGCTTGGCCCACAGGGCGACTGCGATTTCGGCCATCCCCATCGGCATGCCCGGGTGACCGGAATTGGCTTTCTGAACTGCGTCCATCGCCAGCGCGCGGATCGCGTTGGCCATCTTGTCGGTGGGGAGAGTGGAAATCATGTCGATGTCTGTGTGTGCTGTGCTGGAGGCGCCGACTGGCGCATGAATCGGGTTCTGAAGCCAAAGCGCCCGCCCGGAATACCCGGGACAAGCGCGGGGCCGTATTTTACCAGAGTGCGTCGGGGGGATTAAAATTCGGGGTCAGCCTATGAATCGTCTGACAAGAATTTTCGATGTTTCTTGCATTTTCTTGATCTCCCTCGCCCCCAGGACCCTGCCCCATGCCTCGTTTCTATTTCCCGCACCCCCTGGCGATCGGTTCGGCCGTGGTCCTGCCCGAGCAGATCGCCCACCACGTGCAGGTGCTACGCCTGCAGCCGGGCGACACCATCACCCTCTTCAATGGCGAAGGGGGTGAATACACCGCCAGCCTGACCGCCATCGAAAAGAAGCGCGCCCACGCCGAACCCAAGACCTTCTCCCCCCGCGAAGCCGAGCTGCCCTATGGCCTGACCCTGGCCCAGGCCCTGCCCGAAGGGTCGAAGATGGACTGGATCATCGAAAAAGCCGTGGAACTGGGCGCCACCGCCCTCCAGCCGCTGGCCGCGCAACGTTGCGTGGTACGGCTCTCGGGCGAACGCGCCGAGAAGAAGCAGGCCCACTGGCAAGGCATCATCCACGCCGCCGCCGAACAATGTGGCCGCAACCGCCTGCCGCATCTGGCCGAAGTGACCGACTTCAAGCGCTGGATCGCCCAGAGCGACCTGCACCGGCGCATCCTGCTCTCGCCCCGCGGCGAGCAGCCGCTCTCCGGTTGGGCCCGCCATCACCCGCCGCAGGCAGTGACGCTGGTGGTCGGCCCGGAAGGCGGCTTCAGCGAGGAAGAAGAAAACCTGGCCTGCGCCCAGGGCGCGCTGATGCTGTCCATGGGCAGCCGCGTGCTGCGCACCGAGACCGCCGGGCTGGCCGCTCTGGCCGCCCTGAATGCGGTATGGGGCGAACTGTAATCTCCGGCTGACCCGACTTGCCGATCTGCCGACCTGCCGCCTAAACGTGCAGACCCGCCGCACTTGAGGTGCAAAAACGGCGCAGGCCTCACCAATTTGTCTCATCGACAAGCTGCGCCGTTGCTCCCATGACATCCTGCCGCGCGGCAATTTCCGCCGCAAAGCCGCTTCCCGCCTGACTTTCCCCTCCCACCGCAGCGCCTGACGATGGCCTGGCACGGCTTCTGCTTAAAGATATTCAATCTTGTATTCAAGTTTGAATATCCAAAATGAACGCCACCCAGACCCCGCAACAAGCTGCCTTCCAAGCCGCCGATATCCACGCCAGCGCCGGTACGGACATCCCCACCATCGCCGCCACCCTGGCCGCCTACCGCGAGGGGCGCAGCACCCCCGGCAAGATCGTGGCCGATCTGCTGGCGCGCATCGACAGCGCCGGTCGCAATGAAGTCTGGATCAGCCGGGTGCCGCCCAAGCAGCTCAAGCAACAGGCCGCGGCGCTGGACTTGATGCTGCAGATCAAGGGCGAGGCAGTGTTCGAGACCATGCCGCTGTTCGGCATCCCCTTCGCGGTCAAGGACAACATCGACGTGGCCGACATGTCCACCACCGGCGCCTGCCCCGAATTCGGCCGTCTGGCCAGCGAGAGCGCCACCGTGGTGCAGCGCCTGCAGGCCGCCGGCGCCCTGCTGGTGGGCAAGACCAACCTCGACCAGTTCGCCACCGGGCTGGTGGGCGTGCGCTCACCCTACGGCGCGGTGCGCAATGCGCTCAAGCCGCAGTATGTCTCGGGCGGGTCCAGTTCCGGTTCGGCCGTGGCCGTGGCGCTGGGACAGGTGATGTTTTCGCTGGGCACCGATACCGCCGGCTCGGGCCGCGTGCCGGCCGCCTTCAACCATCTGGTGGGCCTCAAGCCGACCAAGGGACTCATCAGCGCACGTGGCCTGGTGCCGGCCTGCCGCACGCTGGACTGCATTTCCATCTTCGCCCACGACGTGGCCGACGCCTGGCGCGTGCTGCACAGCGCCGCCGGCTACGACGCCGAGGACGGCTATTCGCGCCGCCCGGCGATGCTGGGCGTGAAGCGCCGTGGCTACCGCATCGCCATTCCTGATGTCTGCGAGTTCTACGGCGACACGGTCGCCCAGGAAGCCTGGGAGCGCAGCCTGGCGCAGATCGCGGCACTGCCCGGCGTGACGCTGGCGCGCATTCCCTTCGCTGCCTTCAGCGATGCCGCGCAGCTGTTGTACCAGGGCCCCTGGGTGGCCGAACGCCGCGCCGCGCTGGGCGACTTCTTCCTGGAAAACCCGCAGGCCATCGACCCGGTGGTGCATCAGATCACCGCCCAGTCGGACAATTACGACGCGGTGGACGCCTTCAATGCCCAGTACCGCCTGGCCGACCTGCGACGCGAGGCCGAAGACCTGCTCGAAGGCAGCGACCTGATGCTGGTGCCGACCACCACCACCTTCCCCACCATCGCCGAGGTCCAGGCCGATCCGGTGGTGCGCAATTCGCAACTGGGCTACTACACCAACTTCGTCAACCTGATGGACATGGCGGCCCTGGCCATCCCTGGCGTGTGGCGGCGCGATGGCCTGCCGGCCGGCGTGACCCTGATCGGCCCGGCCGGGTCCGACCACCTGCTGGCCGAGGCCGGCGCGCGCCTGCAGCAGCAACTGGGCGGTGCCGCCCAGGCCGATGCGATTGCCGCCGCGCCGCTGCCCTTCAATGAAAGCACCATCAAGGTCTGCGTGGTCGGCGCCCACCTCTCCGGCCAGCCGCTGAACTGGCAATTGCTGGAAGCCGGCGCACGCCGCGTAGCCGTCACCCGCACCGCCGCCCAGTACCGCCTGTATGCCCTGGCTGGCACCACGCCGCCCAAACCCGGCCTGGCCCGCACCGAAGGCGACGGCGCCGCCATCGCGGTGGAAGTGTGGGAAATGCCGCTGCGCCAGTTCGGCGGCTTCGTGGCCGCCATTCCGGCGCCACTGGGCATCGGCACGGTGGAGCTGGCCGACGGCAGCAGCGTCAAGGGCTTCATTTGCGAGCCGGCCGGCATTGCCAGCGCCACCGACATCACCCACCACGGCGGCTGGGTCCACTACCTCGATTCGCTTAACTGACACGACCGATACGACCGACACCTCACCACGGAGCTGCTCATGAAAAAGAACATCCTCTCCCCCCTGCAGGACACCACCCGCCGCCGCTTCATCGCCAGGGCCGGTCTGGTGGCGGCCACCACCGCCATCGCTGGCGCCCCGGCCATCCTGCGCGCGCAGACGCCGCCGATCCGCATCGGCTACTGGCCGGTGGCCGCCGGCCTGCCCTTCTACGCCGCCGTGGAAGCGGGCTATTTCAAGGAAGCCGGGCTGGAAGTGCAGGCCATCAAGTTCGCCGGTGCCCAGCAGGTGATGGAAGCCATGCTGGCCGGCCGTGCCGATGGCTCGGCCAATGGCACCGGCGCCGGCAACCTGGCCATCGGCGAGATCGCGCAGCCGGGCCTGTTCAAGATCTTCGCCACCAATCCCAGCAATGCCAAGTACGTGCTCGATGAATTCCTGGTGCCCAAGGACAGCCCGGTCAAATCGATTGCCGAATTGAAGGGCAAGAAGGTCGCCTCCGGCCCCGGCATCCAGAACGTCACGCTGGCCAAGACCGTGCTGGAACGGGCCGGCGCCACCGGCACCACCGTGGTGGAGCTGCCCATCGGCCAGCACGTAGCCTCGCTCGCGGCCGGCCAGGTCGATGCCGCCTATACGCTGGAACCCACCGGCACCGTCGGCCGCATGAACAACACCACCCGCGTGCTGGAAGCGGGCGTGATCGCCAGGTACATCCTGGGCGACCCGATGGCGCCCTGGCATGGCGGTGCGGCTGCACTCACCACGGAATTCATCAAGAAGCATCCCGAAGTGGCCCGCAAATACATCGCCGCCTATGCGCGTGGCATCGAACTGGTGCGCAGCAAGCCCGACCAGGCGCGCACCTACCTCAAGGGCTATACCGCCATCGAGGGTTCGCTCACCAATGAAGTGCCGCTGGCGGCCTACATGCTCTACAACGAGTTCAAGCCCAGCGATATCGCCTACTTCCAGAAGTTCTACGACCTGTTCGTCGAGAAGGGTGTGTTCTCGCAGCGCATCGTGGTCGATAACCTGATCTACAAGGGCTGAGGCCATCATGAACGAGACCGTCGCTCCTTCCGTGACCGTGGCCGCCAGCAAGCCCACGGCGACCTCGCCCCCACCCCCGCCAACCGTCGTGCGCAAGCGTCCGGCGCTGGGCCGGCTCTTGCCCATCGTCGGCCCCATCGCACTGTTCGTGGTGTGGGAGCTGGTGGTGCGCGCCGGCTGGATCAAGGCGATCCTGCTGCCGCCGCCCGAAGCCACGCTCATGGCCATGCTCAAGGGCCTGGCCGGCGGACCGCTGCTGATGGACTTCAGCGTCACGGTGGTGCGCACGCTGGAGGCCTTCGTCATTGCCATGGTGCTGGGGGTGCCCATCGGGGTGCTGTTGGGCAGCAATGAACGCGCCTACCGCAGCGTGGAATTCCTGATCGACTTCTTCCGTTCCACACCGTCGTCGGCGCTGATCCCGTTGTTCCTGCTGATCTTCGGCGTCTCCGACATCAACAAGGTTGCCATCGCTGCCTTCGGCGCTTTCCTGATCGTGCTCTTCAACAGCGCCTATGGCGTGCTCAACGCGCGCAAGCAGCGCGTCATGGCGGCCAAGGTGATGGGGGCGTCACGCTGGCGCATCTTCTGCGACGTGCTGCTGTGGGAAAGCCTGCAGGCCACCTTCGTGGGTCTGCGCAGCGCGGTCTCGATGGCGCTGGTGATCGTGATCGTGGCGGAGATGTTCATCGGCTCCGAAAACGGCCTGGGCCACCGCATCATCGACACCCAGCAGGTCCTCAACGTGCGCGAGATGTATGCCGCCATCCTCTCGGCCGGCGCCCTCGGTTACGTGCTGAACGTGGTCTTCATCATCATCGAAAAACGTATCGTCCACTGGAGCGGAAGATGAGCGTCGTCATCAGTCCCAAGATCGACCTGCCCCCGGAAACCCCTTTCCTTCCGGGGCCGCCAGGTACCCATATCACCATTCGCGGCCTGACCAAGCATTTCGCCGGCTGGCCCCTGTACGAGAATTTCGACCTGGACATCCCCAAGCACCAGATCGTCTCGGTCTTCGGCCCCAATGGCTGCGGCAAGTCCACGCTGATCAACATGATCGCCGGGCTGATCCCCATCGACGCCGGCCAGATCCTGTTCGACGGCAAGTCGCTGGCCCAGACCAAGATCGGCTACGTGTTCCAGAACTACCGCGACGCCATGTTCCCCTGGCTGCGCACCATCGACAACATTGCCTATCCCCTGAAACTGGAGGGCAAGTCCAAGGCCGAGATCAAGCACCGGGTCGATGAACTGGTGGCGTCCTTCGACGTCAAGTTCGACCTCATGCGCTACCCCTACGAGCTGTCCGGCGGCCAGCAGCAGACCGCCTCCATCATGCGCGCCCTGGCGCCGGGGCCGGAAGTGCTGTTCCTGGACGAACCCTTCTCGGCACTGGATTTCGAGATGACGCTGTTCATCCGCGAAAAGCTGCAGCAGGTCTTCATGCAGACCGGCACCACCATGGTCCTGGTCTCGCACGACCTGGAAGAAGCGGTCTATCTGGCCGACCAGATCCTGCTGCTGACCAAGCGCCCGACGGCGGTGGCAGACATCTTGCATTACCAGGATGCGCGACCGCGCACGGTGGAGACGCTGTCGCAGGCGGGCTTCATCGCGGCCAAGAAGCTGTCCATGGAAATCTTCCAGCGCGAAGTGCGCAAACCGGCGCGGATGCAGGCGCCGGGGACACTGAGCCTGTCCTGACCCTGAGTGACGTAGCCCCTGGCCGCCATCCGCAGCCAACAGACCGACCCGAGCATTCAACCACCCGACCATCCACCCACGCCTAGACTGGAGCGCAACAACATGAAAAACCGCCGCGATTTTCTGAAACTGTCCGGAGCCGCCGCCCTGGGCGCCGCCTTCCCGCTCGATCTGCTGGCCGCAGGTCCCCTGACCGTGGGCTTCATCTATGTCGGCGCGCGCGATGACTTCGGCTACAACCAGTCGCATGCGCAAGCTGCCGCCATCATCAAGAAGATGCCGGGCGTGAAGGTGATCGAAGAAGAAAAGGTCCCCGAGACCGTGGCCGTGCAAAAGACCATGGAAGCCATGATCCAGCAGGATGGCGCCACCCTGCTCTTCCCGACCTCCTTCGGCTACTTCGACCCGCATGTCCTGAAGATCGCCGAGAAATATCCCAAGGTGCGCATCGCCCACTGTGGCGGCCTGTGGACCGCCGGCAAGCACCCGATGAACGTGGGCAGCTTCTTCGGCTACATCGAGGAGTGCGAATACCTCTCCGGCGTAGTGGCCGGCCACATGAGCAAGAGCAAGAAGCTGGCCTTCATCGCCGCCAAGCCCATTCCGCAGGTGCTGCGCAACATCAACGCCTTCACCCTGGGCGCGCAGTCGGTCGACCCTTCCATCACCTGCCACGTCATCTTCACCGGTGACTGGTCGCTGCCGGTGAAGGAAGCCGAAGCCGCCAACAGCCTCATCGACCAGGGTTGCGACGTCATCACCTGCCACGTCGACGGCCCCAAGGTGATCGTCGAGACCGCCGAGAAGCGCGGCATCATGACCACCGGCTATCACGCCAGCCAGGCTTCGCTGGCGCCCAAGGGTTATCTCACCGGCGCCGAGTGGAACTGGGCCACCCCCTATACCGAGATCGTCAAGGCCACGCTGGAAGGCAAGCCCATGATCAACTTCCTGCGCGGCGGCCTGAAGGACAACTTCGTGAAGATGTCGCCCTATGGCGCAGCCGTGAGCGCCCCGGCCAAGAAGAAGGCGGACGACATCAAGGCCCAGATGCTGGCCGGCAAGTTCCAGATCTTCAAGGGACCGATCAAGGACAACAAGGGCAATACCGTGATCCCGGCCGGCACCACCCAGGTCCAGACCGATGTGGCGCTGGAGAAGATGAATTACCTGGTGGCCGGCGTGGTCGGCCAGGTCTGACGCGAGCACGCAGGACGGCACCATGACTACCCTCCCCGCTCCCGGCGTGGCTGCGCCGACCGGACCGACGGCCTCGCCCTGGCGCAGGCTGCGGTCGGCCCTGCTCAATGGCGTGGCGCCGGCCCTGCCGACCTTGTGCGCCCTGGCCGGCACGCTGCTGTTGTTCGTGCTGTTCCTGCTGGTGCAAGGCAAGCCGGCGGGCGATGCCTGCCTGCTGATCTACCAGGGTGCCTTCGGTACCCTGTTCGCCTGGCAGAACACCTTGCAACGTGCCGCGCCCCTGCTGCTGACTGCCCTGTGCGTGGCCTTGCCGGCGCGGGTGGGGCTCATCGTCATCGGTGGCGAGGGCGCGCTGGCGCTGGGCGGGCTGGCGGCGGCGGTGATGCCGCAACTGCTGCCGGGCCTGCCGGCGCTGGTGATGCTGGTGCTCATGGCGGTAGCCGCCATGCTGGCCGGTGGCCTGTGGATCGCCCTGTGCGGTGGGCTGCGCCAGTGGCGCGGTGTCAACGAGACGATCTCCAGCCTGTTGCTGTCCTATCTCGCCGTGGCGGTGTTCAAGCATCTGGTGGAAGGCCCGCTGCGCGACCCGGCCAGCCTGAACAAGCCCTCCACCCTGCCCTTGCCCGACCCCTACCTGGTGGGTTCGCTGCCGGGGCTGGAAGTGCATTGGGGCCTGGCCTGGGGCGCCATCGCCTGTATCGCGGCCTGGGTGTTCCTGCGCCATAGCGTGTCCGGCTTTGCCATGGGCGTGGTGGGCGGCAATGTGCGCACGGCGCGGCTGGTGGGGCTGTCGGTCAATCGCCTGGTGCTCACGGCCTGCGCGCTGGGGGGCGCGGCGGCCGGACTGGCGGGAATGTTCGAGGTCAGCGCCGTGCAAGGCAGCGCCACCAGTGCGCTGCTGGCCGGCTATGGTTTCTCGGGCATCCTGGTGGCCTTCGCGGCACGCCAGAATCCGCTGGCCATCATTGTCTGCGCAATCGTCATCGGTGGCGTGGAAGCCAGCGGCAGCCTGCTGCAACGCCGACTGGACCTGCCCGACGCCACCACGCTGGTGCTGCAGGGCCTGCTGTTCTGCAACCTGCTGGCCTGGGAATCCATCACCGGCCGCCTGGCCGCCCTGAAGCTGCGCTGGCAGCAGGCGGCGCCAACCCTCCCGAGCAAGGAGTCCCGCCATGCATGACTTCGACTATGCGACCCTGCTGCTGGCGCTGTTCGCCGGGGCGATCCGGGTCGGCACGCCCTTCCTCTTCGTCAGCCTGGGCGAATGCCTCACCGAAAAAGGCGGACGCGTGAACCTGGGGCTGGAAGGCATCCTGGTCTGCGGCGCCATGACCGGCTATGCGGCCTCCTTCTACACCGGCTCGGCCTGGCTGGGGGTGCTGGCGGCGGGCTGCTCGGGCTTGCTGCTGGGGGTGCTGCACGGGGTGGTGTGCTCGCTGCCACGGGTCAACGACATCGCCTTCGGCATTGCCTTGATGCTGCTGGGCACCGGCCTGGCCTTCTTCCTGGGCAAGCCCTTCATCCAGCCGCAGGCGCCGATGCTGCCTTCCATCGACCTGGGCGCCTGGAGCAGCAATGAGCGCTTGCACCACGCCCTGCAGATCAATGCGCTGTTCTTCGTCGGCGTGGCGCTGGCCCTGCTGCTGCAATGGGGCCTGTCGGCCACGCGCTGGGGGCTGGCGCTGCGGCTGGTGGGCGACCATGCCGAAACCGCCCGCGCACTGGGTTATCGCCTGACCGGCACGCGTATTGCTGCCACCGCCGCAGGCGGCTTCCTGGCAGCGGTGGGCGGCGCCTATCTCTCGCTGTACTACCCCGGCAGCTGGAACGAAGGTCTCTCCAGCGGCCAGGGCCTGATGGCGGTAGCGCTGGTGATCTTCGCGCGCTGGCAACCCTGGCGCTGCCTGCTGGCGGCGCTGCTGTTCGGCGCGGCCGGCGCGCTGGGCCCGGCGCTGCAGGCAGTGGGCGTGACCTCCGGTTACTACCTCTTCAATGCGGCGCCCTATGCGCTGACGCTCTTGATCATGATCCTCACCTGCCGTCCCGACCGCACGCTGTCCAGCGCCCCGGGCGAACTGAGCCTGACCCGATAATCAACCTAGGAGCCACCATGTCCAAACTCTTCATCAAGGCCGAACCCTATGCCTGGCCCTACGATGGCGCCCTGACCCCGGCCAATACCGCGCTCATCGTCATCGACATGCAGACCGATTTCTGCGGCATCGGCGGTTACGTCGACAAGATGGGCTATGACCTCTCGCTCACGCGCGCGCCGATCGAGCCGATCAAGCGCGTGCTGGCCGCCATGCGCGCCGGTGGCTACACCATCATCCACACCCGCGAAGGCCACCGCCCCGACCTCTCCGACCTGCCCGCCAACAAGCGCTGGCGCTCGCGCCAGATCGGTACCAATGGCGTGGGCATCGGCGACGCCGGTCCCTGCGGCCGCATCCTGGTGCGCGGCGAGCCGGGCTGGGAAATCATCCCGGAGCTGGCGCCCATCGCCGGCGAGATCATCATTGACAAACCCGGCAAAGGCTCCTTCTGCGCCACCGACCTGGAAATGATCCTGCACACCCGGGGCATCCGCAACATCGTGCTGACCGGCATCACTACCGATGTCTGCGTGCACACCACCATGCGCGAGGCCAATGACCGCGGCTTCGAATGCGTGATGCTCTCCGACTGCTGTGGCGCCACCGACCACAACAACCACCTGGCAGCGCTGTCGATGATCAAGATGCAGGGTGGCGTCTTCGGCGCGGTCTCGGATTCGGCCGCGCTGATCGATGTGATCGGGGCCTGATCATGCACGCGCTTGAGCTGGAAATCCTCGGCGCCGGCAAGTCCTTCGGCAGCTTCCGGGCGCTGGACGAGGTGTCGCTGAAGATTCGTGCCGGCACCATCCACGCCCTGCTGGGGGAGAACGGCGCCGGCAAGAGCACGCTGGTCAAGGGTCTGGTGGGGTATAGCCCGCTCGACCAGGGCAGCGTCATGGCCGACCGGCGCGAGGTGGACATCCGTGGTGCGCGCACGCCCAGCCAGTTGGGCATCGGCATGGTCTATCAGCACTTCACGCTGGCGCCCAGCCTGAACGTGGCTGAAAACCTGCTGCTGGCACGGGGCGACCTGCCCTGGCGCATCCGCTGGGGCAGCGAACGCGCGGCGCTGGAAGAATTCATGGCGCGCATGCCCTTCCGGCTGGCGCTGGACCGGGCGGTGAGCAGCCTCTCGGCCGGCGAAAAACAGAAGCTGGAAATCCTCAAGCAACTCTACCTGCGGCGTCGCTTCCTGATCCTGGATGAGCCGACCTCGGTGCTCACGCCCCAGGAGGCCGACGAAGTGCTGGGCCTGATGCACGCCCTGACCCGCCAGCAGGAGCTGACGGTGCTGATGATCACCCACAAGTTCCATGAAGTGAGCGCCTATGCCGACGATGTCACCGTGCTGCGCAAGGGCCGGCTGGTGGGCAGCGCCCGCGTGGCCGATACCAGTCCGGACGAGCTGGCGCACTGGATGATGGGCCATGCCCGCCAGGAAAAGGCGCAGGTGGCGCGCCCTGCGGTGCCGGCGCAGGCGTCGGTGGGACTGGAGGTGCGCGATCTCACGGTCAACAATGATCGTGGCGTGGCGGCGGTGCGGGCCTTGTCGTTGCAGGTCAGGCAGGGCGAGATCGTGGGGCTGGCCGGCATCTCCGGCAATGGCCAGAAGGAACTGGTGGAAGCCCTGCTGGGCCAGCGCCGTCACCTGCAGGGCGAGATCCACGTAGCCGGCGCACCCTACGCCGCCACCCGCGCCGAGATGCGCCGCCTGCGCGTGTTCGCGTTGCCGGAAGAACCGCTGCGCAATGCCTGCATCCCGGGCATGAGCGTGGCCGAGAACATGGCGCTGCGCAACTTCGACGTCGCTCCCTTCAAACGCGGTGGCTGGCGCATCGACCGGGCCGCCATGAAGCGCCAGGCGCAATCGCTCATCAGCGCCTTCAACGTCAAGCCGCCGTTGCCGGAACGCGCCATCGGCACGCTCTCCGGTGGCAACGTGCAGCGCGCCGTGCTGGCCCGCGAACTGGGCGAGCATGCGACCGCTGGCGATGCCAATCATGGCGACAGCGCCGCTGCCCCCAACGTACTGATCGTGGCCAACCCGGTGTTCGGCCTGGACTTCGCCTCGGTGGCCGACATCCACGCCCGCCTGCTGCAGGCCCGCGCACGTGGAGCTGCGGTGTTGCTGGTGAGCGAAGACCTGGACGAATTGCTGGAGCTGTCCGACCGCATCCTGGTGATGACCGAAGGCCGCATCGTGCATGTGGCGCAGGATGTCGCCACCCGGGGCGCCGACCGCGCCGCGCTGGGCCGCTGGATGGCGGGCCACTCCGAACAACCCACTCACGCCGAGGCCGCATGATCCGTATCGACGCCACGCCCTACCCTTACCAGTTCCACCCGCGCAGCACGGCGCTGGTGGTGATCGACATGCAGCGCGACTTCATCGAGGAAGGCGGCTTCGGCAGTGCGCTCGGCAATGACGTGCGGCCGCTGGCGGCCATCGTGCCGACCGTGGCGGCGCTGCTGCAGCTGGCACGCGAGGCCGGCATGCTGGTGGTGCATACCCGCGAATCGCACCTGCCAGACCTGTCGGACTGCCCGCGCTCCAAGCGCCTGCGCGGCAACCCGACGCTGGGCATCGGCGATGTCGGACCGATGGGCCGCATCCTGGTGCAAGGCGAGCCGGGCAATCAGATCCTGCCTCAACTGGCGCCGGTGGAGGGCGAACTGGTCATCGACAAACCCGGCAAGGGCGCCTTTTACGCCACCGACCTGCATGCACAACTGCAGGAGCGTCGCATCACCCACCTGCTGGTGGCCGGCGTGACCACCGAGGTTTGCGTGCAGACCTCGATGCGCGAGGCCAATGACCGTGGCTATGAATGCCTGGTGATCGAGGATGCCTGCGCCAGCTACTTCCCCGACTTCCATCGCACCACGCTGGAGATGCTGACGGCCCAGGGCGGCATCGTCGGCTGGCGTGCCCCGCTGGCACAACTGCAGGCCGGCGTGGCTGCCTACACAGGAGACAATCCATGATGCAAGTGAACCTGCCCCATGTGGTGGCCGAGGTCGAACAGGCCTTCACCGATTACGAATACGCCTTGCTGGTCAATGACATCCCCACCCTGGACCGCTGGTTCTGGTATGCGCCGCAGACGGTGCGCTATGGCGTGGGCGAGGTACTGCTGGGTGGTGAGGCGATCCGCCAGTACCGCAAGACCTGCACCCCGGTACCGGCCTCGCGCAAGCTGCAGCGTACCGTTGTCACTACCTTCGGCACCGACTATGCTACCGTCTCCACCGAATTCACGGACCACACGTCCGACCGGATCGGCCGTCAGATGCAGACCTGGGTCCGCATGGAAGAAGGCTGGCGCATCGTCGCCGCCCACGTCAGCCTGATGGCATGAGACCGCCTCCCGAGAACACCAGAATGCCCGCGCCATGACCGTCACCGTTGCCAATCCGCTCGCCGAACAGGTCTATCACCGGATCAAGGACGACATCTTCAGCTTCCGCCTGCTGCCCGGCGACAATTTCACCGAGACCGAGATGGCGCAGCGCCAGGGCGTCTCGCGCACGCCGCTGCGGGATGCGCTGTTCCGGCTACAGCGCGAGGGCTATCTGGAGGTGGGCTTCCGGCGCGGCTGGAAGGTCTGCCCCATCGATTTCGACCGGCTCGACAATCTCTACGACCTGCGCATCGTGCTGGAGATGGCGGCGCTGGAAAAGCTGTGCAGCCAGGAAGAGCCCGGCGCCGGCCTGGAGCAGCTGAACGCGATCTGGCTGGTACAGCCGGAAGATCGGCTCGCCGACGCGGTGCAGGTGGCCGAACTGGACGAAGCCTTCCATACCAACCTGGTGGCCGCCGCCGGCAACCAGGAGATGACCCGGGTCCATACCGAGGTCACCGAAAAGATCCGCATCGTGCGCCGCCTGGACTTCCTCAAGAAGAAGCGCGTCGACGCCACCTACGAGGAACACGGAAAGATCCTGCAGCTGGTGGCCAAGCGCCGCGCCACCGAGGCGCAGATCCTGCTGCGCGCCCACATCACCCAGAGCAAGCTGGAGGTGCGCAAGATCACCATCTGGATGCTGGCCGAGGCGCGCCAGTTGCAGGAGCCGGAAGCGGTGCCGGCCCTGCGCTGAACTTGGCCAAGCCGAGATAAGACTGCCAGGCATGCACGAAAAGCAATATTTCTATTGGGAAATGTGAAAAAAGCTTCCTGAGATGCGCAAGCAGGCGCTTGATCCCCCCGATCCCGCCACCAAATCAGGGAAAGCGTCCGAAACCATTTATAATGGAAGGCTTTTGTAACAGCGCATCTCTCCAGCGGCTCAATGAAGGTATTTCGCGGACTTCCCACAGCCGAATCGCGCGCCCCGTGCGCGCTGACCATCGGCAATTTCGACGGCGTGCATCTGGGCCACCAGGCCCTGCTGGCACGCGTGCGCGAGGCCGCCGGCAAACTGGGCCTGGACGCGGCGGTGATGACCTTCGAACCGCATCCGCGTGAATTCTTCGCCCAACTGGCCGGCACCCCCGAACGCGCCCCGGCGCGCATCGCCAACCTGCGCGACAAGCTGCAATCGCTGGCCGACTCCGGCATCGACCGCGTGGTCGTGGAGCATTTCGGCAGCCACTTCGCCGCGCTCTCCCCGCAGGACTTCATCGAGAAGATCCTGGTACAGGGCCTGCATGTGCGCTGGCTGATGGTGGGCGACGACTTCTGCTTCGGCGCGCGCCGCGCCGGTACCCTGGACACCCTGATCGAGGCCGGCCGCCAGCATGGCTTCGAGGTCCATGCCCTGCCGACGGTGACCAATGCCGGTGTGCGTATCTCTTCTTCCGCCGTGCGGGCGGCACTGGCCGAGGGCGACTTCGACCTGTCGCGCCAGTTGCTGGGCCACCCCTACGCCATCAGCGGGCGCGTGGTCCATGGCAAGAAACTGGGCCGCACCATCGGCTTCCCCACCCTGAACATGCGCGTGGGCCACAAGCGTCCGGCCCTGTCGGGCATCTTCGTGGTGCAGGTGCATGGCCTGGCGGACCGGCCGTTGCCGGCCGTGGCCAGCCTGGGCGTGCGTCCGACCGTGGATGACAGCGGGCGGGTCCTGCTGGAAACCCACCTGCTGGACTTCCAGGGCGATTGCTACGGCAAGCTGGTGCGGGTCGAGTTCCTGCAGAAGCTGCGCGACGAGGAAAAGTACGTGGACCTGCCCACACTGACCACCGCCATCGCCCGCGACGTCGACCATGCCCGCGCCTGGTTCCGCGAGAACGCCGGCTTCGCCGTCTCGGCCACCGACCGAATTTGAACGCTGGGCGATGGCCGGAGCAGCGCTTCCGCCGTCGTCCAGCCGCCCCATCCGCATTTCGCCAGCGCGCATGTCAGCACGCCCGGCGCCAGAATCAAACTGCATCCAAGGAAAGCTTTCTCATGTCCAGCAACGACAACTCCGCCAAGCCCGGCAAACCGGAAAAAGCCGGCAAGGCGCCCTCCAAATACCCGGTCAACATGACCGAGACCGCCTTCCCCATGCGCGGCGACCTGGCCAAGCGCGAGCCGCAATGGGTCAAGCAGTGGCAGGAGAAGAAGGTCTACGAACGTATCCGCAAGGCGTCGGCCGGCCGTCCCAAGTTCATCCTGCATGACGGTCCTCCGTATGCCAACGGCGACATCCACATCGGCCACGCCGTCAACAAGATCTTGAAGGACATGATCGTCAAGGCCCGCAACATGGCCGGCTTCGACGCGCAATACGTGCCGGGCTGGGATTGCCACGGCATGCCCATCGAAATCCAGATCGAGAAGCAGTTCGGCAAGAACCTGCCGGTGGCCGAAGTGCAGGCCAAGGCGCGTGCCTACGCCGGCGAGCAGATCGAGCGCCAGAAGGCCGACTTCATCCGCCTGGGCGTGCTGGGTGAATGGGACAACCCGTACAAGACCATGAACTTCTCCAACGAAGCCGATGAGCTGCGCGCGCTCGGCACGATCCTGGAGAAGGGCTATGTCTATCGTGGCCTCAAGCCCGTGAACTGGTGCTTCGATTGCGGCTCGGCCCTGGCCGAGGCGGAAGTGGAATACCAGGACAAGCGCGACCCGGCCATCGATGTCGGCTTCCCCTTCGCCGAACACGACAAGCTGGCCACCGCCTTCGGCCTGACCGACCTGCCGACCCGCCACGGCTACATCGTCATCTGGACCACCACGCCCTGGACCATCCCGTCCAACCAGGCGCTCAACGTCCACCCGGAATTCGAATACGCGCTGGTCGAGACCAGCCGCAACGGCGAAGCCACGCTGCTGATCCTGGCCAAGGACCTGGTCGAATCCTGCCTGCAGCGCTTCGGCCTGGAAGGCAAGATCATCGCCACCACCACCGGCGAGAAGCTCTCGCTGATCCGCTTCCACCATCCGCTGGCCAAGGCCGATGCCGGCTACGACCGCCTCTCGCCGGTCTACCTGGGTGAATACGTGACCGCCGACAGCGGTACCGGCATCGTCCACTCGGCGCCGGCCTACGGTATCGAAGACTTCATCTCCTGCAAGGCGCACGGGATGAAGGATGACGACATCCTCAACCCGGTCATGGGCGATGGCCGCTATGCGTCCTGGCTGCCGCTGTTCGCCGGCCTGACCATCTGGGAAGCCTCCAAGCCGATCTGCGCCAAGCTGGAAGAAGTGAGTTCGCTGTTCAAGCTGGTCATGTTCGACCACAGCTACATGCATTGCTGGCGCCACAAGACCCCCATCGTCTACCGCGCCACCTCACAGTGGTTCGCCAGCATGGACAACACGCCCAAGGATGGCGGCCCCAGCCTGCGCCAGACCGCGCTGCAAGGCATCGAAGACACCGCCTTCTTCCCCGGCTGGGGCAAGGCACGCCTGCACGGCATGATCGCCAACCGTCCGGACTGGACCCTGTCGCGCCAGCGCCAGTGGGGCGTGCCGATGGCCTTCTTCGTGCACAAGGAAACGGGCGAGCTGCATCCGCGTACGCCGGAGCTGATCGAACAGGTGGCCCAGCGCATCGAGAAGAGCGGCATCGAAGCCTGGCAGGCGCTGGACCCCAAGGAACTGCTGGGCGAGGATGCCGAGCACTACGTCAAGAACCGCGACACGCTGGATGTCTGGTTCGACTCCGGCACCACCCACCAGACCGTGCTGCGTGGCTCGCACCGCCAGCAGTCGCAGTTCCCGGCCGACTTGTACCTGGAAGGCTCGGACCAGCATCGTGGCTGGTTCCACTCGTCGCTCCTGACCTCGTCCATGTTGAATGGCCGCGCGCCCTACAAGGCCCTGCTCACGCACGGCTTCGTGGTCGATGGCGAGGGCAAGAAGATGTCCAAGTCCAAGGGCAACGTAGTGGCCCCACAGAAGGTCTCGGACTCGCTGGGCGCGGAAATCCTGCGCCTGTGGGTGGCCTCGACCGACTACTCGGGCGAACTGTCGATCTCGGACGAAATCCTGAAGCGCGTGGTGGAAGCCTATCGCCGCATCCGCAATACCCTGCGCTTCCTGCTGGCCAACACGGCCGACTTCGACCCGGCGCAGCACGCCGTGCCGGTGGCCGAGCTGCTGGAGATCGACCGCTACGCCATCGCCAACATGGCGCGCCTGCAAGCTGAGGTCCTGGCGCACTTCGAGACCTATGAATTCCACCCGGTGGTGGCCAAGCTGCAGATGTATTGCTCGGAAGACCTGGGCGGCTTCTATCTGGACATCCTCAAGGATCGCCTCTACACCAGCGGCGTGGATTCGGCGGCGCGTCGTTCGGCCCAGACCGCGGTGTGGCACATCACCCAGTCGCTGCTGCGCCTGATGGCACCGATCCTGTCCTTCACCGCCGAAGAAGCCTGGAGCTTCTTTGCCGGCAAGGAAGCCTTCGAGGCCAGCGGCGAGACCATCTTCTCGCAGACCTACTACGCGCTGCCGGAAGTGGGCGATGCCGAAGCCCTGCTGGCCAAGTTCGCAGTGATGCACGAAGTGCGCGCCGCCGTCACCAAGCAGCTGGAAGAAGTGCGTATCGCCGGCAGCATCGGTTCTTCCCTGCAGGCCGAGGTGGAACTGAAGGTGTCGGGCGAGAAGGCCGATCTGCTGGAGAGCCTGGGTGAAGACCTCAAGTTCGTGCTCATCACCTCCGCAGCCAGCGTGACCCGCGTGGCCAGCGCCGAGGAAGAAGGCGTGGTGGTCACGCCCTCGACCCAGCAGAAATGTGAACGTTGCTGGCACTATCGCGCCGATGTCGGGTCTCATCCCGAGCATCCCGGCCTGTGCGGCCGCTGCGTCAGCAACCTGTTCGGCCAGGGCGAGAAGCGTCGCTTCGCCTGATCACCTGATCCAAGCAGGACGGCCTTGCAAGCTGCCCGCTGCACTCTGCGCAGCGGGCAGCTCACTCAAACAAGAACATCCATGGCAACCAAAAAGCGCTCCTCCTCTTCCGCCTCGTCCTCTTCCACCCAGGGCCTGCTGCCCTGGCTGGGCATCGCCACCATCGTGCTGCTGCTGGACCAGCTCTCCAAGATCACCATCCTGAAACTGTTCCACTACGGCGAATCGCTGCCGGTGACCGGTTTCTTCAACCTGGTGCTGGTCTACAACAAGGGCGCGGCCTTCAGCTTCCTGGCCGCCAGCGGTGGCTGGCAGCGTTACCTCTTCACCGCCATCGGCATCGGCGCGGCGGTGTTCATCATCCACCTGCTGCGCAAGCATCCCGGCCAGCGCATGTTCTGCTGGGCGCTGGCGCTGATCCTGGGCGGCGCCATCGGCAACGTGATCGACCGCGTGGTCTATGGCCACGTGATCGACTTCCTCGACGTCTATGTCGGCAACTGGCACTGGCCGGCCTTCAACATCGCCGATAGTGCGATCTGCGTGGGTGCGGTATTGTTCGTGGTGGATGAACTGCGCCGGGTCTCCCGGAAGTAAGAACGACAAGCACGGCAACCCACCTGCGGCGCGCCACCTGGCGCAAGGGAGCAAGCAATGGAACTGGCTGGCAAGAAAATCGTACTGGGCCTGACCGGCGGCGTGGCCTGCTACAAGGCCGCGATGCTGGCGCGCGAACTTGGCCGCGCCGGGGCGTCGGTGCATGTGGTGATGACCGAGGCGGCCACCCATTTCATGACCGCCGTCACCATGCAGGCGCTGACCGGCAACCCGGTCTATACCGATCAGTGGGATGCGCGCATGGACAACAACATGCCGCACATCAACCTCACCCGCGATGCCGATGCGGTGGTGATCGTGCCCTGCTCCACCGACTTCATCTCCAAGCTGGCCCATGGCGCCTGTGACGACCTGCTCTCGACGCTGTGCGTGGCGCGTCCGGCACGGCTGCCCCTGATGGTGGCACCGGCCATGAACGTGGAGATGTGGCAGAACCCGGCGACCCAGCGCAATGTGCGCCAGATCAGGGAAGACGGCATCCTGCTGCTCGGCCCCGATGCCGGCGCACAGGCCTGTGGCGAAGTCGGTGAAGGCCGCATGCTGGAACCGATGCAACTGCTGGAAGAGATCGTCGCCGCCTTCCAGCCCAAGCTGCTGGCGGGCCGCCGCGTGCTGTTGACGGCCGGCCCGACCTTCGAACCCATCGACCCGGTGCGCGGCATCACCAATCTGTCCTCGGGCAAGATGGGCTATGCGATCGCCCGGGCGGCACGTGAAGCAGGCGCGGAAGTGACGCTGGTATCCGGCCCGACGGCGTTGGAGACACCCTATGGCGTGCGTCGCGTGGACGTGCAGACGGCACAGCAGATGCACGATGCGGTGATGGGCAATGTGACCGGGCAAGACCTGTTCGTGGCGGTGGCAGCGGTGGCCGACTGGCGCGTGGCCAATGCCAGCACGCAGAAGCTGAAGAAACAGAACGAGCAGGATACGCCAGCACTGCAATTCGTGCAGAACCCCGACATCCTCGCCACCGTCGCCGCCCTGCCCCAACGCCCCTATTGCGTGGGCTTTGCAGCCGAATCGGAGAACCTGGAACAATACGGCACGGCCAAGCGGATCAGGAAGAACATCCCGCTGCTGGTCGGCAATATCGGCCACCAGACCTTCGGCCGTGACGACAACTCCCTGATGCTGTTCGACGACCAGGGCCACAGCGCCCTGCCGCGCGCCGACAAGCAAACCCTGGCACGCCAGCTGATCCGCGAGATTGCGCGCCGCATGGCGCAATAGTCAGATTAGCGAAACGCGCTGCCCAGGGTCTCTTCGTTGACCGAATCCTGGATCGCCTCCAGCGTCTGCTGCAGATGCTGGCGCACGATCTGCTCGACCAGGGCCGCATCGCGCTGCCGGTAGCCTTGCAGAATCTGCGCGTGTTCTTCATTGTCGGTCAGCTGGATCTGCGGCAGCAGGTAGATCGACAGCGAGACATAGGGTGCGGCCACCAGCAACAGGTTACGGACCATCTCGTACAGGCGTGATCCCTGTTCACTGCGCATGAGGTGATCATGGAAATCGCAGTTCAGCGCCGCCCAGGCATGGGGGTCGTCGGCCCGGCACATCTGCTCGTGCAGCGCGGTGGCTGCCTCCAGGGCATCGGGCCGGATCGAGGCGACCGACTTGCGTGCCAGCAGCGGCTCCAGCACGATGCGCAGTTCATAGATCTCGGCCACGTCCTGCACCGAGAGTCCCTTGACCACCACGCCCTTGTTGGCATCGATGGTCACCAGCCCCTCCGAGCGCAAGCCCCGGAAAGCCTCGCGCACGGGCGTGGTGCTGACTTCGAAGCGGCGCGCGACATCGTCCTGGCGCAACTTGTCACCGGGGCGATAGTTGCCGCGCAGGATATCGTTGCGCAGCTGGCTTAGGACCTGCTGCTCTATGGTTTTGAAGGCTTTTGACATGAGCACGTTGAGCTGGACGGCACGCCCCCTGCAGCGGGCTGCAGGATGGGGGGAGCCTCATTGTGGCCTGCCCCGCAGGCCGGTGCAAGGGCGCCCTTGCGCCGGCTCCGCCCGCCGGTCGGCTCAGTTCTCCATCCGCTGCGCCGGCCGGATCGTGGGCAGGATCGTGCTGATCCATTGGGCGTGCTGCAGCAAGGCCAGGTCCTGGTCGCCAGGGCCGATCAGTTGCACGCCGAAGGGCAGGAAGTCGGACGAATACCCCGACGGCAAGGTCACCGCCGGTAAGCCCAGCAAGGTCGCCGGGGTGCAGAAGATCGCATCGCCGGTCTTGTCCAGACCTGGCAAGGCGGTGGTCGGCGAAGGCAGGGTCAGGACCGCATCGAGCCCGTCGAAGACGCGATCACGCTCGGCCCTGAGGCTGGCCAGCCGCGCGCACAGCTCTTCGTAGCGCGCATCGCTGATGGCGGCACCGGCCTCGATAAGCGCGCGGATATTGGGACCGGCCAGGTCCTCCTTGCCGCGGATATCGTCCCGCAGGGCGGCCCGCGCTTCATAGGCCAGGATCTCGTTGATCAAGGCATGCATCTCGACCAGGTCGACGGGCAATTCCACCGGCACGCAGGCAACGCCTTGCCTTTCCAGGCGCCGGATGACGCCGTCGACATTCTGCTGGACGTCACCCTGTACCTGCGCCCAGCGCGAACTGCGATAGATCCCGACACGGGCCGGTTTGACGCCGGCATGGAAGGCGCTCGCCGAGACGGGCGGTGCAATGGCGCCGTCACGCACGATCACGGCATGCATGACCGCCGACCAGTAGAGACTGGAGGTGATGAAACCCAGGTGATCCAGTGAGGGGGCGAGCTTGTGCGTGCCCTCGGAGGGAATGCGGCCAAAGGTCGGCTTGTAGCCATAGGCGCCGCAATAGGCGGCCGGGCGGATGACGGAGCCGACCGTCTGTGTACCCAGGGCGATGTCGACGATGCCCGCGCCCACTGCCGCCGCCGAGCCACTGGAGGAACCTCCGGGGGTGTAGCCCGGATGCCAGGGGTTGACGGTGGCGCCGGGATCACGCCAGGCGAATTCGGTGGTCACGGTCTTGCCGAAGATGATGGCACCGGCCTGGCGCAGCCGGGCCACGATCCAGGCATCGGCGGCGGGTTGCTGGCCGGCGAAGATCGCCGAACCATAGGCGGTGGGCATGTCGGCAGTATCGATGAGGTCCTTGACTGCCACCGGGATGCCTGCCAGCGGCCCGCTGGTGTTCTGGGTTGCGGGATAGCTTTCCGGGCGCCAGACGAAGGCCCGGAGCCGCTCGTCGAGATGGTCGGCAGCCGCCACGGCGGTGGCCAGGGGGCTGGGGTCGCGGGCAAATGCGGTTGCGGTTGCGGATGCGGGTGCGGTCTGCGTCGCTTCTGTGGTCATGATCGTCTTCCTCTGCTGCTGGGTGGCGGTGCCGTGCTGCCAATCCAGTGCGCAATCAACTGCGCAGTCAACTGCGCAATCACCTGCCATTGCGCGACCGGCTGGCTGCCGTGCATCCGAGGCCCGGAGGCAGGATGCACGGCGCGGCACATGGAGATCTTAAGGCTTGGTGGTCTTTTCGGCGAAGCTGTTGTCGACCGCGCTCTCGTAGGTGACCTGCCCGGGCTTGACGTTGCCGATGGCAATCTGCAGATCCAGACCGGCCTGGAAGGCTTCACGCGAGATGACGGGGGTGGCCGGGTAGACCTTCTGCTCCAGCAGGCGTTTGACAGCCGCGCGTACCACCGTCGGGTCCAGTTGGGGGAACTCGGCGATGGCGACCTTGTAGGCCACCTCCGGATTGGACTGCATCAGCTTTTCGGCATCGGCGATACCGGCAACGAAGCTCTGCACCAGTTGCGGTTTTTTCTCCACCGTGGACTTGAGGGTATCAATCGTGGAAAAGGCGTAGACACCGTTGTACTGCTTGGCGAAGTCATGCACGATCTTGTAGCCGTTGGCCAGCGCCTGCTCCACCTGCGGCTGGTAGAGCGTCGCCGCATCGGCTCGGCCCGCGGCTACCGGCGAAATCTCGGTACCGATGGCCACCGTATTGAGCTTGACCGAACTGAGGCCCTTTTCCTTGAGCAGGTTCTGCAGCAGGTAGGTCGAGGTCGACGGCGGGATGGCGGTGGAAATGGTCCGGTCCTTGAAGTCGGCGATGGAGTTGATCGGTGAATTGGCCGGCGCGACCGTCCACACCGGCACGCCCGCCACTATCATGGCCACATTGGTCAACGACGCGCCCTTGAGATTGGCCAGCACGGCCGTCATCGGGTCTTGCAGCGAGAAATCGGCATGACCGCCAATGACCGCCGCCACACCCTGGGCGCCCCCGCCGGCGGTCACCTTCTGCACTTCCAGACCACGCTTGGCGAACAGTCCTTCGCCCATGGCGACATACAGGGGGAGATACTGGATGGACTGGAAGGCCTGGTAGATCACCGCCTTCTCGGCGGCCATCGCGACGCTGCTCCCGAAACAGCCGATGCACAGCAGTGCGGCTGCGCTTGCCTTGCGGATGGACTTCATTGTTCGCCTTTCCATGAAATTACCCTTTCTTCAGTCAGTTTTACCAGCCAGGTGAGTAAGGCCGCCATGAGCGTGAGGATGATCACGCCCAGCCAGACGGTATTGAGGTCAAACAGCGAGCCGGCCACGAAGACCGCATGCCCGAGTCCGCTTTCGGAGGCGATGAATTCGCCCACGACCGCCCCGATCAGGGCGAAGCCGATGTTGATGCGCAGGATGGAAAAGATCCACGGCACCGACGCCGGCAGGATCAGCTTCTTGAACACCTTGGCGCGCTGGGCCTTGAAGGACTTGAACAGGTTCAGGAGATCCTTGTCGACCTCCTGGGCGGCGGCGCAGGAAGAGATGATGGCCACCGCAAAGGTGGAGATCCCCGCCAGCCAGATCTTGGAGACCATGCCCGAGCCGAACCAGATGATGATCAAGGGCCCCAGCGCGATCTTGGGAATGCTGTTGAGCAGGATGGAGAACTGCTCGACGATGGCCGAAGTACGCGGATAGAACCACAGCGCCAGCCCCAGTGCGATGCCCAGGCCGCTGCCCAGCAACAGGCCCAGCAGGGTCTCCACCAGCGTGACCCAGGTGTCGTAGAGCAGTTGTCCCTGGCTCAGGCCGATCACGGCGGATTTGTAGATTCCCGCCGGCGAGCCCAGCAGTTGACCGTTGATCAGATTGGACTGCGCCGCCATCTGCCACACGATGACGGCCACCACCAGCAAGGTGGCGACGATGGCGGTGGCGCTGCCGTCTTTGGATTTCATCACTCTCTCCTCAGGTGCTGGCGTGGGCGACGTCACTGGCACGCAGGGCGTTCCAGATCTCTTTGTGGTAGTGCGGGAATTCCGGCGCGCCCCGGGCGCTGACGGCGTCGCGCAGGCCATCGCTGCCCTCCACCGTGAGCACGATGTGCTGCTCGCGCATGATCTGCGCCGGACGTCCACCGAGCACCACCACCCGCTGGCTCATGGCGATGGCTTCGTCGATGTCGTGGGTCACCAGGATGACGCTGGTGCCTTCGCTGCGCGTGAGGCTGATGACATCGTTTTCCAGCATCAGGCGGGTCTCGTAGTCGAGCGCGGAGAAGGGTTCGTCCAGCAGCACCACGGTGGGATCGGCCAGCAGCGTGCGACATAACGCCACGCGCTGCTTCATCCCGCCGGAGAGCGCATGTGGATAGGACTGCGCCACGGTGTCCAGGCCGTAGCGCTTGAGCATGGCGCGGGCGCGCTCACGGTCGGCCTCGGTGACATCGCGCTGCAACTCGATGCCCAGCACAGCGTTGTCGAGGATGGTGCGCCAGGGCAGCAGCAAGTCCTTCTGCAACATGTAGGCAATGCTGCCGGCGCGGCCATCCTCGCGCGGCTGCAGCACGATGCGACCGGCAGTCGGCTTGAGCAGGCCGGAGATGAGGTTGAAGAGCGTACTCTTGCCTGCGCCACTGCGACCGACGATGGCGACGATCTCACCTTTGCCGACATTGAAGTGAAGGTTCTGGAATATCCGGATTTCTTCGCCGTTGGCCTTGATGAAGGCGTGGCTCAGATTGTCGACTTCTAGACGGTGGTCCGACATGGGCTCCTGCTCCTGAAGACTGCTTGAATGGCATGGATGGCACGGAAGATGACCCGCATGCCGCGTGTCAGCGGCATGGCGACATTGATTATGCATAATGCATAATCTTGCCTGAGGTCATGAGCAGAAACTGTGCCAGAGGTGGCAACAGGACGCCGCAAGCCGCATGGGCCATGCGCTTGCAGCCGATCACGGATATTCTTCCCGCCCTGCCACGGCGCTGGCGGCCATGGCATCAGGCCCGACATTGGCGCGATTGCACCTCGATCGGACATTGCAGTGCACCAAGGATGTCCGAACCAACGGACTCGCGCGGCAATCCCCGCTTCTCGCCAGGGCGGCAAGAAACATCCATTCCAAGATGGAAGTTGCTAGAATTGCGGCCTTAGGTGATGCACGCCGCCAGCCTGGCGCGCATTCTTGTCATTCCATCACCCGTGAAGAAATATGCATCGTCGAATCGAAGCCCGTATCGTCAACCCCCTTCTCGGCGAACAGATCCCTGTTCCCAGCTATGCCACCGATGGCTCCGCCGCACTGGATCTGCGGGCCTGCATCGAAGCCCCGATCACCCTGCGCGCCGGTAGCCGCGAACTGATCAAGACCGGCCTGGCCATCAACATGATGGACCCTTCGCTGGTGGCCATCGTGGCCTCGCGCTCGGGCCTTTCGCTCAAGCACGGGCTGCATGTGGCACAAGGCATCGGCGTCATCGATGCCGATTACCACGGTGAAATCGCCGTGATCCTGGCCAATTCGGGCCAGGAAGACTACGTCGTGCAGCCGGGCGACCGGATTGCCCAGTTGATGTTCCAGCCGGTGGTACAGGTGGCCTTGAGCATGGTGGACAAGTTCTCCACCGAAACCGAGCGCGGCGAAGGCGGCTTCGGCAGCACCGGCAAGTCCTGAATCGTCCCTGCCGCTGGCTGCGGCGCCAGCGGCCGTCCTACGCCACAGTACAAAGCGACAAGGAACCGTGACAAGGATGAGCCTGTCCTATGGCCTGTCCGGGACACCCCGGACCCAGCAGGCCCCTATTGATGGAGAACCGCATGCTCGTACCCCCCCTGCCCGCGTGGCAGAAGATAAGAACCCTCGCCACCCTGGCGCCGCTGGCCATCCTGGCCGCCTGCGCCACCCAGGAACCCGGCACCGCGCCGACCAGCGCCCCCGCCAAGCCGACGGTAGTGACCCAGGCCCCCAAACCGGTCGCCGACAATCCCCAACAAGCGCAACTGCGTGAACTGATCGCCCAGCAGGATCGCCTCTATCGCGTGGCCGCGCCGCTGCTGACCAGCAACGCGCAACTATGCCGTGGCAACGCCCGCAACCTGCTGGGATTTACCGCCAAGAACAAGTATTCCTTCCCGATCGAATACGCTGAAACCGCCCGCAGCCTGGGCTATGACGACCGCCTGCAGGTTACCGGCGTGCTGCCCGGCAGTGGAGCGGAAAAGGCGGGCATCCAGCGTGGTGACTTCCTGATGTCGGTGGCAGGCAAGCCGATGCCGCAGGGCACCGATGCCGAACGCCAGGCCGCCGTGCTGCTGAGCCCGCTGGTGGTCAAGCAGGCGCCGATCGCGCTGGGCGTGCAACGCAATGGCCAGAACAGCACGCTCAACGTGCCGCTGACCTACGCCTGCGCCTTCAGCATCGAGCTGGGCAATGCCGACAACGTCAACACCTATGCCGATGGTCGCCGCGTGCTGATCACCCGGGGCATGCTCAAGTTCACCCGTTCGGATGACGAACTGGCCTATCTGATCGCCAAGGACATGGCGCACAACATCCTCGGCCATGCGATCCGCCAACGCATGGTGTCGACCATCGCGGAGGTGATCGACAACCTGCTGCTGCCGCATCCGGACCCGACCACCACCGCCGGTACGGCCGGCATCCGCGTCTATCCGCAGGATCTGGATGCAGCGGCCGATACCCTGTCGCTGTACCTGCTGGCACGCGCCGGCTACAACATCGACAATGTGCCGGCCTTCTGGAAGCGCCTGGCCGAGCAGTATCCGGCCAGTGTGCCGAATGGCTATACGGCATTGCATCCGGCGACCACTTATCGTCTGTCGATGATCGACAAGGTCACGCAGATCGTGAAGGCCAAGCAGGAAGCGGGCAAGCCACTGGTACCCTGAGTCTTCTGATCACGCCTCTTTGGCCTGAGGTTTGCCCTGAGACGGCGCGGTGAAGACCGCGCCGTTTTTTGTTGTGCGTATCTTGTTGTGTGGACGCGGGTATCGAAAGCGCCCTGCCCCAAAAACAAAAGGCCACTCCGGATTTCCGGAGCGGCCTTGTTGGCTTGCTGATTTACTGGCTGAGGCTTATTCGACTTCGAGCTTTTCCTGCGGCTCTTCCGGCGGGGACGAATCGTCGCCCTCGGGGAATTCCAGCTTGATCTGCTCCTTGTCGTCCATCTCCACCGTCACGCGACCGCCGCTGACCAGCTTGCCGAACAGCAGTTCGTCGGCCAGCGCCTTGCGGATCAGGTCCTGGATCAGGCGCGACATCGGGCGTGCACCCATCAGCGGATCGAAGCCCTTCTTGCCCAGGAACTTGCGCAGGCTGTCGGAGAAGACGGCTTCCACCTTCTTCTCGTGCAGCTGCTCTTCCAGTTGCATGAGGAACTTGTCGACCACACGCAGGATGATTTCCTCGTCCAGCGGGCGGAAGCTGATGATGGCATCCAGACGGTTGCGGAACTCAGGCGTGAACATGCGCTTGATGTCCGCCATCTCGTCCCCGGCTTCCTTCTTCTCGGTGAAGCCGATGGTGCGCTTCTGCAGGCTCTCGGCACCCGCGTTGGTGGTCATGATGATGATCACGTTGCGGAAGTCGGTCTTGCGGCCGTTGTTGTCGGTCAGCGTGCCATGGTCCATCACCTGCAACAGGATGTTGAAGATGTCGGGGTGCGCCTTTTCGATTTCGTCCAGCAGCAGCACGGCATGCGGCTTCTTGTTGACAGCCTCGGTCAGCAGGCCGCCCTGGTCAAAGCCGACATAACCCGGGGGGGCGCCGATCAGGCGGCTCACGGCATGACGCTCCATGTATTCGGACATGTCGAAACGCACCAGCTCGATACCGAGGATGAAGGCCAGTTGCTTGGCCACTTCGGTCTTGCCCACGCCGGTCGGACCGGAGAACAGGAAGGAGCCGATCGGCTTGTCGGTCTTGCCCAGGCCGGCACGGGCCATCTTGATGGCCGACGACAGCGCTTCGATGGCCGGGTCCTGACCGAAGACGACGTTCTTCAGGTCGCGATCGATGGTCTGCAGCTTGGCGCGATCATCCTGGTTCACGGACTGCGGCGGGATGCGGGCGATCTTGGAAATGATTTCCTCGATCTCCGGCTTGCCGATGGTCTTCTTCTGCTTGGACTTGGGCAGGATGCGCTGTGCCGCACCAGCTTCGTCGATGACGTCGATGGCCTTGTCGGGCAGGTGACGATCATTGATGAAGCGGGCTGCCAGCTCGGCTGCCGAAGTCAGCGCCGAAGCGGAATACTTCACGCCATGGTGTTCCTCGAACTTGGACTTCAGGCCACGCAGGATCTGCACGGTCTGTTCCACGGTCGGTTCGTTCACGTCGATCTTCTGGAAGCGACGCGACAGCGCGTGATCCTTCTCGAAGACGCCACGGAACTCGGTATAGGTGGTCGCACCGATGCACTTCAACTGACCGCTGGAGAGCGCCGGCTTCAACAGGTTGGACGCGTCCAGCGTGCCACCCGAGGCCGAACCGGCACCGATGATGGTGTGGATTTCGTCGATGAAGAGGATGCCGTTGGGGCTGTCCTTCAACTGCTTCAACACTGCCTTCAGACGTTGTTCGAAGTCACCGCGATACTTGGTGCCGGCCAGCAGCGCGCCCATGTCCAGCGAGTAGACGACGGCGTTCTTCAAGATCTCCGGCACATCGCCTTGCGTGACACGCCATGCCAGGCCTTCGGCGATGGCGGTCTTGCCCACGCCGGCTTCGCCCACCAGCAGCGGGTTGTTCTTGCGGCGACGGCACAGGGTCTGGATCACGCGCTCGACCTCGGAATCGCGGCCGATCAGCGGATCGATCTTGCCTTCGGCGGCGGCCTTGTTCAGGTTCTGGGTGAACTGGTCGAGCGGGCTTTCCTTCTGCTGGCCTTCGGCCTGCACGTCCTCGGCACCTTCCGGCGCCTTCTGCGGATCAGCCTGCTGGTCCTTGCGCACACCGTGCGAAATGAAATTGACCACGTCCAGGCGGGTCACGCCCTGCTGGTGCAGGTAGTACACCGCGTGCGAATCCTTCTCGCCGAAGATGGCCACCAGCACGTTGGCGCCGGTGACTTCCTTCTTGCCATTGGACGCCGACTGCACGTGCATGATGGCGCGCTGGATCACGCGCTGGAAGCCCAGCGTGGGCTGGGTATCCACTTCGTTAGTACCGGGTACCGTGGGGGTATTGTCGGTGATGAAATTGGTCAGCGTCTTGCGCAGATCGTCAATGTTCACCGAGCAGGCGCGCAACACTTCGGCGGCCGACGGGTTGTCCAGCAACGCCAGCAGCAAGTGCTCCACGGTAATGAATTCATGACGCGATTGTCTGGCTTCGACAAAGGCCATATGCAAACTGACTTCGAGTTCCTGCGCAATCATGCTTCCTCCATCACGCATTGCAGGGGGTGCCCTGCCTTTCGAGCGTGGGTTAAAACGAGTTCCACTTTAGTGGATGCGATATCTTTGGGATACACACCACACATTCCCTTCCCATCGCGGTGAACCTTGAGCATGATCTGCGTCGCGGTTTCACGGTCCTTGTTGAAATACTGCTGGATGACTGCGACGACGAATTCCATCGGCGTATAGTCATCGTTCAACAAAAAAACCTGGTACATCGCGGGCGGCTTGAGTTTGGCCTCCTGCCGTTCCAGGACTGTACCGCCATCATTTACGTGCTTGGTTGCCATGCGTTTATTGGACCATCAAAAGCTGTGCAACGCACAATGATCTCGTAACCTCTAGATGAGATAGATATTACTTGTTTTCCGGACCTTGCGCAGATGACGATGATTTATCCTAAATCAAGGGGATCCTGCGCTATCCCCCAAACAAGCCCATAAACTTTGAGATGAAAACTGCTTGACTTTTGGATTTCGACCGAGAACAATGCAAATTCATTGATTAGTAGTTACCAAATGTAACAACTGATCGATGCGAAGGGGGCACGGTTTAAGGGGGGCTGCGTGACGCGCGATGCTTCTTGCTTTGACGGCTCGTGTGATAGTTAATATTTGAAAGATGCTTTTATGGCAACAGGTACTGTCAAGTGGTTCAATGATTCCAAAGGCTTTGGCTTTATCACTCCGGATGACGGCGGCGAAGATCTGTTCGCTCACTTCTCCGCAATCCAGATGAACGGCTTCAAGACCCTGAAAGAAGGTCAAAAAGTCCAGTTTGACGTTACGCAAGGCCCCAAAGGCAAGCAAGCATCGAACATCCAGAACGCCGCTTAAACCCCGGTATGCTCTTAAAAGCCCTGCATTGCAGGGCTTTTTTCATTGGGCGCGCGGCTAGTGCAATCCGCGTGGCGGCGTTATCGCCCTTCCCCTTCTTCCCAAAAACAAACAGCCGGACATTGCCGGCTGTTGTTTTTTCGTCATCTTCGCAACCCGAATCTCTACCGGAAGCAGTCTGACGGCCTTACATGTTTTCGATCATGGCTTCGCCGAAGCCGGAGCACGAAACCTGGGTCGCGCCTTCCAGCAGACGGGCGAAATCATAGGTCACGCGCTTGGCAGAGACCGACTTCTGCATCGCGGTCACGATCAGTTCGGCCGCTTCGATCCAGCCCATGTGGCGCAGCATCATTTCTGCCGAGAGAATGCTGGAGCCGGGGTTCACATAGTCCTTGCCGGCGTACTTGGGCGCGGTCCCGTGAGTGGCTTCAAACACGGCCACGGAGTCGGACATGTTGGCACCCGGCGCGATGCCGATGCCGCCGACCTGGGCCGCCACGGCGTCGGAGATGTAGTCTCCGTTCAGGTTCATGGTGGCAATGACGCTGTATTCCGCCGGGCGCATCAGCACCTGCTGGAAGAAGGCATCGGTGATCGCATCCTTGATCACGATCTGGCGACCGGTCTTGGGATTCTTCAGGCGCATCCACGGGCCATCGTCGATCAGCTCGGCACCGAATTCGCGGCCCGCCAGGGCATAGCCCCAGTCACGGAAGGCACCTTCGGTGTACTTCATGATATTGCCCTTGTGGACGAGGGTGACCGAGGGCTTGTCGTGATCGATGGCGTACTGGATCGCCTTACGTACCAGGCGCTCGGTACCTTCGCGCGAGACCGGCTTGATGCCCAGTGCAGAGGTCTCCGGGAAGCGCAGCTTCTTGACACCCATCTCGCGGGTCAGCAGTTCGATCAGTTTCTTCACTTCCGGCGTGCCGGCCTGCCATTCGATGCCGGCGTAGATGTCCTCGGAGTTCTCGCGGAAGATCACCATGTCGGTCTTCTCCGGCTCGCGCAGCGGTGAAGGCACGCCCTTGAAGTAACGCACCGGCCGCAGGCAGACATACAGGTCCAACTGCTGGCGCATGGTCACGTTGAGCGAGCGGATACCGCCGCCGACCGGCGTGGACAGGGGCCCCTTGATCGAGACCAGGTATTCCTTGAGCACGTCCAGGGTCTCATCCGGCAGCCAGACATCGGGACCATACAGCCGGGTCGACTTTTCGCCGGCGTAGATTTCCATCCAGTGGATCTTGCGCGCGCCACCGTAGGCCTTTTCCACGGCGGCATCGACCACCTTGAGCATCACCGGCGTCACATCCACGCCCACGCCATCGCCCATGATGAAGGGGATGATGGGGTTATTGGGGACATTGAGGGTGTCATCAGCGTTGGCGGTGATCTTGCGCCCTTCAGCAGGCACTTGGATATGTTGGTACGACATCGTGGTCTCCGACGGTTGAGGCGGTGGCGATAGAAGGGATAGAAGGCATCAGCGGCAATCCGGACCAGCGACCAGCAGGTCGCCATTGCCTGGATTGTCATACAAGCGGGGAATTTTAAGAGATTTCCGCAGTTTGAGTCGGGGAAATTCCGGAATGCACGCGCAAGGTCTTATATAAGATATAGGACATCCGTGGACGATTATGCATCAGGATTTTACGGAATGCCATGTTTTTGCGACACTAGCGCATGCCTCTGATCTTATTCAACAAACCTTTCCAGGTGATGAGCCAGTTCTCGGCCCACCCCGAACGCCAGACCCTGGCCGACTACATCGATATTCCCAATGTCTATCCCGCCGGCCGGCTGGACGCCGACAGCGAGGGCCTGCTCCTGCTCACCGACGACGGCAAGCTGCAGCATGCCATTGCCCATCCCCGGCGCAAGCAGCCCAAGACCTATCTGGCCCAGGTGGAAGGCCAGGCCAGCCCGGAGGCGCTGCAACGCTTGAGCAACCCGCTGGACCTGGGCGATTTCGTGACCCAGCAAAGCCAGGCCCAACTGATCCAGGAACCGCCCTGGCTATGGCCGCGCACACCACCGATCCGCCAGCGCCAGAACCAGCCGACCAGCTGGATCGCACTGACCATCAGCGAAGGCAAGAACCGCCAGGTGCGCCGGATGACGGCTGCCGTAGGCCTGCCGACGCTGCGCCTGGTGCGCATCGCGATCGGGCCGTTCTCGCTGGCGAGTCATCCTCTGATGCCCGGCGAATGGCGCGAGGTCGATCCGGCCGCACTGGACAACCCATCCTGAACAGGCCAGGACCCAAAATACTGATCACTCTAACAACATTTTATTGTGGCAGAGTGCATGATTCTTCATCAATCTCCGTAAAAAAGATCAAAATCAGTGTCAACCTTCATCCGCGCCCGCCGTTATTGGCATTGATTCGCACGAATCATCGTTTGCCTCACATCCCTAACATGTTGAATTGAAGGACGCAAAATGAAAAAATTGATCGCCGCTCTGATCGCTGGTCTGTTCGCCACTGCTGCTTTCGCACAAGCTCCGGCCGCTCCGGAAGCGCCGAAGGCTGAAGCCGCTGCTCCGAAGGCTAAGAAGGCCAAGAAGGCCAAAAAGGCAAAGAAGGCAAAGAAGGCAGCTGAAGCTAAGTAATTAGCGTCCGCATCAAGAAAAGGCAGGCTGGTCCTGCCTTTTTTCATGCCCGCACGCTTTTGCCGGCTGGCTGCTCATCCACTGTCGCACCCGGCCCGGCACCTGCTATGCTGCCTGCTCTTCGTCCGACCTGATCCACGATAGATATTGAACATGCGCCAATCTTCACTTTTCCGCCCCGCCCTCTTGCGCCTCGCCGCCGCTGCCGCGCTGACCATCGGCTGCCTCGCCAGCACCACTGCCAGCGCCCAGACGCCGGTCCGCAAGTTCCCCACCACCCAGCTCAACATCGGCATCCACCTGATCAAGGCCGAAGTGGCCCAGTCCGAAGCCGAGCGCGAGCAAGGCCTGATGTTCCGCGACAAGATGGGGGACAACGAAGGCATGCTGTTCCTGTTCGGTCAGCCGGCAGGCGTCTGCATGTGGATGAAAAATACGCTGATTCCCCTGTCGGTGGCCTTCATGGATGAAAAAGGCGTCATCATCAACATCGAGGAAATGAAGGAACAGACCCTGGATTCGCATTGTGCGAAACGCGCAGCGGTCTATGCGCTGGAGATGAACAAGGGCTGGTTCAAGCAAAAGAACATCAAGCCCGGCACCAAGATCGAAGGCCTGCCCCAGTAAGCAAGGTGGTCAGCAGGAGCGGCAGGCTGGTGGCCTGCCGTGCCGGCCACCACAAACCGGCAGGAACAAGTCGCGGCAAACGGGTAAAACACGGGCGACAAACGCAAAAAACCGCTTGCAAGCAAGCGGTTTTCTTGTACTGCAGTCTGAAGCGGGTGAACCGCGCTTCAGCTCAAGCCAAGCAGCAATTAAGCAGCCAGGGCCTTCAGGGCAGCAGCCAGACGGCTCTTGTGGCGAGCAGCCTTGTTCTTGTGGATGATCTTCTTGTCGGCGATGCTGTCGATGGTCGACACGGAAGATTGGAACACGGAGGTTGCTGCAGCCTTGTCGCCGGCGGCGATGGCCTTGCGAACTGCCTTGATTGCGGTGCGCAGGGTCGAGCGCTGGCTCGAGTTGTGAGCGTTTTGCTTGACTGCTTGACGAGCACGCTTACGTGCCTGTGCGGTATTTGCCATGAAAATTATCCTAAATCGAGAGTCGTTTGCGCCGCAAACCCCGAGGACTCGCGATGCCAAATTCTGTAAAGCATCGGATTATAACCAGATTCACTCGACAAGGCAATCAACTTGCCCTCTTCTGTCGCTGAACTGCCGTAAACAGCCCTGCATCGGCCGGCATGCAAGTTCAGCGAGGGCTGGATTGCCGCAAAGAAATTGTCATCCGGCATCGAACCTGCCATCCACCCGGCGACTCTACCTCCACCCGCTGCGCATCGCCGGTCCAGGCCGGCAGACGCACCGGAACCAGGGCCGCGATTGCGGCCGCCGCCGCAAGGCCCCCGCTATAATGCCGCTCCATGAACTTGCATAAAACGCTAGCCGCCATTTCCGGCATGACGATGCTCTCGCGCATCACCGGACTGGTCCGGGAAATCCTGTTTGCCCGCGCCTTCGGCGCCTCCGCCTACACCGACGCCTTCAACATCGCCTTCCGTATTCCCAACCTGCTGCGCCGCCTGTTCGCCGAAGGCGCGTTCTCGCAGGCCTTCGTGCCCATCCTGGCCGAATACAAGAACCGCCGCGGTATCGAAGAGACCAGGCAGCTGATCGACCATGTCGCCACCGCCCTGATGTGGGTGATGCTCATCACCTGCGTGGCCGGCATCGTGGCCACCCCCTTCGTGGTCTATTTCATCGCCACCGGCCTGCAATACAACCCGGACGCCTTCCACGCCTCGGTGCTGATGACCCGCATCATGTTTCCCTACATCGGCTTCATGGCCTTCGTGGCGCTGGCCGGGGGCATCCTCAATACCTGGAAGGAATTCAAGATCCCGGCCGTGACCTCGGTGCTGCTCAACGTGGCCTTCATCGTGGCCTCGCTGTTCGTGGCGCCCTTCATGGAGCAGCCCATCTACGCCATGGCCTTCGCCGTGCTGGTGGGCGGCGTGCTGCAGGTGGCCATCCAGGTGCCGGCACTGGTGAAGATCGGCATGCTGCCGCGCCTGTACTGGAATCCCATGCTCGGGTTGCGCGACGAGGGCGTCAAACGGGTGTTGAAGAAGATGGGGCCGGCCGTCTTTGCCGTCTCGGCCGCGCAGATCAGCCTGATGATCAATACCAACATCGCCTCGCGCCTGGAGCACGGCAGCGTCTCCTGGCTGACCTATGCCGACCGCCTGATGGAATTCCCCACCGCCCTGCTGGGCGTCGCCCTGGGGACCATCCTGCTGCCCAGCCTGTCCAACGCCCACGCCGCGCAGGACATGGAGGAGTACTCGGCCCTGCTGGACTGGGGCCTGCGGCTGACCTTCATGCTGGCCATGCCGGCCGCGGTAGGACTGGCCACGCTCTCCGAACCGCTGACCGCCACCCTGTTCCACTACGGACGTTTCGACGCGCTTTCCGTCACCATGGTCGGCCACGCACTGGTGGCCTATGGCGTGGGCCTGATCGGACTGATCCTGGTCAAGATCCTGGCGCCCGGTTTCTATGCCAAGCAGGATATCCGCACCCCGGTGATCATCGCCGTGGGCGTGCTCATCGCCACCCAGGCCATGAACAGCCTGTTCGTGCCGATCTTCGCTCATGCCGGCCTGGCGCTGTCGATCGGGCTGGGCGCCTGCCTCAATGCGCTGTGCCTGTTCATCGGCCTGCGCCGGCGCCAGATCTACGTGCCGCGACCGGGCTGGGGCCTGTTCCTGGTGCGTCTATGCGGCGCCTTGCTGGTGATGGCCGGAGTGGCCTTGTGGATCGCCGGCCACTTCGACTGGGTCGCCCTGCGCGCCCATCCGCTGCTACGCATCGGCGCGTTGATGCTGGTACTGGGGGTCTGTGCAGCTGCCTACTTCGGCCCCCTGTTTGCGATGGGTTTCCGGCTGCGCGAATTCAAGCGGATCGCGCGCCGCTGAGCCGCTGAACCAGCCTTGCTGTCGCTTCAGCAAAAGAAAACGGTGGAGTGAAACAACAAATTTCACTCCCCTCCAGGCAGACCTGACGCAGCGCGCAATATTTTGATAGCATGGGTGTCATGACGCTCACCTCCCTCGACTATTTTGCTTCGCTGGTGCGCCAGGACGATTCGATTCCCTTGTTCGAATCCGCCCTGACGTTGGGACAGGATTTCTATCCCGAAATGGATTTCGCTGAAGAGGAAATGGCGCTCGACACCCTGGCGCTCAAGCTCAGGCAGCGACTCCCTCCGGATGCGTCGCAAATCCAGAAGTTGCGCATGCTGAACCAGTTCTTCTTCCAGGAAATGGCCTTCGCCGGCAACGTCAACAATTACTACGACCCCGACAACAGCTACATCCACCGGGTGATCTCGACCCGGCGCGGCATCCCTATCTCGCTGGCGGTAGTCTATATCGAACTGGCCCAGCAGATCGGGCTGGACATGAAGGGGGTTTCATTCCCTGGCCACTTCCTGATGAAGTTATCGGTACAGTCGGGTGAAATCGTGCTGGACCCCATGAACGGTTCCAGCCTGTCGCGGGAAGAACTGGAAGAGCGTCTGGAGCCCTTCCTGGCCCATCAGCCGGAAGAAGAGTTCGGCGACGAGCTGCCCCTGGCGGCCTATCTGCGGGCGGCTCATCCACGCGAAATCCTGGCGCGCATGCTGCGCAACCTGAAAGCCATCTTCATGGAAAGCCAGCGCTGGCAACAGGTGCTGGACGTGCAGGAACGCCTGGTGATCCTGCTGCCCGAAGAAGTCACCGAAAAGCGCGACCGCGGACTGGCCTTCGCCAACCTGGGCATGGCCCAGGCCGCGCTGGAAGATCTGGAAGCCTACCTGGCCCTGCGCCCCTATGCCGAGGACGCGCCCAATCTGCGCGAGATGCTGCCCGACCTGCGCGAAGCCTTGCGCAAGCCGAACTGAGCGGCCTGCGCAGGCTGAGGGCGCTTACTTCCTGCCTTCGATCTCTTCCCAGCGCTCCAGGCTGACCAGCAGTTCTTCGTCGATCTCGGCGAAACGCTGGTTCAGCTTGACGGCGTCATCGGCACTCTTCTTGTAGAGGTCGGGGTCGGCCAGCTTCTCGGAAATCTGCTTCTGCTCCGCTTCCAGTGCGGCGATGCGCTTGGGCAGTTCTTCCAGCTCACGCTGTTCCTTGTAGCTCAGCTTCTTCTTGGCCGCGGGCGCAGCCACCGGTGCCGCCATGGTCGATTCGGCCTTGACCTCGCCACTGTCGGTGGCCCTGTCGGCCGCCTTGCCGCCAGCCTTGGAGGCCGCCTGCGTGGTCGGACGCTGACGCTCCCAGTCGGAATAACCACCCACGTATTCACGCCAGACGCCATTGCCCTCGGCGGCGATCACCTGGGTCACGACGTTGTCCAGGAACATGCGGTCGTGGCTGACCAGGAATACCGTCCCCGGATATTCTTCCAGCAGTTCTTCCAGCAGTTCCAGGGTATCGATGTCGAGGTCGTTGGTCGGTTCGTCCAGCACCAGCACGTTGGCCGGCTTGGCGAACAGGCGCGCCAGCAGCAGGCGGTTGCGTTCACCGCCGGAGAGCGTGCGCACCGGCGAGCGGGCGCGTTCCGGCGCGAACAGGAAGTCCGACAGGTAGGTCATCACGTGCTTGCGCTGGCCGTTGACCTCGACCCAGTCGCTGCCCGGGGCAATCGTGTCAGCCAGCGTGGTTTCTTCATTCAGTTGCGCGCGCATCTGATCGAAATAGGCGACCTGCATCTTGGTCCCCTGCTTGACGGTGCCGCTATCCGGCGCTTCCTCGCCCAGGATCAACTTGAGCAGCGTGGTCTTGCCGGCGCCGTTCTGGCCGATCAGGCCGACCTTGTCGCCGCGCATGAGGATGGTGCTGAAATCGCGCACGATGGTCTTCGGGCCGTAGGCCTTGTTGACGTTTTCCAGTTCCGCCACGATCTTGCCGGAACGTTCGCCGGTGCCCACTTCCAGCTTGACCTGACCTTGCCGGTCGCGGCGCTCGCTGCGCTGCACGCGCAGCGCTTCCAGGCGTCGCACACGGCCTTCGTCGCGGGTACGGCGGGCCTGCACGCCCTTGCGGATCCAGACCTCTTCCTGGGCCAGGAATTTGTCGAACTTGGCGTTTTCCACTTCCTCGTTGGCCAGCAGCTCGGCCTTGCGGGTCTGGTAGGTGCTGAAGTTGCCGGGGAAGGACAGGATCTTGCCGCGATCCAGTTCGATGATGCGGGTCGAGACGTTGTCCAGGAAACTACGGTCGTGGGTGATGAAGAGGATGCTGCCCTTGAAGTCGCGCAACAGGCCTTCCAGCCACAGGATGGAGCCGAAGTCCAGGTGGTTGGTCGGCTCGTCCAGCAGCAGCACGTCAGGGTTGCCCACCAGGCCGCAGGCCAGGGCCACGCGTTTCTTCATGCCGCCGGAGAGTTCGCCGATGCGTGCTTCGCGGTTCAGGTTCAGCTTGTCCAGCGTGGTCTCGACCTTGTTGCCGATGGACCAGGCGTCGGCCGCGTCCAGCACGGTCTGGATCTGGTGCATGCGCTCCAGCAGGGCATCGTCGTTGTCGCCGCCGAACTGGCCGGTGATGGCTTCATATTCGGCCAGCAGGGCCGGCAGCTCGCCAAGGCCCGAAGCCACGGCATCGAACACCGTCATCTCTTCCGGAAAATGCGGCTCCTGGTCGACATAGGCGATCTTCAGGTTCTGCTGCATCACCAGCAGGCCATCGTCCAGCTTCGAGCGACCGGCAATGATCTTCAGGAGCGAAGACTTGCCGGTGCCGTTGCGGCCGATCAGGCCGATGCGTTCGCCGGTCTCCAGCGAGAATTCGGCGTGATCGAGGAGCGCGACGTGGCCGAAGGCCAGTTGTGCGTCGGAGAGGGAAATGACGGCCATAGCGTGAGTAGCGTGATCTGCGTGAATGCGACGGCCTGGGCCGCGCAGGATGGATGCGAAGTCGCCTGAAAAAGAGAACCAAGGAGAACCAACGGCGAAAGAGCGGCATTGTACCGACTGCGCCGGCGAAATGCTGATTTAAGCGCGCTGACGCTGTCTTGATTTACAAAAGACGCCACCAAATGCCAGCGGCCCTCGGGTAGTCGGCCCCGATTGTCACTACGGCAACGGTATTTCTGAAAAATAACAAAATTCTCTCGAATTACAACGACGAAAACGGTCGATGTTACAACTGGTAAAGCATTGCCGGCGGCCGGTCCGCCGGGCTGGTGGCCCGATGCTGTAAGATAGCGCATCCCGATTCACACTCATCCCATGCCTCTTCCAACTTTGCCGGACCCGCTGCGCCGCCAGCGCGGCTTCCTCAATCCCAATATCGCCAAGTTCATCGGTCTGTCCATCCTGGGTCTCGGCATCGCCGGTGCGCTACTGGTGGTCTACGCCCTGATCTTCATCAACCCGCGCCTGCCCTCGCTGGACCTGATCACCGATTACCGGCCCAAGGTCCCGCTGCGCATCTGGTCCGAAGACAAGGTCTTGCTGGGCGAATTCGGTGAAGAAAAGCGAAGCCTGGTCAAGCTGGACGACATCCCAGCCGACATGAAGAACGCCGTGCTGGCCATTGAGGACTATCGCTTCTACGAACATGGCGGCATCGACTGGATCGGCATCGCCCGCGCCCTGGTGACCGACGTGCTGCGCGGCAGCGCCTCGCAGGGGGCCAGCACCATCACCATGCAGGTGGCGCGCAATGTCTTCCTGACCAAGGAAAAGACCTTCTCCCGCAAGCTCTATGAAGTGCTGCTGGCCAACAAGATCGAACATGCCCTGACCAAGGACCAGATCCTGGAGGTCTACATGAACCAGATCTACCTGGGCCAGCGCGCCTTCGGCTTTGCCGCTGCCGCCCGCACCTATTTCGGCAAGGACCTCAAGGACGTCAGCCTGGCCGAAGCCGCCATGCTGGCCGGCCTGCCCAAGGCACCATCGGCCTACAACCCCATCGTCAACCCCAAGCGCGCCCACATCCGCCAGCAGTACATCCTGCAGCGCATGCTGGACGTGGGCTTCATCACCCAGGCGCAGTACGACAAGGCTTCCAAGGAAGAACTGAAGGTGCGTGCACCGGGCAGCCAGTACACGGTGCATGCAGAATATGTGAATGAAATGGTGCGCCAGATGGTGTACGCCCAGTACAAGGAAGACACTTATACCCAGGGCTTCAACGTCTACACCACCGTCAATGCCGCCGACCAGCAGGCCGCCTACCTGGCCGTGCGCAAGGGCGTGATGGACTATGACCGTCGGCATGGCTACCGTGGCCCGGAAGAGACCATCGAGCTGCCCTCGAACGCGGAGGATCGGGCCTCCGCCATCGACGACGTGATGGACGACCATCCGGACAACGACGACATCCTGGCCGCCGTGGTGGTGGCTGCCAGCCCCAAGCAGATCGACGCGGTGCTGCGCAACGGCGACAAGATCAGCGTCAAGGGTGAGGCGCTGCGTTTCGTGGCATCGGCGCTGTCGGAAAAGGCCAAGAAGGACGTGCGCATCGGCCCCGGCGCATTGATCCGCGTGATGCAGGATGCCAAGCAGAACTGGCAGGTGGTGCAGTTGCCGCAGGTGGAAGCGGCACTGGTGTCGGTGGTGCCGCAGGACGGTGCCATCCGCGCGCTGGTGGGCGGTTTCGACTTCACCCAGAACAACTTCAACCACGTGACGCAAGCCTGGCGCCAGCCCGGCTCCACGTTCAAGCCCTTCATCTATTCGGCGGCGCTGGAGAAGGGTTTTGCACCCGCCTCCATCGTCAATGATGCTCCGGTGTCCTACCCTGCCGGCCCCGGCCAGCCGAACTGGGAACCCAAGGATGACGAAACCCCGGCCGGCCCGATCACGGTGCGCACGGCCCTGCAGAAGTCGGTCAATCTGGTGGCCATCCGCACGCTGGACTACATCGGCGTGCCTTACGCCAAGGACTTCATCACCGGCACCTACGGCTTCGACGCCGACAAGGTCCCGCCCTATCTGCCCATGGCACTGGGCGCGGGCCAGACCAATCCGCTGCAGTTGTCGGCGGCCTATTCGGTGTTCGCCAATGGTGGCTACAAGATCCAGCCCTACCTGATCTCGCAGATCACCGATGCCCGCGGCAAGGTGCTGTCCAAGGCGGAACCGCTGATCGTCGGCAACGGCGCACCACGGGTGGTAGCCGAGCGCAACAGCTACATGATGACCAACCTGCTCAAGTCCGTGGCCCAGCGCGGCACCGGCGCACGCAGCAACAGCATCGGCCGTACCGACCTGGCCGGCAAGACCGGTACCACCAACGACGCCGTGGATGGCTGGTTTGCCGGCTACCAGCGCACGCTGGCCACCGTGGTGTGGATGGGATATGACCAGCCCAAGAGCCTGGGTGGCATGGAATTCGGCGCCCAGCTGGCACTGCCGATCTGGGTGGATTACATGGCCAAGGCCCTGAAGGGCGTGCCGCAGTTCGACCAGCCGGCCCCCGATGGCATCCGCTTCATCGATGGCGAGCCCTACTACGACAACTTCACTCCCAACAACGGTCTGGTGACCAATGTGGGCGTGACGGTGGTGGATGCGATCTCGAACTTCTTCGGCTGGACCCCGAGCCAGACCCCGGCCGCCCCGGGCACGGCCCAGCCGGCGCCGAACGTGCCAGGCAGCGCCCCCGGCAGCCCGGGGGCTGCGCCCTCGCCTTCGGGAACGCGCCCGCAGAGCGACAATGCGCGCCGCTTCCTGGACAGTACCAACCAGGGCCATTGACGACAGAGCAGGATGATGGATGCAAGGCTGCCCCACGCTGAGATGAAGCGGATGGGGCAGAAAACGAAAAAGCGCAGAAGATACCTTCTGCGCTTTTTTTATGCTGGTGCCCCCGACACGGATCGAACGTGTGACCTATCCCTTCATACCACTATGGCTTTCGCCACCAGAGTCTGTTTGTGGTCTGGACTATACCTTGATCGTGGGCAGTGCCATTGATGCACTGGCCTTTAGACCGGAGCCGTCTAGTCTCTACACCTTCCAGCGTCCTCACGGAAGCCGGCTTGGCTCGGTATTGCCAGCAGCCGCGCAGTCATCACGACCAGGCGCTGTCAGGGTTCACCGAATTTGACTCCATTCACGCGGCGCCTTTCGGCAGCCGCTGCCCAATTGTCTTTAGGAGGGGATCGCTCTATCCACTGAGCTACGGGGGCAGCAAGGCCGCTATTGTATCCGCTGCGCCCGGGCTTGCAAAGCCGCAAGCACTGCGGCGGCTTGCACTACAATAGGTCGATGCGCCCGCTCATAACAAATATGAAGAAAACTGCTGCCATCGCACTGGGGACCTGGATTGCATGTGGACCGGCCATGGCCCAATCACCTGCTACCGCGCCTGACGCCAGGGCGATTCCTGGCATGGCCGAACGCATGGCGGCCTGCACCGTCTGCCATGGCAAGGAGGGGCGCGCCACCGCCGACGGCTATTACCCCCGCATCGCCGGCAAGCCGGAAGGCTATCTGCTGCATCAATTGCAGAGTTTCCGGGATGGCCAGCGCCGTTACCCGATGATGAATTACCTGCTGGCCAATCTCTCGGACGACTATCTCCAGCAGATTGCGATCTTCTTCGCCGCCCAGCACCCGCCCTACCCGCCGCCAGTCACCACCGAGGCCAGCGCAACGGTGCTGGAGCGCGGCCGCCAGCTGGTCACCACCGGCCAGCCCGCGCAGCGCATGCCCGCCTGCGCCGCATGCCATGGTGATGGCCTGGGCGGGGTGGCACCGGGCATTCCCGGCCTGCTGGGACTGCCCAAGGATTACATCAACGCGCAGCTGGGCGCCTGGCGCAACGGCGAGCGCAAGGCCAAGGCGCCGGACTGCATGGGCGAGATCGCCCGCGCCCTGAGCCCGGAAGACATCAACGCCGCCAGCAGCTGGCTGGCGGCGCAGCCGGTTCCACCGGATTACCGCCCGGCCGCTGCACCGCCCAAGCCATTGCCCACACAGTGCGGCAGCATGGGGCCGGCGGTGTCGAAGCCTGGCACGATGGGAGCAATACCATGAGGCGGCCCTGGACAACCGGCCTGAAGTGGCTGCTGCTGGGCACCGCCGGCACGCTGGTGGGCCTGGCTGGCGTGGTGGCCTGGCAGAGCCTGGCCAGCGAGGACCCGGGCATGGCTTCCGCGGTCGGTGATCCGCAGGCGCAGCGGCTCAAGGGCCAATACCTGGCGCAGGCCGGCAATTGCATGGCCTGCCACACCGTGCGCGGCGGAGCGGGATATGCCGGGGGACGCGCCATCGCCAGCCCCTTCGGCACGCTCTACACCAGCAACATCACGCCGGACAAAGCCACCGGCATCGGCAACTGGAGCCGCGACGATTTCTGGCGCGCGCTGCATCACGGGCGGGGCCGCGATGGCCGCTTCCTCTATCCGGCCTTCCCCTATACCAGCTACACCCGGATGAGCCGCGACGACAGCGATGCCCTCTTCGCCTATCTGCAGAGCCTGCCGCCGGTCAATCAGCCCAATCGCGATCATGCACTGCGCTTTCCCTACAACCAGCGCATGCTGCTGGCGCTGTGGCGTGCCTTGTATTTCAAACCGGGCAGCTTCACGCCCGACCCGGCACGCGATGCGCAATGGAACCGTGGTGCCTATCTGGTCCAGGGCGCCGGCCATTGCAGCGCCTGCCATAGCGCACGCAACGCTCTCGGCGCGAGCCTGGCGCCGCTGGCACTGGAGGGCGGCGTGATACCGCCGCTGGCGTGGTATGCGCCGCCACTGCATGGCGGGGAAAAGGGATTGGGAAGCTGGAGCGAGGCCGATATTGCCGCCCTGCTCAAGACCGGGGTATCGCCTCGCGGTACGGCGCTGGGGCCCATGTCGGAAATCGTCGGCCGCAGCCTGCAATATCTGACCAATAGCGACATCTCGGCCATCAGCGTCTACCTCAAGACGTTGCCGGCGCCCTCATCGGAAAGTTCGGCCGGCTCCGGCACACCGCGCCCGGAGCCGGCGCAAGCCGAACGCATCCTCAAGCAGGGCCAGAAGCTCTACGGATCACTGTGCGTGGACTGTCATGGCGGCAAGGGCCAGGGTAGCGCGCCGGATTATCCGCCGCTGGCAGGAAACCATGCCATCGCCGGGCCACAACCGCTCAATGCGATTCGCACCGTGCTCAATGGCGGTTTTCCGCCATCCACGACCGGCAATCCCTATCCCTTCGGCATGCCGCCCTTCGGGCCGCAACTAAGCGATTCCGAGGTGGCGGCGGTACTGTCCTATGTGCTCAACAGCTGGGGTAATCAGGGCGGATGGGTGTCGGCCTCGGAGGTCAACCGCTATCGCAGCGTGCCGCTGGACTGAACCTGGCGAGAGGGAGCCGCCATGAAAAAAGCGATCCTCGGATCGCTTTTTTCATGATGCGGCTTCAGCGACGCACGCCGACTACCTGAGAGGCGATCATTGCTCGCCGCTGAGCTTGTAGCCCATGCCACGCACCGTCTGCACGTAATGCGCGAGATCGCCCAGCGATTTGCGCAGACGCATGATATGCACGTCCACCGTGCGTTCTTCGATGAAGGTATGGTCACCCCACACCTTGTCCAGCAACTGGGCGCGCGAAAAGATGCGTTCCGGGTGGGCCACCAGATAGCGCAGCAGCTTGAATTCGGCCTGGTCCAGCGTCACCGGCCGGCCACCGACCGAGACTTCGCGCCGCTCGACGTCGATGCCAATGTCGCGATACCGCAGCACCTGGCTGCCGATCTCGGGGGTCTTGCGGCGTAACAGCGCCTGCACCCGCGCCACCAGTTCCTTGGGTGAGAAGGGCTTGGTCACGTAGTCATCGGCGCCCTCGTTCAAGCCCTTGACCTTGTCTTCTTCCATGCCCTTGGCGGTCAGCATGATGACCGGCAGCGCGGCGGTGCGCGGATCGCGGCGCAATTCGCTGAGCAACACCAGGCCCGAGCTGTCCGGCAACATCCAGTCCAGCAGGATCACGTGGGGCAGCGCCTCGGCAATGAACTTGCGGGCCTGGGCCACATCGGTGGCAATGGTGGTGGCGAAACCAGCCCCCTGCATCGTGAAGCGCAATAGCTCCGCGATGCTGGGTTCGTCTTCCACCATGAGGATTTGGGCTAGCTCTTTTGACATCGTCCGCAGTCCGAAACAGGAAGAACTCAGAGCACCTTGGCGGCGATACGCTGCGCCATGCTGCGCGCCAGCTCGGCCTCCTGGGCTTCCACCATCACGCGGATCAGGGGCTCGGTACCGGAGGGGCGCAGCAGTACGCGCCCACGCTCGCCGAGCTGCTCTTCCACGGCCGCCTTTTCCGCCTGCAGGGCGGTATTGGATTTCCAGTCGTAGCCGGCAGGGATCTTCACGTTGATCAGCGACTGTGGATACATGCTGATATCCGCCGTCATCTGCGCCAGGGTCTGGCCTGCGCGCTTGAGTGCCGACAGCACCTGCAGCGCCGAGACGATGCCGTCGCCGGTGGTGTGCTTGTCCAGCGCCAGCAGGTGACCGGAACCCTCGCCACCCAGCAGCCAGCCCTTTTCCTGCAGCACTTCCAGCACATAGCGGTCGCCCACCTTGGCACGCGCGAAGGGCACGCCCATTTTCTTGAAGGCGACCTCCAGGGCCATGTTGGTCATGAGCGTGCCGACCGCGCCATCGATCGCGCCGGTGGCCAGCCTGTCCTTGACCATCAGGTACAGCAGTTCGTCGCCGTTGTAGATGCGGCCGCTGTCGTCGACCATGATCAGGCGGTCGGCATCGCCGTCGAGTGCGATGCCCAGGTCAGCGCGGTATTCGCGCACCGACGCCACCAGGGTCTTGGGCGCGGTGGCACCGCAGTCCTCGTTGATGTTCAGGCCATCGGGCTGGTTACCGATGGTGATGACCTCGGCACCCAGTTCATGGAACACGTGAGGGGCGATATTGTAGGCCGCGCCATGGGCGCAATCGACCACCAGGCGCATGCCGCGCAGGTCCATGGCACCGGGGAAGGTGCTCTTGCAGAATTCGATGTAGCGACCGGCGGCATCATTGAGGCGACGAGCCTTGCCCAGCTTCTCGGAGGGCACGCATTCCATGGGCTGCTCCAGGGCCGCCTCGATATCGGCTTCGACGGCGTCCGGCAGCTTGTTGCCGCTGGCGGAGAAGAACTTGATGCCATTGTCATGATACGGATTATGCGAAGCGGATATCACCACACCGGCCGAGAGCCGCAAGGCGCGGGTCAAATAGGCCACAGCCGGGGTGGGGATCGGTCCAGCCAGCCAGACATCCACGCCCGCTGCGGCAAAACCGGCTTCCAAGGCGGCTTCCAGCATGTAGCCGGAAATCCGGGTGTCCTTGCCGATGAGGACCGTGCGGCGGGCCGCGCCTTCCTTGGCCTTGGTCAGTACCTTGCCTGCGGCATAGCCCAGACGCATGACGAAGTCCGGGGTGATGGGGGCCACGCCGACGCGACCACGCACGCCGTCGGTGCCGAAATATTTTGCTGCCATGTTGTTTCCTCTAACTCTTTCCTGCAGGCGGCCGAACGGCCGACCTGTCTCCCTTGATGCCTTGAATAGGGCAACTTCCGATTTCTGCCTGAAACTGCCGCAGCTGCCTGTCGCAGGCGGCCATGCGGCGCCGGTGCATCAATTGTCCGGGCGCCCGGCCTGCCACATGGTGAGCGCGTCGACGGTTTCGGCCACGTCATGCACGCGGATGATCATTGCGCCCTGCTGGGCCGCTGCCAGCGCCGCGCCGATACTGCCGGCCATGCGCCGTTCCAGCGGCTTGCCGACGACCGCGCCGACCATGGATTTACGCGACATGCCCGCCAAGAGCGGCAGGTCAATTTGATCGATCAGGCTGCGGGTATTTTTGAGCAAAGCAAGATTATGCTCCACTGTCTTGCCAAATCCAAAACCGGGGTCGATGCAGATGCGTTCGCGCGCGATGCCGGCCGCCCGCATCAGGTCCACCTGTCCTTGCAAAAAGTGGGCAACTTCCGCCACCACGTCATCGTAGACCGGGGCTTGCTGCATGGTCTGCGGCTGGCCCTGCATGTGCATCACGCACAGGCCGGCCTCGCTGTCCTTGACGGCATCGATGGCGCCTTCGGCGCGAAAACCGTTGATGTCGTTGATCATGTCCACTTCCGCCAGCAGGGCTTCGCGCATGACGGCGGGCTTGTAGGTATCCAGCGAGAGCGGCTTGCCACAATCGCGCAACGCGTAGATCACTGGCATGACGCGTTCGAGCTCCTGCTCCAGTGACAGAGGGGCGATACCGGGACGGGTGGATTCTCCACCGATATCGATGATGTCCACACCGTCGGCAATCATCTGTTCGGCATGGGTCAGGGCCATTTCCAGCGACTGGTGGCGTCCGCCGTCGGAGAAGGAATCCGGCGTCACGTTGAGGATGCCCATGACCAGTGGCCGGCGACCTTGCTGTACCGGCAGGCGGAACCTGCCGCATTTGAGGAATGCTTGCGTCATCTTGCTTCTATCAGGGTGGAACAGGTGTTCAGTTTTCGCCGCAAACGGCGCAACACTGCGTGGCGCAGCATGATACACCGCCGCATGCCGGCTGCCTGCTTCTTTCGCCGGCACCTGCCAGGGCTTGGCGGCCTCCAGGCGACGCGTCGGGGAGGCCGAAATGAAAAAAGGCGAGGATCGCTCCTCACCTTTTTCTCTTACCGCAGACTGCCTGGCTGCGTCGATACCACCACGCTTCAGGCAGGTGCCGTGGCGTTGGGGGTGACGTCGCCGGGGCGGTTGTTGTCCGAGGACGACTTCTTGGCCGGCACACCGTTGCGTGGCGGACGCGGTTCGTCACCGTTCATGATGTCGTTGACCTGATCGGCATCCAGGGTTTCCCATTCCAGCAGGGCCTTGGCCATGACGTCGACCTTGTCGCGATGCTCTTCCAGCAGGCGGCGGGCCAGCGCATATTGCTCGTCGAGGATGCTGCGGATTTCCGCATCCACCTTTTGCTGGGTGGCTTCGGACACGGTCTTGGAAGACATGCGGCCGAAGTAGGCGTCCTGCTCCGAATCTTCATACACCATGGTACCCAGGGTGACGGACATGCCGTAGCGGGTCACCATCGCACGGGCCAGCTTGGTGGCACGCTCGAAGTCGTTGGAAGCGCCGGTGGACATCTGGTGCATGAAGATTTCTTCAGCAATACGACCACCGAACAGGATCGAGATCTCTTCCAGCATCTTGTCCTTGTACATGTTCACGCGGTCATGTTCCGGCAGCTGCCAGGTCAGGCCCAGTGCGTAACCACGCGGCATGATGGTGACCTTGTGCACCGGATCGGCCTTGGGCAGCAGCTTGGCGACCACGGCGTGGCCGGACTCGTGGTAGGCGGTGTTGCGACGTTCTTCTTCGCGCATCACGGCCGACTTGCGTTCCGGACCCATGACGATCTTGTCCTTGGCATCTTCGAAGTCCTGCATCTCGACCAGGCGCTTGTTGCGACGGGCCGCAAACAGGGCCGCTTCGTTGACCAGGTTGGCCAGGTCGGCGCCGGAGAAGCCCGGGGTACCGCGGGCCAGGATGTCGGCCTTGACGTCCGGAGCGATGGGCACCTTGCGCATGTGGACGTACAGGATCTGTTCGCGACCACGGATATCGGGCAGGCCGACCATCACCTGGCGGTCGAAGCGACCCGGACGCAGCAGCGCCTTGTCCAGCACGTCGGCACGGTTGGTGGCGGCGATCACGATGACGCCGGAATTGGCTTCAAAGCCGTCCATCTCCACCAGCATCTGGTTCAGAGTCTGTTCACGTTCGTCGTTACCGCCGCCCATGCCGGCACCGCGATGGCGACCGACGGCGTCGATTTCATCGATGAAGATGATGCAGGGAGCATGCTTCTTGGCGTTTTCGAACATGTCGCGCACGCGGGACGCACCCACGCCGACGAACATTTCAACGAAGTCGGAACCCGAGATGGTGAAGAACGGCACCTTGGCTTCACCCGCGATGGCACGTGCCAGCAGGGTCTTACCGGTACCCGGGGGGCCGACCATCAGCACGCCGTGGGGAATGCGGCCGCCCAGCTTCTGGAACTTGGTCGGATCACGCAGGAACTCGACCAGCTCCTGCACTTCTTCCTTGGCCTCGTCGCAACCGGCGACGTCGGCGAAGGTGACGGAGTTGCTGTTCTCATCCAGCATGCGGGCCTTGGACTTGCCGAAGGAGAAGGCGCCGCCCTTGCCACCGCCCTGCATCTGGCGCATGAAGAAGATCCAGACGCCGATCAGCAGCAGCATCGGGAACCACGAAATGAAGATCTGCGACAGGAAAGACTGCTCTTCCGGCTGGCGCACGTCGAATTTCACGCCATTGTTGAGCAGGTCACCGACCAGGCCGCGGTCCAGCACGGTGGTCGCGGTCTTGACCTTGGTGCCATCCTGGGTGGTGGCGATGATATTGCGATCCTCGATGGTCGCATCCTTGATGTGACCCGCCTTGACCTCGGAGATGAAGTCCGAATACGCGATAGGCTTGGCGTTGGTTGCCATGCTGCGGCTGTCGAACTGTTTGAATACCATAAACAGCACGAGCGCGATGACCACCCATATGGCAGCCTTGGAAAACATATTGTTCACTGGAACTCCTCCGACGCCTGGGCGCCACGTTGCCTTTGTATTGTCCGATTTTACCCGGATTCAACCACCGTTACATAGAAAACCGCCGTCCGCCCCGCCCTGCCGTGCCGTCGCGCAACGCACAATTGCCGTGCAGACGCGCCACCACAGTTGCTTCGTTACCATCCAGCCAACACTTTTTCCACCATCCTGAACTGGCGAAACCTGCAGGCTGCTCGCCCGGGAAGGGACAAGCGGATGTTTTCCAAATGTCGATATAGGGTTGAAAGCAGGCAAAACAAGGCAGAAAACTTCAGTATTTGCGCCGAAATCCTGTCCATTGTGCACTCAACACCTGAACGAGCGAACGCATCGGAATCAAGTTTGAGCGATGTGATCGGAATTCAAACGCGGGGATTCTTCAATGTCTTGCCCAACAGGAAGATTTCCGACGACTTGTCGCGGCTGGCCTTGGGCTTCTTGGACATCACCGTCTTGAACTCGGCCCGGAACTTGTGCACCAGTTCGTTATAGCCGGTCCCGTTGAAACACTTGACCAGCAAGGAGCCGCCAGGTTTCATGTGCAACTGGGCAAATTCGATGGCCAGGTCGATCAGGTACTCCACCCGCGCTGCGTCAGCAATGGCCACGCCCGACAGGTTGGGCGCCATGTCCGAAAGCACGAGGTCGACCTTGCGGCCGTCCAGCAGCTCTTCCAGCTGGCGCACCGGTTCATCTTCGCGGAAGTCACCCTGGATATAGTGGACGTCGGCAATCGGATCCATCGGCAGGATGTCCAGGCCGATGATGGTGCCATGGATGCCGCCACCTTCGGCGCCGGCCAGCTTGTTGCGCACGTACTGGCACCAGCTGCCGGGGGTACATCCGAGGTCGACGATGACCTGACCAGGCTTGATCAGGCGCTCTTCCTCGTCGATTTCCTTGAGCTTGTAGGCGGCGCGCGCACGATAACCTTCCTTTTGTGCAAGCTTCACATAAGGATCGTTGATATGGTCGTGCAACCAGTTTTTGTTCAGTTTGTTCTTTGCCATTCGCGTAGAATACTGGTTTTATCTCATTGAGGGACAACTTGGCGCCGCCGAGACCTCGTCCCGAACCTGCATTCCCATGTTGACATTGACTCCCGCCGAGCGCAGCGAACTGCGCGCCCAGGCCCATGCCTTGAACCCCGTCGTGATGGTGGGCGAAAGCGGCCTGTCCGAATCCGTGATGAAGGAAATCGACAAGAGCCTGAACGCCCACGGCCTCATCAAGGTCCGCGTCTTCGGCGACGACCGCGAAGCCCGCATCGCGATCTACGAAACCATCTGCGCCGAGCTCAAGGCCGCGCCGGTACAGCACATCGGCAAGCTGCTGGTGCTGTATCGCCCGCAGAAGGACGATGTCAAGAAGACCGCTGCCGGCGCCAAGGGCGGTCTGCGCGAAGTGACCATCGTCAAGTCGCACGCCACCAAGCGTCCTTCGGTGAACAAGGTCATGCTCAAGGGCAATGAACGCGTCACCGCCGGTGGCCTGGTCAAGAAGGCCAAGCCGCGCCAGCGCAGCACCAAGAAGTCGCTGGGCTGATCCCATCCGACCGGCCATCTCCGGATGGCCCGCAAAACAGAATGCCCGCTGATGCGGGCATTTTCATTTCCGGCTCGTCGGACTTGCAGACAGCTCAGGTAGACAGCTCAGGCAGACAGATCCCGCAGACGGATCAAGCCGAATACTACGGCACCCGCCCCGCACTATCACGGGGCCGGTGCCGTCACACCACGTCAGACGTAGCGCACTTCCAGGATTTCATATTCCTTCAGACCCGACGGGGCTTCCACGGCCACCACGTCACCGGCGCTCTTGCCGATCAGGGCACGGGCGATGGGCGAGGTCACGGAAACCTTGGATTCCTTGATGTCGGCTTCATCCAGACCCACGATCTGGTAGGTCACCTTCTCGCCGCTATCCAGGTTTTCCAGGTCCACGGTGGAGGCGAAGACCACGCGGCCTTCAGCGTTCAGATCAGCCGGGTCGACGATCTGGGCCGCGCCCAGCTTGCCTTCCAGGTCGGCGATGCGACCTTCGATGAAGGCCTGACGCTCCTTGGCCGATTCATACTCGGCGTTTTCGGACAAGTCGCCCTGCGCGCGCGCTTCCGCGATCGCATTGATGACTTCAGGACGGTCTTTGGTTTTCAAACGGTGCAATTCTTCCTTCAGAAGTTCGGCGCCACGCTTGGTAAGGGGAACTGTGCTCATAAGTCTCTTGCTCAAGGTTAGGGTTACACGGAAGACGCATCCAAGGTCCGCCGGCCGATGAACACGCAAAAGCACACCATTGCCGCCAACTTGGCGGACAAGCATCGTCTTTACGGGAACAGTCTGGCTGGTGAACGGACCGTTGCTGCAGGATTCCGTCAGCTCTTCAACACGCGCTCTGACCCAGAGCCGCTAAGGACATGACGCCACGCGCAAGTCCGCGATCACGTGGCACGGCGGCGTCATGTCCTTAGCGTCCCCTGGACGGATCTGCCCTGCAACATTGAACATGTTGTGGCCGCAGGGTGTCGTCCAAAAGTCAGAGAGGGCATCGATTGCTCAGATGCCCTCTTAGCTTGTCAGCGTCAACTGCTGCCGACAAAGTAACGTGTTGTGGGTTTAGTGTATAGCTTTATGCAGGCCTTGTAAATCGTAGACGTCCAGCGATTCCAGATGGCGCATGCCTTCCACTGCCGCCTCTGCACCGGCGATGGTGGTGAAGGTGGTCACGCGGGCTGCCAGGGCCGAGGTACGGATCGCTCCGGAGTCGGCGATGGCGTTGCGCTTTTCTTCAACGGTGTTCACCACCAGGGCGATCTCGTTGTTCTTGACCATGTCCACGATGTGCGGACGACCTTCGACCACCTTGTTGACGGTGGCAACAGGGATACCGGCAGCACTGATGGCAGCCGCCGTGCCCTTGGTGGCGACGATGGAGAAGCCCAGTGCGACCAGGTCACGCGCCACTTGCACGGCACGCGGCTTGTCGCTGTTCTTCACCGACAGGAAGACCTTGCCCGAAGTCGGCAGCTTCACGCCGGCGCCCATCTGAGACTTCACGAAGGCTTCGCCGAAGGTCTTGCCCACGCCCATGACTTCACCGGTGGACTTCATCTCGGGGCCGAGGATGGTGTCCACGCCGGGGAACTTCACGAACGGGAAGACGGCTTCCTTCACGCTGTAGTACGGCGGCACCACTTCGTTCTTGATGCCCTGGCTGTCCAGCGACTGGCCGACCATACAACGTGCCGCGATCTTGGCCAATTGCAGGCCGGTGGCCTTGGAGACGAAGGGCACGGTACGCGATGCACGCGGGTTCACTTCCAGCACGAAGACGGTATCGACGGTCTTGCCATCGACTTCACTTTGCTGGATGGCGAACTGCACGTTCATCAGACCCACCACGTTCAGGCCCTTGGCCATCAGCGCGGTCTGGCGCTTCAGTTCTTCGATGGTGTCCTTGGACAGCGAATACGGCGGCAGCGAGCAAGCCGAGTCACCCGAGTGCACGCCAGCCTGTTCGATGTGTTCCATCACGCCGCCGATGAAGGTGCGTTCACCGTCGGAGAGGCAGTCCACATCGACTTCGATGGCGTCGTTCAGGAAGCGGTCCAGCAGCACCGGCGAATCGTGCGAGACCTTGACGGCTTCGCGCATGTAGCGCTCCAGGTCACGCTGCTCGTGGACGATTTCCATGGCGCGGCCACCCAGCACGTAGGATGGACGAACCACCAGCGGGTAGCCGATTTCCTGCGCCAGTTGCAGCGCGTCGGCTTCGGTGCGGGCGGTACGGTTGGGCGGCTGACGCAGGCCCAGGTCCTGCAGCAGCTTCTGGAAACGCTCGCGGTCTTCGGCGGCGTCGATCATGTCCGGCGAGGTGCCGACGATGGGCACGCCATTGGCTTCCAGGTCCAGCGCCAGCTTCAGCGGGGTCTGGCCGCCGTACTGGACGATCACGCCGACCGGCTTTTCCTTGTCGACGATTTCCAGCACGTCTTCCAGCGTCACCGGCTCGAAGTAGAGGCGATCGGAGGTGTCGTAGTCGGTCGAGACGGTTTCCGGGTTGCAGTTGACCATGATGGTTTCGTAACCATCGTCACGCATGGCCAGCGCGGCATGCACGCAGCAGTAGTCGAACTCGATACCCTGACCGATACGGTTCGGGCCACCGCCCAGCACCATGATCTTCTTCTTGTCGGTCGGGTTGGATTCGCACTCTTCGTCGTAGGTCGAATACATGTAGGCGGTATCGGTGGCGAACTCGCCCGCGCAGGTATCGACGCGCTTGAAGACCGGACGCACGTTCAGCTTCTTGCGCTGTTCGCGCACGGCGGTGTCGGTGGTCTTCAGCAGCTTGGCCAGGCGGCGGTCCGAGAAGCCCTTCTGCTTCAGCTGGAACAGGGTGGCCTTGTCGAGCGACTCCAGGGAAGCTTCCTTTTCCAGCCACAGTTCGATGTCGACGATCTCCTTGATCTGCGACAGGAACCACGGGTCGATGTGGGTCAGGCCATGTACTTCTTCCAGCGAGAAGCCTTGTGCGAAGGCATCGCCCACGTACCAGATGCGGTCCGGACCGGGTTCGCCCAGTTCCTTCTCGATCAGTTCGCGGTCGGTGGTCTTCTCGTTCATGCCGTCCACGCCGACTTCCAGGCCGCGCAGGGCCTTCTGGAAGGATTCCTGGAAGGTGCGGCCGATGGCCATCACTTCACCCACCGACTTCATCTGGGTGGTCAGGTGCTTGTCGGCCTGCGGGAATTTCTCGAAGGTGAAGCGCGGGATCTTGGTCACGACATAGTCGATGGACGGCTCGAAGGACGCCGGGGTGGCACCGCCGGTGATCTCGTTGCGCAGTTCGTCCAGGGTAAAGCCCACGGCCAGCTTGGCGGCGATCTTGGCGATCGGGAAGCCGGTGGCCTTGGAGGCCAGCGCCGACGAACGCGACACGCGCGGGTTCATCTCGATGACGATCATGCGGCCGTCGGCCGGGTTGACCGAGAACTGCACGTTGGAGCCGCCGGTATCCACACCGATCTCACGCAGCACCGCCAGCGAGGCGTTACGCATGATCTGGTATTCCTTGTCGGTCAGCGTCTGCGCCGGTGCCACGGTGATGGAGTCACCGGTGTGCACGCCCATCGGGTCCAGGTTTTCAATCGAGCAGACGATGATGCAGTTGTCCGCCTTGTCGCGGACCACTTCCATTTCGTATTCCTTCCAGCCGATCAGGGATTCCTCGATCAGCAGTTCGGACGTCGGCGAAGCCTCCAGCCCGCGCTTGCAGATGGTCTCGAATTCTTCGGCGTTGTAGGCGATGCCGCCGCCGGTGCCGCCCATGGTGAAGGACGGGCGGATGATGACCGGGAAGCCGATGGTCTTCTGCACTGCCCACGATTCTTCCATCGTGTGCGACACGCCCGAACGGGCCGAACCCAGGCCGATCTTGGTCATGGCCTGCTTGAACTTGGAGCGGTCCTCGGCCTTGTCGATGGCTTCCGGTGTGGCGCCGATCAGTTCGACCTTGTACTTGTCCAGCACGCCATGGCGATGCAGGTCCAGCGCACAGTTCAGCGCGGTCTGGCCGCCCATGGTCGGCAGGATGGCGTCCGGCTTTTCCTTGGCGATGATACGTTCCACCGCTTGCCAGGTGATCGGCTCGATGTAGGTGGCGTCGGCCATTTCCGGGTCGGTCATGATGGTGGCCGGGTTGCTGTTGACCAGGATGACCTTGAAACCTTCTTCGCGCAGGGCCTTGCAGGCCTGGGCGCCGGAATAGTCGAATTCGCAGGCCTGGCCGATGATGATCGGGCCAGCGCCAATGATCAGGATGCTTTTGATGTCAGTACGCTTAGGCATTTTGTTTCTTCTCCATCATCGCCACGAACTTGTCGAACAGGGGAGCGATGTCATGCGGTCCAGGGGATGCTTCGGGGTGGCCCTGGAAGCAGAAAGCAGGCTTGTCGGTGCGCTCGAAACCTTGCAGCGAACCGTCGAACAGCGAGATGTGGGTGACGCGGCAGTTGGCCGGCAGGGTCGCCTGGTCCACGGCGAAACCGTGGTTCTGCGAGGTGATCATCACCTGCTTGGAATCCAGGTCCTGCACCGGGTGGTTGGCGCCGTGGTGGCCGAACTTCATCTTCAGGGTCTTGGCGCCCGAGGCCAGGGCCATGATCTGGTGACCCAGGCAGATGCCGAAGGTCGGGATGCCGCGCTCGATCAGCTCCTTGGAAGCGGCGATGGCGTAATCACAGGGTTCCGGATCGCCAGGACCGTTGGAGAGGAAGATGCCGTCCGGGTTCAGGGCCAGCGCCTCGGCGGCGGTGGCTTGCGCGGGCAGCACGGTGACCTTGCAGCCGCGCTCGGCCAGCATGCGCAGGATGTTGTACTTGACGCCGTAGTCGAAGGCGACCACATGGAATTTCGGGGTGATCTGCTGGCCGTAGCCGCGACCCAGACGCCATTCGGTCTCGGTCCAGTTGTAGGCCTTCTGGGTGGAGACCACCTTGGCCAGGTCCATGCCGGCCAGGCCGGGGAAAGCACGTGCCAGTTCCAGCGCCTTGGCGGTGGCCGCCTCGATGTCCGCTTCACCGGCCACGATGGCGCCGTTCTGGGCACCCTTCTCGCGCAGGATGCGGGTCAGCTTGCGGGTATCGATGCCGGCGATGGAAACGATGTTGCTTTCCTTCAGGTAGTCCGACAGGGATTGCTGGCTGCGGAAGTTCGACAGCAGGCGCGGCAGGTCCTTGATGATCAGGCCGGCGGCGTGGATCTGCGAGGCTTCCACGTCTTCACGGTTCACGCCCGTGTTGCCGATGTGCGGATAGGTAAGGGTGACGATCTGGCGGCTGTAGCTGGGGTCGGTCAGGATTTCCTGGTAGCCGGTCATCGCGGTATTGAACACCACCTCACCGGTGGTGTTGCCTGCGGCGCCGATGGAAAAACCTTGGAAGACAGACCCGTCTGCGAGCGCGAGGATGGCCGGAATCGCGGGACCGGAAAGAAGAGGCAGCAAGGGTAACTCCTGAGATTGTTACCGCCGCGGCTGGATGACCGGAAGACCTTTGCGCGCCAAAACCGACCGGCGCGAACACCCCGACTCATTCGGTACGGGAGCGTGGCTGGGCCTGTTAGGAACGAGGAAGAGGAATGGCTATGCGCTACGGCGGATAAAATTGGCTAAACCGCTCAATTATAGCGCAAGAGGCTCCCTCCGGCAAATCACGGATGGCCGAACTTGCTTCTGGAAGCACCGAAATGGGGTGCCGAAGGAGGGAACGCCGGCAGGCAGCGCTGCCGGCGCAACGCGGCGTATTACAGGCCCAGGGCGGCGATACCGGCCTGGGCGATCTGCACGTCTTCGGAAGACTTCACGCCGGAAACGCCCACGGCGCCCACGTAGTGACCCTCGACCACGACCGGCACACCGCCTTCGAGCAGGCCGTCCAGGCCGGGGGCGCTCAGGAAGGAGACGCGACCGTTGTTGATCATGTCTTCATAGATCTTGCTTTCGCGGCGACCCAGGGCGGCGGTGCGCGCCTTGGCCGGGGCGATCTGCGAGGAAATCGGGGCGGCGCCGTCCATGCGCTGCAGCCACAGCAGGTGGCCGCCGTCATCGACCACGGAGATGGCCACGTTCCAGTTGTTGGCGCGGGCTTCGGCTTCAGCACCGGCGGCGATCTTCTTCACGTCGTCCAGCGACAGAAACGGTTTGGTTTGCATGTTTGCTCCGATAGGCATAAAAAATCGAACGCTGATTGTAAGGCCATAAAGTCGTTTTGACATCCCATGCCGGCAAACTCATCCATGCGACTTGCATGAATCATTTTCAGCACTTCCGCATACTGCCCACCCCTCTTGAAAATTCCCGCACCCCGAGAACACAAGAACTGCACTCCGACTCATCCGTAAATCATTTACAGAAAAATTTTCCTAGGGTCGTGTAGGAAGAACACTTACTGGGAGATGACGCTAAATACCCCCTTTTTGCCCCGCAAATCATTCCATTTTGCCAAGCTGGCACGAATCCAGCTTTTGACAAGCCGTAAGATTTACCTTACAGTCCCGCAATCCTATTTTGAGAGGATCCCGATGACCCTACGCCGATCTGACCGAATCCGACGACAAACCGCTCGTGCGTGCGCGCTCGCAGCCGGCCTTTGGATCAGTGCATCGGCCTATTCCGCTGACCTTTCCCTGGCAGCGCAGGATCTTCCTCCTCCTCAAGCAACTTCCCCGCAAGCCCAGCAGTTGATCAGCAAGACCAATCTTGCGATCGCCCGCCTGCAAGACATCACCAATCGCGCATCCGAACTGGCCACCCAGGCCCTGGCCATGCTGGGCATCAATTACCGCTACGGCGGCAATTCGCCCGATACCGGCCTGGACTGCAGCGGCCTGGTGCGCTACGTCTTCAAGGAAGCATGGGGCACCGACCTGCCGCGCACCTCGCTGGAAATCAGCCGCGTAGGCGAAAAGATCGGCCGCGACAATCTGCAGCCCGGCGACCTGGTGTTCTACAACACCCTGCGCCGCGGCTTCTCCCACGTGGGCATCTACCTGGGCGACGGCAAGTTCATCCACTCCCCCTCGGCCGGTGGCCAGGTGCGCATCGAGAGCATGGACGAGTCCTACTGGAAGAAGCGCTTCAATGGTGCAAGACGCATCATGGCGGGCGAAGAAGAGCAAAAATAAGCACCGCAACGGTGCGAGCGCAAACGCTATAAACGATACAAACAAAATGGCCACTGGAAAATCCAGTGGCCATTTTTTTCCTCAGGGAAACCTGAAAATCAGTTCCCCGTCGCCATCAACCTGAGCTTGCGCTTGATCTCCGGCATGGCCGCCGTAGCCGCTTGCTCGCCCGCCAGGATGGCCACGTTGCGGCTGGCGAAGTCGCTGCCCTTCATCGCCCCCAGACTCGGCTGCAGCACGATATCAGCATTCTTCAGCTCATACTGGTTGATGGTCTGCCCCATGATCGCAAAGGTCTGCAGCAGCACATCGATGGAGCTGCTGGAAGCCGCCTGTGCCTCCGGATTGGCCGAGATATTGACCGCGATCACGAAGTCCGCCCCCATCTGCCGCGCATAGCGCACCGGCACCGGCGACACCAGCCCGCCATCGACATAGGTATGGTCGCCGATCTTCACCGACTGGAACACCCCCGGCACCGCCGACGAAGCCCGCACCGCGACGCCCGCATTGCCGCGCTGGAACAGGATGGGCTGGCCGCTGCGCAGGTCGGTGGCGACCGCGCCGAAGGGAATCTTGAATTTTTCGATGGGAACGTTGTGCACCGCCTTGTTCACGTAGTTCTGCACGCCCTCCCCCTTGATCACCCCGCTGACCTTGGCGAACAAGGGCACCGACCAGTCAGAGATGGAGGCTTCATCCATGGACATCGCCAGCTTCTGCAAGGCAAAGCCATCGTTGCCGGCGGCATAGAGCGCCCCCACCAGGCTGCCCGCGCTGGTACCGGCCACCACGTCTACCGTGATGCCCTGCGCCTCCAGCGCCTTGATCACGCCAATGTGCGCAAACCCGCGCGCAGCGCCGCCGCCCAGGGCCAGGCCGATCCTGATCTTGCGTGGCGCCACCGGCACCGGGGTGACGGTCGTGACAGCGGGGGTTGCAGGGCTACCGGCGGTAGATTCGACAGACGCTGGCGACGCGTTGCCCGGCACCCAGGAAGGGGTACCACAGGCCGACAGCAGGAAAGTGGAAGCGACGGCAACAGCCGTCAGGCGGAAGGAGAAGCGCATGACACCACGGAGCAATATCGAAGCCCGTCATTGTACTGCAAGCCCCCGACCCGACCGCAGGCGGCCGGCCGCCAGGGGCGGTGGTGTAGAATGCGGCCCCGGCTCACGATCTGTTAGGCAAGGCTTCGCCCCATGAATATCGTCATTAACGAAGAACTCCAGAAGTACATCGATCCCCTCACCCCCAACGAATACGCCGCTCTGGAACGCAGCCTGCTGGCCGAAGGCTGCCGCGATGCGCTGGTGCTGTGGGGCGAGGTGCTCATCGATGGTCACAACCGTTACGAAATCTGCCGCAAGTACGACCTGCCCTTCAAGACGGTCCACAATGACAGCTTCAAGTCGCTGGAAGACGTGCTGCTGTGGATGATCGATAACCAGCTCGGCCGCCGCAGCGTCTCGGACTTCCAGCGCGGCATGCTAGCCCTGCGCAAGCGCGACATCATCGCCGCCCGCACCAAGGCCGAAGCCACACCGGCCAAATCGGCCGCCAGCGACGACAGCAGCACCGCCGAGCCCGCCATGAACAACGAAGACGCCCCGGCCGGCGATGCCCCCTGGCACGCCGACGACGACGCCGGTCGCATCAAGACGCGCGAAGACATCGCCCGCGCCGCCGGCATCAGCAGCGCCACCATCGGCCAGATCGACCGCATCCGCAAGACCGCCGCCCCGGAACTGGTAGAGGCCGTGCGCACCGGCACCATCTCCATCAATGCCGCCGCTGCCGTAGCGACCCTGCCCAGCGAGGCGCAGGTCAGCGCTGTGGCCGGTGGCAAGAAGGAACTGCGCGAAGCCGCCAAGAAAGTGCGCGAACAGAAAGCCGCCACCCGTACCCCGCGCGCGCCCGTCAGCGACGACAGCGCCACCGGCAGCAGCAGCGCCATCCCCTTGGTGGAAGGCCAGGAAAACGAACTCACCGCCACCCTGCGCCGCGAGATCGCCGCACTGCAGAACCGGGTCTCGCGCCTGTCCGAAGAGAACCAGGGCCTGCGTGCCGAACTGGCCCTGCTCAAGGCCGGCAGCGACCAGCAGGCCTGACGCCCAGGCGCACGGGCAAGTCACCATGGCCACCTTCACCATCGCCCAGCGGGCCGAGATCGAACTGGAAATCCGCAAGAGCCGCTTCATCGGCATCGTCCAGCCGGTCGCGGGGCGCGAGGCCGCCATGCAGGAAATCGCCCGCATGCGCGAGGCCCATCGCAGTGCCACCCACGTCTGCTGGGCGGTGATGGCCGGTGGCCAGTCCGGCATGTCCGACGACGGCGAGCCCTCCGGCACCGCCGGCCGCCCCATGCTGGAGGTCTTGCGTCACCACGAACTGGATGGCGTACTGGCCATGGTGGTGCGCTACTACGGTGGCGTCAAACTGGGCGCCGGTGGCCTGGTACGTGCGTATACCGACGCCATCGCCACTGCCCTCAAGACCAGCGAACGCACCGAACGCGTGGCCCAGGCGGAAATCGAGATCGGGGTGGTCTATTCGGCCGAACCGCAACTGCGGCACTGGCTGGCGCAGCAAAAGTACCAACTGCTGGACAGCCGCCACGACACCCTGGCCCACCTCCACCTGCGCCTGCCCGAGGCCGCCCTGGCTCAGGCCGAAGAAGCGATCCGCCGACTCTCCTCGAACGCCGAGATCAAGCGCATCGCCTGATCCCGGCGCCCATGCGCCATCTCACTGGTCGGCATCACGCGCTGCAATCATGCGCACCAGGAAAGCCCCCAGCACCATGAAGGCCGCCACCGCATACAGACCGATCCTGACGTTTCCGGTCACATCGTTCAACCAGCCCACCATGTAGGGCGAAACAAACCCGGCTAGGTTGCCCACGCAATTGATCGCTGCAATCCCGGCCGCCGCCGAAGTTCCCGCCAGGAAGGCCGAGGGAATCCCCCAGAACAGCGACAGCGCCGCCAGCGTACCGGCCGTGCCCACCGACAGACCCAGCACCGCCAGCGTCGGATCACGACCGATGTAGCCGCTGAAGGCCAGGCCGATCGCGCCCACCACCAGCATCACCGAAAAGTGCATGCGGCGCGTGCGGCGACGGTCGGCCGACATACCCGTCAGCAGGATGGCCGGGATCGCCACCAGATAGGGAATCGCCGAGAGCCAGCCGATCATGGTGTTGTCGGCCACGCCGCTGTTCTTGATGATGGAGGGCAGCCAGAAGCTCACGCCATATAGCCCGATGATCTGGCAGAAATACACTAGGCACAGCTTCCACAGCCGGCGGTCCTTGAGGAAGGACATCGAATTCGCATGCTCGGTCTTGGCGCCATCTTCCTGGCGGATCTCCTCGACCACCTGACGCTTTTCATCGGCCGAGAGCCACCGTGCCTGCTCGGGCTTGTCCACCATCATGAATAGCACCGCGATACCCGCCACCATCGATGGAATTGCCTCGATCAGGAACAGCCACTGCCAGCCGCGCATGATTTGCGACTGGCCAAAGGCATCCAGGATCCAGCCCGACAGCGGCCCGCCCACTACACCCGCCAGCGGGATGGCGATGTAGTAGAAGCCCAGCGCGAAACCGCGCTTCCTGGCCGGGAACCAGTAGGTCAGGTAGAGCATGATGCCTGGCGAGAACCCGGCCTCGGCCACGCCCAGCAGGAAGCGGGCGATATAGAACTGGGTCGGCGTCTGCACCAGCAGGGTGGCCGCCGAGATCAGCGCCCAGGTGATCATGATGCGGGCGATCCACACGCGCGCGCCGACCTTGTGCATGATGAGGTTGCTGGGCACTTCGAAGAGGAAGTAGCCGATGAAGAAGATGCCCGCGCCCAGGCCGTAGACGGCGTCGCTCAGGTGCAGGTCGTTCATCATCTGCAGCTTGGCGAAACCGACGTTGACACGGTCCAGGTAGGCGCACAGATAGCACAGCACGATGAACGGCATGATGCGCCAGGTGATCTTGCGATAAACGTCGAAAGCACCCGCATGCGCAGTGGGATGCGCCATGGTGTGTTGAGTCATGTCTCCTCCGATGCCCTTTTTTGATGGGCTTGTTCGAGGTTGGGAAAGGCAGGGGCGACGTCAGCGTCGCCCCCGTTGACGAGGAAGCCGGCGCTCAGGCCGCCTGCTTGTGCTCGGTTGCGATGCCGAGTTCGCGTGCGAAGAGCGCTTCCATTTCGCGGCGCACCTGCACGGCCTGCTTGCTGGCATCGAATTGCACGTCGCTCCAGCGCACCGCCCGGCCAGCCGGGATATCGTGCTTGAGCACCATGTTGTGCGCCAGCCCGATGGGCAAGGCCCCCACGCGCAGCGAATCGGCCGCCGGCATGAGCTTGCCGTAGACAGTGAAGCCACCCTCGCCGTCCAGCGTCTCACCCGCCTTCAAGTCCCGCTTGGCGGTGGCGGCGACGTCACCGCTCCAGCTGGTAGTGGCCCCGGTGGCTTCGTTGCGCACGGCGATGGACGCCACCGAGATGCCCAGCTCCAGCCCGATCAGGTGATACGGCTTATAGGTGGCGGCAAAGCGGCCGCTGGCATCGGTCTTGAGACCGTACTGGGCGAAGCAGTCACGCACGTAATCGCTGGGGGCCTCGAAGACCGCATACACGCCCCAGCGCAGGTCGCGGAACACCGGCCGACCATCGCGCTCCAGAGATGACACCACCTCCACTGTCCCGCGTTGCTGAAGGATGCCGCCGTCGGCTTGTGCGCGCAGCAGGGTCGGCAAGTCGTCCACGCCGCAGGCCGGGAACATCAGGCCATCCGTGGGCGGGACCAGATCACAGCCATTGGAGACGGCTGCCATTTCCAGCGCCGACTTGGTGCCATCGAGGAAGGAGTTGAACATCTGGGCATTGAAGTCGCCACCGGCCACCTGCGCCTCCGAGAAACCATAGTGGCCCCAGACCGTATCCGGCGTGGACTGGTGATATACCGGTAGATACTTGGTGCCCTTGCCGGCGCAGATCACGTCCATGCCGATGGTCCGCGCCCAGTCCACCAGCTCGGCGATCAGGGCCGGCTGGTCGCCCGAAGCCATTGAATAGAGGATGCCCGCCTCGGCCGCGCGGCGCGCCAGATAGGGACCGGCCAGCACATCGGCCTCGACGTTGACCATGATGATGTGCTTCTTGTGCTCGCAGCACAGCAGCGCGTGACGGATTCCGGCGGCCGGGCTGCCGGTGGCATCAATGACGATATCGACGGCATCGCTGGCGATCATGGCCGCCGCATCGTCGGTGATGAAGGTGCCACCGGTACGCACGGCCTCCTGCAGCGAACGCGCCTGGTAACGCGCTTCTTCCCAGCCCACCCTGGCCAGCGAGGCCTGGGCACGCGTGGGCGAGAGGTCGGCTACCGCGGCAAGGTGAATACCCGGCGTGCGCGGTGCCTGTGAAAGATACATCGAACCGAACTTGCCGGCGCCAATGACGCCGACCCGAACCGGTCTGCCATTGGCCGCGCGGGCCTTCAATTGCCTGATGAGCGACATGTGTATTGTCTCCGTTGCCTTGTTGATGGATGCAGGTACGGCATGGCGATGAGCCTTGAGTCAAGCGTCCATGCCCTACCCTGGCAGGCAAGATAGCACCATCATTTTCGCAATCCAATGCGGAAAATCGAAAGCGTTCTGTGCAAAAATTCGAAGTCTCTCGCCCCCAGCCAGAAAGGAATATCTCTTGAGCGACTTCAACTGGAACGACCTGCAAGCCTTCCTCACCATGGCCCGGGCCGGGCGCCTGATGGTGGCGGCGCAGCGCCTGGGCGTGGACCACTCCACCCTCAGCCGCCGCATCGCCGCGCTGGAAGCGGCATTGGGCGTACCGCTCTTCGAACGGCGTGCGGTGGGTTTCGTACTCACGCCCGAGGGCGAACGACTGATCGGCGATGCCGAAGCCATCGAGACCCTGGCCCTGCGCATGCGCGCCAGCCTCGACGATGATGCCGCCAGCCTGACCGGCACGGTGCGGCTGGGGACACCAGAGGGTTTCGGCACCTACTTCCTGGCGCCACGCATCGAGCGCCTGTGCGACGCCCAGCCAGGGCTGGAGATCGAACTGGTAGCCAATCCCCGCTCATTCAGTCTGACCAAGCGCGAAGCCGACCTGGCCGTGAGCATGGCGCGTCCGGCCCAGGGGCGGGTCTATGCCAACAAGCTGGTCGACTATGCGCTAGGCCTGTACGCCGCGCCCGCCTACCTGGCCGGCCAGCGCCGCCTGCGCAAGCCCTCCGACCTGGCCGGGATGCGCTGGATAGGCTATGTGGAAGACCTGATGTGGACCCCGGAGCTGGATTACCTGCCCCAGATCTCGCGCGAGATCCGGGCACAATTGCGGGTCTCCAACGTGATCACGCAGATGACCGCGCTGGCCGGCGGCGCCGGCATCGGCGTGCTGCCGCACTTCATGGCACGCCAGGAGCCCGGACTGGTGCGGGTGCTGCCGGAGCAGATCTGCCTGACCCGCTCCTATTGGCTGGTGACCCACGCCGATACCCGGGACCTGGCCCGGGTGGAACGCGTGACCCGCTTCATCCGCGACGAACTGGAGGCAACCGGGCCGGCCTTCTGGATGGCCTGAGACAGCCAGCGGCTTCAGGCCGATGCGCTGCGCACGAACAAGAACGCATGGGCAGCCTCGAAGGCCTCTATCCTGCACATCATCTGATCCATGCGCTCACGCAGGGCCGCCTCCGGCCGGCGTGACCACAACAGGTCGAACTCGGCCACCAGCAGGTAGTATTCGATCTCGCTCAATTCCGGCGGCAAGTCCATGCGCCCTCCTCAACCCTGCCGCACCAGGCGCCGCGTCAACACGATGGCCGCCAGTGGTGCCAGCGCAAACACCCCCAGCAGTACTGTCGCCGCCTGGGCGGCGCCCGCCGGGCCACCAGGTTCGCCCAACCCGGCCTGGTTGGCCACCAGACCGGCCAAAGCCGCCCCGATGGCCATGGCATAGAGCTGCACGGTAGTGATGGCAGCAGAGGTCAGGTTCTCCTCACCTGTCCGAGCCGCCTGCATGGCCCGGCCGATCAGATGGGGCCAGCCCAGGCCGATGCCCAGCCCGGCCGCGCCCAGCGCCAGCACGATCAGGGCATCCGACAGCCAACCCGGGGTCAGCAACTGCCCCGGCAACAGCAACGCCAGCGCGACCAGGCCCAGCGCCATCAGCCAAGGGCCGGCACAGATCATGCGACGTGCCGCCACGCCGCTGTGCCCTGAAGCGCCGAGCGACCCCACGCTCCAGCCGGCCGCCATGGCCGCCGTGGCATAACCCGCGGCCAATGGTGCATAACCATGCAGGGTCTGCAGGAAGTATGGGACGAAGATCTCCACACAACTGGCAACCACCAGCAAGGACACACTGGCAAACACGCTACCCATCACCGTGCGCAGGCTGTAGCCATCGCGCGGCAGCAGGCTCACGCGATGATTCAGGTCGATACGCGCCACCAGTACGCCCAAAGCAGCACCGCCGGCCACGCAGGCCATCGCCATCCAGGCCCGGCCAGTTTGCGCCGCCATCGCCACCAGCAGTACCGAGACAGCCAGCAAGAGAATGCGTCCTAGCGGCATGGCCTGCTGCTCGCCCACTATCGTGCGTACCGCGTCCGGCCCCAGTTGACGCGTCACCAGTGCAGCCTGCAACAGCAGCAACGGCAACAAGGCGAAGAAGGCCAGGCGCCACTGGCCGCCGGCGGCGAACATGCCTCCCACGGCGGGCCCCAGCAGGGTCGATATGCCCCACATGCCCGACACCAGTGCAATGGCACGCGACCACAGGCGCTGCTCGAACACCAGCGGGATCAGCGCATAGCCCAGCGCCGCCAGCAAGCCGCCGCCGATGCCCTGCACAGCCCGCCCGACCAGCATCCAGCCCATGTCGCCGGCACTGGCGCACAGCATCGCCCCGGCACCGAACACTGCCAGCGCCAGCAGATAGGCAGGACGTGCTCCCAGGCGACCCAGCAGCTTGCTGGTCAGAGCGGAGCCGATGATGGAGGTCACCACGAAGAGGGTCACGTTCCAGGCGTAATAATCGATACCGCCAATATCACGCACCACCGAGGGCAGGATGGTCGTGACGATATGCACGTTGATGGCATGCATGGCCACGCCACCGGTCAGGGCCACTGCACGCCAGCCCTGGCGGCGGCCCAGCAGCTCGCCCCACGAGGCCGAGGCCACGCCCGCGGCGGGATGGACGTCGGTGGAGGAAGGAGGAGAACTCGTCATGGCGTATCCTTGGTGACCTTGGTAGGGAGGTGGAAAGCCGGCGCAGGACCGTATCGACATTTGGAGCGCTCCGGCATAATATACAAGTAAATACTTGGCTAATTCACCGCCATGGTAAAACCAGACGAGCAATTAAACAAGTAAACACTTGGAAAATATACGATGAGCGAATCGATACAGGAAAGCCCCAGTACTGCGGAACGCATCCTCCTACGCCTGAAGACCCGCGGTCCCGCCGCCGCCAGCGAACTGGCCGGGGAGCTGGAGATGACCGCCGAAGCGGCACGCCAACAGATCCAGAAGCTGGCCGCCGAAGGCCTGATCGCCAGCCGCCAGGCCGCAGCCGTGGCGCGCGCCGGACGGCCGCGCCAGGAATGGGAGCTGACCGCAAGCGGCCATGCCCGCTTCCCCGACACGCATGCGCAACTGACGGTGCAACTGCTGGGGTCGATCCGCCAGCTGTTCGGCGAACCCGGACTGGACAAGCTGATCAATCAACGCGAAGACGACATGCGGGCGCACTATCTGCGCCTCTGCGCCGACCTGCCCACCCTTCCGAAGAAGCTGGAAAAACTGGCCGACATCCGCAGTGCCGAAGGCTACATGGCCAGGGTGGAGAAGGAGGGCAAGGACTGGCTGCTGATCGAAGACCACTGCCCCATCTGCGCCGCCGCAATGACCTGCCAGGGCTTCTGCCGTTCGGAGCTCCAGCTCTTTGGCGAAGTGCTCGGGGGCGAGGCCGAGATCACCCGCGAAGAGCACCTGCCGGCCGGAGCACGACGCTGCGTCTATCGCATCCGTCGCATCGCCGCTGGCTGAGTCCGGCGAAAGTCCCCCGGCGCCAACAAACTGCGCTGAACGCCCCCGATCTGTGCGAACATCCCCGACGCCGCGCCGCATCGGGGGATGCCGGCCGGCGACCTGCCACCGCCACGCTTATTCAAAAGGGGAAGCCATGCCACCAGATCAAAGTGATTTCGACCCGGTCCTGTTCATCGCCGACGGTCCCTCGCAAGCCCTGCTCGACCCGAACCAGTACCCCTACATGTGCAACCAGAACGGCCATGGCCTGCAGAGCCAGACCGTGGTCGGCGAACTCATCACCCTGGCCCAGGAAGCACCGGAACTCGAACGCGGTGCCACCTACCGCGATATCGCCCACTGGCCGCGCAAGATCACGCCCAAGGACTGGCCGGCCTACGAGATCACCGAGTTCGACTTCCGCGTTCCCGAGGTCCGCTACGAACCCCTGCCCGCCACCCCGGAGAATGCCCAGGCCTTCGGCGCCACGCTGCTGCGCAACGGCCAGTGCCTCAGCTTCACCTATCAGGGATTGGTGATGGCCCAGTACACCTACGGCAAATGGGCCGGCTATGAATCACCCTATCTCGGCGACGGCCGCAGCCGCGAACTGTTGACCTGGAATGCCACCGACCTGGAGTACCACGACTTCGCCCACATCTTTTTCTCGCAGGGCCCCGAACCACTGGTGATCACGATGGCGCGCTGGCGCCCCTACGTCAATGAAATCAGCCTGGCCGACCTGTGGGTGGAACCGGGCGACGCCCTGGTGATCCCACCCAAGCGCATGGCACCGCCACCCACCCCGGGCATGAGCGAGGCCCAGAAACGCCTGCTGGTGGTGGACATGCACAACAACCGCAATTCGGCCCAGGCCTGCCGTCGCTACGACGGCCCGCCCGGCCTGGCCACGGTGACCGTGCTGGCGGATGAGCAGGTGATGTCGGCGCCGCTGACCCGGCCTTATTACCATGAGGAAAAGCAGCCTACCTGGCATGGCATGTTGCGTTGAATCACGATCTTGGCCAGCGATAGGCATTTCAGGAAAATTGTAATAACATTGTTTTTACACGAGAATTCTGATGTAACAACATTGTATTTACCAGGTGAGAAAAATGAAGACATCCATCCGCAAAATGGGTAACTCGCAAGGCGTACTGATTCCGAAGCCATTTCTGGCCAAGATGGGGATGTTGGTCGATGAAGATATCGACATCGACATCGAAGACGACAAGATCGTGATTCGCAAACTGGAAAAACGGCCCCGTGAAGGATGGGCCGAAGCCAGCCAGAAAATTGCGGCCGCACAGGATGACGGCCTGGTCTGGCCCGAATTTGGAAACGATGGTGACAAGGAATTGACATGGTGATGCGCGGCGAAATCTGGTTAGCCGCGCTCGACCCCACTGTGGGTAGCGAAATCAATAAATCCCGTCCATGCGTCGTCGTTTCGCCGGCAGAGATGCACGATTATCTGCGCACCGTGATTGTGGCTCCGATGACAACAGGCAGTAAGCCCGCCCCGTATCGCGTACCGATCACGTTCGACAAGAAAAAAGGATTGATTGTCCTGGATCAGATGCGCACGCTGGACAAGGAGCGTTTGATCAGGAAACTCGGGCGCGTAACGGACAAGACGCTCACGGCAACATTGGAAGCGTTGCAAGAAGTCTTCGCCGAATAGCGAAGCAGGAAAAACACGGGGCCGCACCGAGCTATTTTTGTCACCCTGGGGAAGACCGGTTGCAATCATCCAGAGCATCCACGGCTGTGCTCCCCGCGTGCAGGCATATCTACTGCTGCCCCAACTCCCGATACAACTCATTGGCGCGCATCAGGTGCGCGCGCATGGCTTCGGCGGCGGCTTCGCCATCGTGGGCGGCAATGGCATCGACGATGCGCTGGTGTTCCAGCAGCGTCAGTTCTTCCGCCCCGGGGGCGCGCACCAGGGTGGTATAGAACTCGCTGGCCCAGCGGAACATCGATTCGACGATGGACGGGAAAATCGGGTTGCCGCTGATGTCGGCGATCTCGCGATGGAAGGCCATGTCGCGTTCGATGAACTCTTCCAGGTTGACCATCGAAGCGCGATGCTCGGCGATGGCCTGGCGCAGCCGCGCTACCTGCTCCTCGCTGGCGCGCTCGGCGGCCATGCGGGCGGTGCTGGTTTCCAGGAAGACGCGGGCTTCCTTCATGTGCTTCAACATGTCCGGCTTGGTACGCAGGAGATGCTGCGCACCAGCCGCGATCTGGGCGATCAGCCGGTCGGCCGTGGGGTCGACCACGCGGGCGCGCTCGCCATGGGCGATCTCCACGAAACCGGAACGCTCCATCGCCTGCATCGCCTCGCGTACCGCCGGGCGGCCCACACCGTATTGCTCCATCAGGTCGCGTTCGGAAGGCAATTGTGACCCGGGCGGGAATTCACCCTGATGGATGCGATCCATCAGGCGCTCCAGCACTTCCTGGTATAACTTGCGTCGCTGTATCGGTTCCGGCATGGCTGCGCTGTCTCAAAGTATAGGTTTCGTTGGACGCGCACTCTACCATATCTACCGCAATCGCAGGCCCGGCCTGCGATTGCGCCATGCAATGCGCCTAGCTGGCGGCGCCCTCCAGCACATCCCCGAAGAAGCTGCGCGCGCCCACCTGTCCCCCTTTGAGCACCAGTTCCAGACCGTCGCGGCGGCTATTGTCCGACCATGCCCGGCACAGTGGCGCGCCCGGGGCCAGTCCGGCGCAGACCGACAGGGCCGTGATGTCCAGGGCACTGGCGACCTCGCCCGAGCTGTCGCCGCCGGCAATGGCAATACGCTGCAGCGACTGTCCAGAATCGCCATCGAGGATGGCACGCAGGGTCTCGGCCAGGGCGATGCCGACCTGGCGCGCCGCCTCGCCCCGCGCCAGCCCGGCCTGGGCGGCGATGTCATCGAAACCGGCGACGGCAGGATCGTCCGGCCCCTCGGCCGAAAACACCAACGGACTGCGCCCGCTGGCGATGGCCGCATCGGCCGCCGCCACCAGGCGGCCCAGTTCGGCAGTACGCCGCTCGGGCCGCAGCACGGCCGGCAAATCCATGCGCAGGCAGGCAAACCCGTGCTCGCGCGCCCAGGCGATCTGCCCGGCCGTGACCGGCGAACAGCTGCCGCTGACCGCCGCAATCACCGGCACCGGGCCGGCCTTGGGTAACGATGGCTGCGCCGCGATCCAGCCGCGTTCACGCCAGTAGGCGGTGAGCGCGTATTGCAAACCCGAGGACGATGCGCTGAAGACGCCCGCCCCCCTACCCTCCCACACCAGCCGCCCGGCCTGGCGCTGGGTCTCGTCGTCGAGCACGTCGATCAGCACTACCGGGGCATCGCCACCGCGTAATGCCTCAAGGCGCGCCTGCGCCTGCCCGGCCCCGTCGCGCAGCTGCAGCATGTCCACCAGTTCAAGGCGGCGCGCGGTCTGCCGGCGCAGATGCCGGCGCAGGTCGGCCTCGTCCATGGGCGTGACCGGATGGCGCGACATGGTCGGATGCCGGTCCAGCCGGTAGCCCTGCCCGTCCACTGCGGCAAACAGGTTGCCGAACAACTGGTAGCGCTTCAGCCGGGGCGCGCCCACCACCATGGGCGACCAGTCGCCACGCAGATGGCGCGTGCCGATGTCGATGGCGCGCCCGATGGAACCGGTCTCGGGCGAGGAATCGAAGGTCGAGCACACCTTGTACTGCATCACCGGTGCGCCCAGCGCCGCCAGCGCAGTGAAGGCCTGCGGCAAATGTTCCTCCATCCACTGCGGCGAACGCCCGCGCGAAGACCCGGCGATGCCGATGCAGCGCACCTCGGGAAAGCGCGCCAGCATCGCCGCATCGGGCGTACGCAGGAACAGCACGGTCGGCAGACCGGCGGCGCTCATCACCTCCATGGCATCGGTGGAGCCGGTGAAGTCGTCGCCGTAATAGGACAGCAGCAGCCCCTGTGGCAGCTGTGCGCTCTCAGGCAGCAGGCTCATTTCCAGAACCCCAGCGCCGCCTGCAGCGCCTTGTTGTTGCGCGCATGCTGGGCCAGGGGGACGCCTTCGATGGCGGCCACCCATGCCTCACGCAGCGCTTCCACGCCTGCCGCCACACCCTGCGGATGGCCGAAGATGCCACCACCGGCGGTATGGATCAGGTCGGCGCAGCCAATGGCGGCATAGGTATCGGCCGCCTGCAAGCCGGTCTGCCCGGAGCTGAAGACCGGCATCGTGCTGACCATGTCGGCGCCGGCCACCACCGGCTGCAGGACCGAACGCGCCGCCGTGATGACGCTGTCATCCGGCTCGCTGAACTTGTTGCCCAAACCGTTGACGTGCATATGGTCAGCCCCCGCCAGGCGCCACAGCTGCTGCCAGGGCGCATAGTCCCAACCCAGTTGCGGGCTGCGCGTGAGATAGCCCCAGCCGGCGCGATGCGCATGGATCGGCAGTTGGGCATGGCGGCGCAACTCCTGCAGACCGACCAGACCGATGGAATTGAGGACCGCCATGACACAGCTTCCGCCCTCGGCCAGCACCAGGTCATGACGACGTCGCATCTGGTCCAGGTCGCCGGTGAGGTTGAAGGCCACCATGACCTTCTTGCCGGTGCGATCGGCGTGGTCGTTGACCACCCGCATCACCGCCCGCACCCGCTCGTCGAAGGGACAACGGCCGCCATCAGCCTGCAGTTCGTCGTCCTTGATGAAGTCGATGCCACCAGCCACCAGTTCACGCACCTGCTGCACCGTCTCCTCCACCGACAGGCCGATGCTGGGCTTGATGATGGTGCCGATCAGCGGACCATGCCTCACCCCGCTCAGGCGGCGCGTGCCTTCGATGCCGAAGGCCGGCCCCGGATAGGCGTCCACGAAGGCCTTGGGCAGTTGCAGCCCGGTCAGGCGCAGACCCGACACCTGGCGCAGCTCGAACAGGTTGCCCGCCACCGTGGACATCAGGTTGGGCAGCGAAGCACCGGTGTTCTCCAGCGGCCAGGACAGCTCCAGCCGGCATTGCGTATAGCGCTGCGACGTCATGCCGCCGGGCAGGCTGGGCGTGTTGCTGTGGCCGAGGATCTCCAGCTTTTCGACACGGGCGCCGGAGCGCGCCTTCAGTTCCGGCGTCTCGGTGGCCAGGGCCACGAAGGTCCCGCTGGATTGCTCCCCGGCGATGACCTCGGCCGCGCGCGCCGGGTCATCCCCGGTTTCCAGCCAGTAGCTGGCGTAGATGCGTTCCATGCCCACTCCCTCAGGTGATGCGGCGGATGCTCTCCGCGATCTCGTCATGCTCGAAGACCTTCAGCCAGTCGTCGCGCAGCAGGCGCGGCAGGCCGTTCTGGATGGCCTTGTTGCAGGCATCCGAGAAGGCACCGGGAATTTCCTTGAAGATCACCGCGCCCAGGATGTTCATATGCCCCAGCAGGAAATCGCGGGCCGCTTCTTCCGGCACGCCGCGACGCACGGTCTCGTCCATGGCCTGCTTCATCGCATAGAGCAGCGTGGCACAGACGGTCTCGGACAGGCCCGGCTCCAGGATTGCCATCTGTTCCACCGTCAGGCGATAGCTGCGCAGGATGGGCTGGTAAATCACCTTGGCCACATCCTCGCCCAGGTCGAAGGCCGACTCCGGACCCTGCATCAGGGCGCTGGTGATGGATTGCTTGGCGGCGCCGCCACCGAAGAAATCACGACGGCCTTCCGCCGTGGTCTCGTCGTTGAAGATGGGCGGGTGGCAAGGGTGGGCCACGAAATAGACCAGGTCCGGCCGCTCCGGCAGATGGCCGGCGAAGGGCGCGGCCGCGTCCAGCGTCATCACCATCACGCCGGCGCGCAGCTTGGGCGAGATCTCGGCGGCAATCTTGCCGATCAGGGTGTCGGGCACGGCCAGGATGACCACGTCCACGTTGTCCAGCGCCGCGTCGATGCTCACACAGTCCACGCCGACCTCGTCCCGCAGGCGCTGCTGGCCCACTTCGCTGACTTCCACATGAGAAACCTGGTAATCCGATTTCTTCAGATTCTTCGCCAGGCGCACGCCCATCTTGCCGCCTGCGCCGAAGAGTGCGATCTTTTCCTTCATATTTCTTCTCCTGTCGTCATTTGAGTTCTGCAAAGTTCCGGTCGGCCGGGCCAACTGGCTGCCGGCCGACCGGCGGATTCATTCGGCGATCACGCGGCCCTGCAACTCGGCCGCCTCTTCCCGCGATCCCGCGCCGATGGCGAAGATCACCAGTGCCGACACGGCCATCAATGCCCCCACCACGAACATCGGTGCCTGGTAGGAACCGGTGGCGTCCTTGATCGCACCGGTGATGAAGGGCGCCATGAAGCCCGCCGCATTGCCCACCGTATTGATGAGGGCGATACCGGCAGCGGCCGCCGCACCGGAGAGGAAGCGCGCCGGGATCGACCAGAAGGTCGGCAGCGCCGAGAAGATGGCGCAGGCCGTGACCGTGATGGCCATCACGGTGGCTGCCGGGCTCTGCATGTACAGCGCGGCCGGGATGCTGATGGCGCCCAGCAGTGCCGGCAGGCCCACATGCCAGCTGCGCACGCCGCGCCGGGTGGCGTCACGGCTCCACAGGAACAGCGCGATGGCCGCCGGCAGGTAGGGAATGGCGGTGATCAGGCCCTTCTGGAAGACATTGAATTTGGTGCCGAACTGGGTCTCGAAGCCGCCGATGATGGTCGGCAGGAAGAAGGCCAGCGCGTAAAGCCCGTAGATCAGTCCGAAATAGACCAGCGAGAGCATCCACACCCGCGGATTCTTCAGCGCCGCGCCGGCGTGGGCCACATGCTCCACACGCTTGCCGTTCTGCTCGGCCTGCAGGGCGCCGGTGAGCCACTTGCGTTCGGCCTCGTTGAGCCATTTGGCTTCACCCGGCTTGTCGGCCAGGTAGAACCAGGCGATCACCCCGACCACGATGGCCGGCAGCGCCACCCCGGCGAACATGATGCGCCAGCCTTCCAGGCCGAACAGGCCATGCGCCTCGATCAGCAGGGCCGCCACCGGCGCGCCGATGACGATGGTCAGCGGCTGGGCCAGGTAGAACAGCGCCAGGATGTGGCTGCGATGCCGGGCCGGCACCCACAGGCTCAGGTAGAGGATGGCACCGGGGAAGAAACCGGCCTCGGCCACGCCCAGCAGGAAGCGCAACACATACAACCCCTCCACGCTGCTGACCCAGGTAAAGAGCAGCGCCACGATGCCCCAGGTCACCATGATGCGCGCTAGCCAGCGGCGCGCGCCGTACTTGTGCAGGGCCAGGTTGCTGGGGATTTCCAGCAGCACGTAGCCGATGAAAAAGACCCCGGCAGCAAAGCCGAACTGGGCCGCAGTGAGCGCCAGGTCACGGCTCATCCCATTGGGGCCGGCAAACGAGATCGCCGTGCGATCCAGGAAGTTGATGAAAAACATCAGGCCTACGAAAGGCACCAGCCTCATCGCGACCTTGCGGATGGCCGATCTTTCGACGGCACTCTGGGTGGTCTCCATTTTTGTCTTGTCTCCTGTCGGGTTGAGAGGCTGCGCCTGTTCAACGACAACCTCTCCGGGTTTCGCCAGGGACTGCGGGGGCTGTGCGCCTTGCGGTCGCCTGGCTGCCTTTGCTTGTTTTGTTTCTTTGATGTTTTCTTGATATCGCCAGCGGCGACGGCAGACGAAAAAGACGGACAGCGCCAACTGGTATAATCACTATACCATTACACCAGTTGTAAGGATGCTCAAATTTTTTGCATGGATGAGATGAATGTCTCGCATGCGAGCGTAGGAAAGGCTGCATGGGCTGCATGGGCGACAAGGCGCCTCCCGCGCTTCATGCCGGAAATAATGCAAGCGGGAAAGATCAGGCGGGAGGAGCCCCACCTGGAAGAAGAGCCCCTGCCATGGCGAGCAGGGTCGATGGAGGTCAGAGCGCCGAGCGCTCCCTCAACAGCCGCACCAGCGCCTCCCCCGCCCCCGACAACTGCCCCCCTTTGCGGGTGACGATGCCGATGGTCTGCGACATCGAGCGCAGCTTCACCGGCAGGATGCGCAGCATCCCGCGCCGGACGAACATCTCCGCCACCGCTGTGGGCAGGATGGACACCATGTCCGTCCCCTGCTGCAGCAGCGCCACGGTCACGAAGGTCGATGCCGTGGAAATGGCATTGCCCGGCATGGTCACCCCGGCCAGGTCCATCTCGCGCTCCAGCACCGCGTGCAGCGGCATGTGGCTAGGATAGGTCACCCAGCGATAGCCGGCCAGCGCCGCCAGTTGCAGCTGCCGATTACGCGGGCGCGGGTGCTCGGCCGACACCACCACCGACAGCGGCTCCTCCGACAGGGCCTGGTAGTGATACTTGCCAGGATGGTCCGACACGCTGGCGCGCGCCACCAGCAGGTCGAGATGCCCCTCGTCCAGCAAGCCCAGCAACTGCACGCTGGTATCTTCCACGATCTCGATGCTGAGCTCGGGATGGCGCCGTTGCAGCGCATCCACCGCCGGCACCACCATCTCCGGTACCGCCCCCATGACCGCCCCGATGGCCAACCGGCCACCGCGCCCGGAGCGCAGTTGCGCCATTTCCTCGCACAAGGACCCCAGGTCGGTAGCCATCAGGCGCGCATAGCGGATCACGCAATGGCCGAACTGGTTGGGGATCAGCCCGGACTTGGTGCGTTCGAACAATTGCGCATCCAGCATCGATTCCAGCTCGGCCAGCGACTTGCTGGCCGCTGACTGCGTCATGGCCAGGGCACTGGCGGCCTTGTGCAGGGATTTGTGTTCATCCAGGGCGATCAGCAGCTGCAGCTGCTTCATGCGCAGACGGGACAGCAGACTCTGGAGGCTTTGCAAGCTGGGTGTGGGTTTCATGGGTGATTCCAAAAAGCGATCACATGATGGAAAGTCTTCACTATACAGCCCCGTTGGGCGCACGTATATTGATCGCCATTGCAAGCCGCCATCCACCGATGGCCCACGACAACCATGACGGAGACTCCATGAGCACCCCCATCTACCGCGGCGTATTCCCGGTCGCCCCCACCATCTTCGACGAACACGGCCAGCTCGACCTGGAAGGCCAGAAGCGCGCCATCGACTTCATGATCGATGCCGGCTCCAACGGCCTGTGCATCCTGGCCAACTTCTCGGAACAGTTCGTACTCTCCGACGAAGAGCGCGTGCAGGTGCAGAACACCGTGCTGGAACACGTCGCCGGACGCGTGCCGGTGATCGTCACCACCACCCACTTCGGTAGCCAGATCTGCGCCGAGCGCAGCCGCGCCGCGCAGGATGCGGGCGCCGCCATGGTGATGGTGATGCCGCCCTACCACGGCGCCACCTTCCGCGTGTCGGAAAAGCAGATCTACGAGTTCTATGCACGCGTGTCCGAAGCCATCGACATCCCCATCATGATCCAGGACGCACCGGTGGCCGGCACCCCGCTGTCGGCGCCCTTCCTGGCACGCATGGCCAAGGAAATCGAAAACGTCTCCTATTTCAAGATCGAAACCGCCGGCGCCGCCTCCAAGCTGCGCGATCTGATCGAACTGGGCGGTGACGCCGTAGTCGGCCCGTGGGACGGCGAAGAAGCCATCACCCTGATCCCCGACCTCGACGCCGGTGCCACCGGCGCCATGACCGGTGGCGGCTACCCGGATGGCATCCGCAAGATCGTCGACGCCTACATGGCCGGCGACACCGAAAAGGCCGCCGAGCTCTACATGCACTGGCTGCCGCTGATCAACTATGAAAACCGCCAGTGCGGCCTGGCCGCCTGCAAGGCACTGATGCTCGAAGGCGGCGTGATCAAGTCCGACATGCTGCGCCATCCGCAGGCACCGATGCACCCCAAGGTGCGCGAAGGCCTGCTGCGCGTGGCACGTCGCCTGGACCCGGTGGTGCTGAACTGGGGCAAGTGAGCGACAAGCTCGCCTGCAGGACATGACTGAAACGGGGGCTAAGGCTCCCGTTTTTGCATCAGCGGTCAGGCCAGCCGCGCAAGCCACCTGCCCACGCATTCTGTGTCATCCTTGCCGCCTGTCTTCCCCATTGCCCAAGGAGTTGATCTTGTCCCATCCCAGTCATTTCCGCCCCGTCGCGCTGGAACACGCCAGCCGCCTGGTCAACCACGGCCCCACGGTACTCATTACCGCCGCCCATGGCGGGCAGCGCAACATCATGGCCGCCGCCTGGTCCATGCCGGTGGAGTTCACGCCGCCGCGCATCGCGGTGGTGATCGACAAGAGCACCCATACCCGCGAGCTGATCATGCAATCGGGCAGCTTCGGCATCATCGTCCCCGGTGCCGCGCAGATGGACCTGACCTATGCCGTGGGCAGCGAAAGCGGTCGCGATATCGACAAATTCAAACGCCACCATATCGAGGCTGGCACCGGCCCGGTCCTGGGCATGCCAGTGCTGGAACAAGGCTGCGCCGCGTGGCTGGAGTGTCGCTGGATCAAGGAGAGCCATACCGAGCAGGCCTATGACACCTTCTTTGGCGAAGTGGTCGCTGCGGCGGCCGATGCCCGCATCTTCGAGAACGGTCATTGGTCCTTCACTGACGCCAATGCCGATCTGCATACCCTGCATCACCTCGGCGCCGGCAAGTTCGTGGTGGCCGGCAACCAGCGCCAGGCCAAACTGGACTGAGTGCAGCGGCGGGCCTGGGTGACGTCTTTCATGAGGCGTCCCGGTCGTCATCCTGACGAATCTCTGACGGGTTTCTGACGGATGACTGACACCCGGGCCACGTCCAGCAAGGCTTTCCGGGCAGCGCTATAGTGTGACGACACGCCGTTCCTTCAACCGTCGCCAGCCCTCCGGAAGCCACCATGAACCAGCCAACCGCCACCCTTGACACCCCCATCCTTGACATCACACTCGACCAGTTTCGCGACACCATGCTGGCACGAGGCTATGACGAAGTCGTGGAACGACATTGGGACGGCGGCACCGTCCTGGAAATCCACACCCACCCCTTCGAAGCCAACGCCCTGGTCGTCCAGGGCGAGATGTTTCTGACGCTTGATGGCGCAGCAGAGCGCCGCCTGGTCGCGGGCGACCGCTTCCAGGTGCTGCCCGGCACGCCTCATAGCGAACGTTACGGCGATGCCGGCGCGACCTACTGGGTCGCGCGCAAGAACTGAACCGACCGCAGTCACAGCGGCCGCGCCAGAAGCCCGGCCAGCTGTCCTCTCAATGCACCTGTAGCGCTTCGGTGAAGCAATAACCCACGCCATGCAGAGTGCGCAGGGGCAAGTCGCCCAGGGTTCTCTCACGCCATTTGCGGCGAAGCCGGCTGACGGTTTTTTCCAATACGCGCTCGTCAAAGCCGATCCAGTCGGCACCAAAGGCGTGTGCGATGGTCGAGCGGTTCGCGGCATTGCGTGCGCTATCGGCCAGCGCGCGCAGCAATGCGACCTCGCGCACGTTGATCTCCACCGCATCATGTCGGGGTGCCCGCAAGGTGCGTGCCTTGGTATCGAGCCGCCAGACTTCTGGCGCGACCCGACGCAGCAGCACATCGACATAGGCATTGAGCAGATCTGCTTCCTCCGGCCTGGCTTCGCAGAAGTCGGCACCACGTTGCAGCCCGGCGACCCGCTGGGCTGCGGTCTCTTCCTGTCCCGCCAGCAGCAGGATACCCATGCCACCATGCGCGGCGCGAAGTTGTTCGGTCACCGTGTAGCCGGTCCCGCTGGCTTTTCCAACGTCAACGATGGCGATGTCGCAATCCTGCGTCGGCATGAGCAGCTTATCGCCATCCGCCATCACGCTCAGCACCTTGTGTCCCTGTTGCTCCATCAGTTTGCGCACGGCGTGACTGCCTTGGCGCTGCCCGGACGTCAGAATTTCTTCGATCAATAAAATATTGGCCATTGCGGCTTCTCCTTCTTACTCAAACGCATCCTTGAACGACCCGATCGGAAATAAAACCAAGGAAATCCGAGCGGGTCGGATCTGCCAACGCTCCCTTGCCCCTTCAGATCAAGGCGACGGATTTGGCGTTTAAGGAATTTATCGAAGGAAACCTGGAATTTCACGCATCCACTTTTGCGATCTGCACGGATGTTTGTTCACGAAGGAAAAATATTTTCTACTGAGCTTTTTCCAACGATTCTAGCGGGCCGATCATGGAAGTTATTGGCGCAATATGCTAAGGCGCCATCGCACCCTGCAACGTGACCGCGGCACCGGCCGACCGAAAAAAATCCGGACTGAGATCGTCACATTTTTGCCAGCCGATCCCATTGTTTTGATGGCGGGAAAAATATGTTCCCAAACGGCATTTTTGCGTCGCTTCGCCTCCATTTCGGGGTAACTTCCCGCCGTAACTTCCGAACTTTCGTCACGAGGTGAACATGAGCCACAGAACCAATCTGAACACACGTACCACACATACCGCACACACCGGCCTGTTGGCCGGACAGCGCATCCTGCTTGTCGATGACGCCGAGGAGGACCGCATGCTGCTCTCCGGTTTCCTGCTGCGCTACGGGGCGCGACTGTATGTCGCACGGGACGGGCAGGACGGCTACCACAAGGCGCAGACTGTGCGGCCTGACCTGATCCTGATGGACATTCGCATGCCGGTCTATGATGGGCTCACGAGCTGCCGCCTGCTCAAGGCCAATGCGGTCACTCGCAATATCCCGCTGATCTTCCTTTCGGCAGCCGATGCCAGTGAAGAAAAGATCTCGGGTCTACGGGCAGGTGCGGTGGATTACGTTACCAAACCATTCGATTTCGAGGAAGTGCGACTGCGTCTGTGCGTACATCTGCGCTCACCGGTGCACGAGGAGCTGGCGCCCCTGCCAAACATGGCCGGCAGCAGCGCCGCAGACGTCTCGCCGGCAACGGTGGGGACTTCCGTCAACAACAGCACTTTCGACGTCGTGCTGTTCGAGGCGGCGCGCCGATTGATACTGGAAAAACTCGACCAGCCGATGGGTCTGCATGCCCTGGCCGCCGCTGTGGGGAGCAATGCGCGTCGCCTCTCCGTCGCCTTCAAGCATTGCTGCGGCGTGACGGTCTTCGACTACCTGCGCGAAGAGCGTATGAAGGAGGCCAGGCGACTGCTCTCCGAAAGTACGCTGGACATCGGTGCCATTGCGCTGGCAATCGGCTACAGCAACACTGCCAACTTCTCCACGGCATTCCGGGATCGCTTCGGCATGCCACCCAGTCAGTTCCGCCGCTAGCCACTGCGATGATGTGGGCGTCACGCTGGTGCTTGTTGCCTGTCCTGTGGGCTGCGTTGGTGTGGCCCACAGCGGCCTGCTCGGCACAGGCCATCGATCTGTCCCGGTGGCAGTACGGGGAGTCCGTCACCCAGTATCTGCAATTGCTGCGCGATGAAGGGGCCACGGAGCAGTTGTCCTCCGCCATGCAAAGTCCGGAGTGGGAGAACATCAACGTCTCTGTCCTGCAGGAGGGCTATCGCGAAGGGGCCTTCTGGTTGCGTGGGCAACTGCGCAACGACAGTCCCGTCCCCGTCACGCGCTGGCTGGCCATGGGATCGGCGCGCCTGCAGGATGTGCAACTGCATCTCTCGGAACCGCTCACGGCGGGCGTCCCCGGGGCCGGACTACGCTGGCAGCCGCCACAGGTCGCCGGCACGAAGTACGCCTCTGCGCAACGCGAGGTGCAGGGCCGCACGGCCCTGTTTGCGCTGACGCTGGCACCGGGCGAGCAACGCACGATGGTGCTGCGGGTGGCCGGCAGCTCGGTGATCGAACTGGGTGTGGCGCTGTGGGATCCCGCCGTGTTCCGGGAGGAAGAAGGTCGCGAGCTGGCCTTCCAGGCCTTCGTCATCGGCATCGCCCTGGTGCTGGTGACGTACGCGTTGATCCAGGGCGTGGAATGGCGCGATCGCGGTTCCGTGCTGATGGCGGTGTGGATCTGCTCGGCGCTGCTCTTCATCCTCAGCTTCCAGGGCTATCTCTACCTCTACCTGCTCCCCAGGGGTGGCATGTGGCTGGTACGCGTCCCCATCACGCTGGGCTGCCTGACCACCCTGCTGCATCTCAGGATGAGCTATCTGCTGGTCAGTCTGGATCAGCTGCCGCGCTGGGAACGGCGCTGGAAGCGGATCTACGACGTCATGAGCGCGGCGCTCATCGTGGTGACCATATGGATCGCAGCAGGCGACTTCCGCGCCACAGCTCCAGTGGCCAATGCCATCGCCGCCACCTGCTATCTGATGTGGGCCGCATCGATGCTGCATGGCTGGCGCCACGGGCTGGACAATGCGCGCTTGCTGGCCATCTCCTTTGGCCTGGCCTGGTCGGCGATGTGGCTGAAGATGCTGGAGCTCAACGGCCTGATTGCACACGGCATCCTGCCGGACTGGCAGTTCTCCACCCTGTTCCAGCTTGGCCTGCTCGGCGTGGCCTCTACGATGGTGGTCGGGCGTGCGCTGCAACTGCATCACAAGTTCGAGCAGATGCAGTGGTCGGTGCTCTCCCTGCGCATGCGCGAACAGTTCAAGCTGGAGCAGGCGGTCAACCATCGCACCAGTGAATTGCGCGCGGCCCTGGAGGTCGCCGATCATGCCCGTCATTCCAAGAATGGCTTTTTCACCAGCATCAGCCATGATCTGCGCACCCCGCTGACCTCCATCCTCGGCTTTGCCGACATGCTGCAGGCGGCCGGTGGCGAACAAGGGCGGTATGGACGCATCATCGTGCGCAGCGCCCGCCACATGCTGTCCATGATCAATGACCTCATCGACTACGCCCACGGCGACCGCATGGACCTGTCGCAACCCAGGCCCCTGTATGTGCATGGGTTGCTGCAGACCATCGGCCAGGAAGGCGCGGCCCTGGCCCGACGGCAGCACAATGCTTTCAGCCTTGACGTCTCACCGGCGCTGCCACCGGTGCTCAGGATCGACGCCCCTCGGCTGCGCCGCCTCCTGGGCAACCTGCTCGACAATGCCGCCAAGTACACCCGCGAGGGCAGTATCAGGCTGGAAGTCGGCTGGCAGGCGGCGGCCGTGCGCTCCGGCACGGGCGTGATGGAAATGCGGGTCAGCGATACAGGGAGCGGCATTCCCTTACACTACCAGGCAAGCGTGTTCGAGCCTTTCGAACGGGCCGGGGCCGACCGCTCGCAACCCGGCCTCGGCATGGGGCTGGCCCTGGTACGTCAATGGATACAGCAGATGGACGGGCAGATCGCCCTGCAAAGCCAGCCCGGTCAAGGCACTGTCCTGACCTTGCAGTTGCCGGTCGCCCTGGCGGACGAACAGGACATTGCCCGTGACGACTGCCGCGAAGACAGCAACACGCATCCCCTCATCGATGGAACTGGTCGCCGGGTGCTGGTGGTGGAGGACAGTCCCGACATCGCCGACCTGCTGGTAGAGCAACTGGAAATGCTGGCCTTCGAGGTGGAACTGTATGCTGACGGCGAAAGCGCCGTCGCACGCATCATGCAGACCGACAAACCCGCCCCGGCGCTGGTGCTGACCGACTACCTGCTACCCGTTGCAAAGGGAGGCGAGGTCCTGCGGGCCACCCGCCAGCATCTGCCGGGCGTGCCGGTGCTGTTGCTGTCGGCAACCCTGCGGCCGCCAACAGATCGACCCGATGACCTGGCATTCGACGCCTGCCTGCTCAAGCCGGTCAACTTCATGGAATTGCAGGAAACCCTGGCACGCCTGCTGGGCCTGCCGCTGCCGCAGCTGGGCGCGGCGCTGGCAGGAACGGTTGCAGCGGTCGGCACCGTCGCAGCCGTTGCAGCAACCAGCGAGACGACCGGGGACACTGCCGGACAGGACCCACTGCCGCCGCAGGAAAGCCTGCAGCAGGCACGTGTGTTGATCGACAGTGGTGCGGTCTCGGATTTGCTGGACTGGGGCGATGCGCTACTGCAGCAGCATCCACAGTGTGCCGGGTTCCAGTCCAGGGTGGATCAATTGCTGCGTGAGGGTGACCTGTTCGCCGTGGAAGCCCTGGTCAATACAGCGCTCGAAGCAGTGCGGGCCGGGAAATGAGGATGTGTCTTGAGTCCTCGCCGGATGCGCTTACGCAGGGCCGCTCATTCGCCGCCACCCGCACTGCCGGCCTCCACCGGCATGGCAGGCCGGTCGCCGCTACGCGCCAGTTCGGCATTGCGCACATTGATCTGATACTGCAGCTCGGCGTGTTCATAGGCCAGTTGCTCCTTGGGCGAGCGGCTGCAGGCCCCCAGCGTCAATACCGAGGCACTCAGGAGAAGTAGCAGGAGGGAGGCAGGACGGGGCATGTGGATGGTCTCCATCGTTATATTTCTGCCCGGCAATATACTCCTCACCAATCCTCATCGCAAGCGCGGCCGTAAGAGACCAGCTGTTTGCTTCAACCCCGGGCCGCGATCCAGTCCCAGGTATCGGCGGCCGCCATGGGACGGGCGATACCGTACCCCTGCCCATATTCGCAGCCCAGGTGCTGCAGGATGCGCCGGCATTTCTCGGTCTCCAGGCCCTCGGCCACGACCGCAAATCCCAGCTTCTGGCCCAGATGGATCATCGACGGCACGATCTGCTGGTCGGAGTAATTGCTCTCCATGGTGCGGATGAAGGACTGGTCGATCTTGAGATAGTCGGCGGGGATGTTCTTGAGATAGCTCAGGTTGCTGAAGCCGGCGCCGAAATCGTCGATGGCCACCTTCACCCCCAGCCGCTTGATTTCCTGGATCTTGCCGTAGAGCTTTTCCGGGTTCTTGCTCATCGCGCTCTCCGTGAACTCGATCTCGATCAGGCCGGCAGGAAGACGATGCCGCTGCAGTTGTGCAGCCAGGGCATGCACCAGATCGTCGTTGTCGAAGTCGCGTGCCGACACGTTGATGGCCACTGCAATGGCACGGCCCTGGCGCATCCAGGCAGCAGCCTGCTCGATGCCGTGCTGCAGGACCCACAGGGTGACCTGGCGGATTAGGGCAGTCTTTTCCGCCAGCGGGATGAACAGAGCCGGCGAGATCAGCCCATGCACCGGATGGCGCCAGCGCAGCAGCGCCTCCACCCCGGCGCACTGGCCTGACATCAGCGCCACCTTGGGCTGGAACTCCAGCCACAGTTCATCGGTGGCCAGCAGTGCCCCCGGGATGGCCGACAGCAGTTCGAAGGAATGCTTCTGCATGCGCCCCAGCGGCTGTTCGTAGTGACACTGCAGGCTGCCGCATTCCCGCGCCACGTCAATGGCGGTCAGCAGCGCCGGTACCAATTCATTGTCGTCCGCGCACTGCGACATCGGCGCGATCCCCACCGAGATGTCCAGATGATGCGGAATCCCCTGGTGCGCCACGGTCGCAGCGAAGGCCTCCTCGATCTGCTCGGCCTGGGCCTGCCAGACGTCACGCCGCTCCAGATAGGCAAAGCTGGTGGTACCGATGCGATAGAGCGCGATGCCCCCCAGCGCCTGGCGCAGGCGTTCCTTGGCTTCGATCAGGAAACCTTCCACGTAATCCCAGCCGAGCGCCTTGATCATGTCGGCCAGATAGACGTGCTCGCACACCTCCACCGCCACCGCCGTGAGCTTGTCGAGCGGGCCGTCGACGCTGCGCAAGGTCTGCAGGTCGCCTACCAGGCGGCTGCGATTGGGCAGCGATGTCAGGCTGTCGACATAGCTGGCGTCGCGCAGGATTTCCAGCCGCGCCATCACGATGGCCGCCAGTCGCTGCAGGGTGGCCGCTTCCTCGTCGCTGAACTGCTGGCGCGGCGACTTGCCGATCACGCACAGCGTCCCCAGGTACAGGCCGTCCCTGGTCCGCAACGAAGCGCCCGCATAGAAGCGGATGCCCGGCTCGCCGGTGACCAGCGGATTGTCTGCAAAGCGTGGGTCATGGCAGGCATCCAGTACCACCATCACCTGGTCCTGCTCGATGACGTAGCTGCAGAAGGATTGCGAACGCGGCGTGGACTGCGCCTGCAGCCCGTGCCGGGACTTGAACCATTGACGGTTCTCCGCCACCAGCGAGACCAGCGCGATCTCAGTCTGGAACAGCCTGGCGGCCAGGTCGGTGACCAGGTCGCACAGTGCATCGGGCTGGCTGTCGAGCACACAATAACTGTCCAGCACGGCCAGGCGCCGCTGTTCTTTTTCGGACGGCACGCGCAGTGCGCCGTCCAGTCTCAGGATATCGGCATGCATCGCTGGCTTAGAAGGTGACCCATTCATCGGTGCCGCCAGCCAGTTGGCGGGCGGGCAGCGGTGTGCTCAGGCGCGGTTCACGCGGGGTGCGCGGCACAGTGTGGCTGGCAGTGCGCGCTGCAGTGCTGCCGAGGCTGCGCGGGGCCGCCAGCGTATCCTTGGCCACCAACGGCGCTGCCTCTTCCTGCACCTGGGCGGCATCGATACGGAACACACTCACCGCCTGGGCCAGCTCCTGGGCCTGCTGTTGCAGCGATTGCGAGGCTGCCGCCGCTTCTTCCACCAGCGCCGCATTCTGCTGCGTCACCTGGTCCATCTGGCCCACCGCCTGGCTGACCTGCTCGATGCCGGAACGCTGCTCCTCACCAGCGGCACTGATCTCGCTGATCATGTTGCTCACCCGCTGCACGCTCTGGACGATCTCGCGCATGGTGTCACCGGCCTCGTTGACCAGCACGCTGCCGGATTCGACCTTGGCGACCGAATCACTGATGAGGGCCTTGATCTCCTTGGCCGCTGCGGCCGAACGCTGCGCCAGGCTGCGCACCTCAGTGGCCACCACGGCAAAGCCGCGCCCCTGCTCGCCGGCGCGCGCCGCTTCCACGGCCGCGTTGAGCGCCAGGATATTGGTCTGGAAGGCGATACCATCGATCACGCTGATGATGTCGACAATCTTGCGCGAGGAGGCATTGATGTCTTCCATCGTCTCCACCACCCGGTTGACCACGCCACCGCCGCTGCTGGCGATATCCGAGGCGGCCTGCGCCATGCGGTTGGCCTCGCGGGCATTGGCCGTGTTCTGCTGCACCGTGGAGGTCAGCTCTTCCATCGAGGAAGCGGTCTCCTCCAGCGAGCTGGCCTGCTGCTCGGTGCGCGAGGACAGGTCCAGGTTGCCGCTGGCGATCTGCGAGGATGCAGTGGCGATCATGTCGGTCCCCCGGCGCACACCGGAGACGATGCCCACCAGACTGGCGTTCATCTCCTTGAGGGCGGCCAGCAGTTCGCCGGTTTCATCCCGCGAGTTCACCTGGATGCGCGCCGTCAGGTCACCACCGGCCACCTGACGTGCCAGGCGCACGGCCGTGGCCAGCGGGCGGGTGATGTTGTTGGACAACCACCAGGCCAACAGCATCGCCAGCACCACCGAAATGACACCGCCACCGATGAGGGTGTTGCCGGTCACCGACTTCAGGCTGGCAGCTTCCTCAGCGCGGGTACTCAGCAGGGACGATTCGGAACGGTCCATTTCGCCCAGCAAGGCGCGCATGCGGTCCATCTCGGTCTTGCCCTTGCCGGCCTGCTCAAAGTTCACCACGGCGGCCATCTGTTCACGGCCGTCACGCACCGCGCGCCGCAGCGCGATGGCCGGGTCGATGGCCGATGCCAGCCAGCGCCCTTCGGCCTCACTGATCTGCTGCAGACGCTGCTGCTGGGCCGCATTGTCGGCGGTCAGCTCACGGGCCTTGGCCAGATGCTGCTTGAAGCTGGCGTTGCCGAGCTGGTAGGGCTCCAGCGAAGCGTCATTTCCGGTCAGGGAAAAGCCACGCTGGCCGGTCTCGATGTTGATCAGGCTTTCCATCATGCCTTGTACCTGGTCGCGCACATCGTAGGTATGCACGTTCCATTCATTGGCCGCCCCCAGGCGGGCAAAGTTGGCGTAGGCCACACTGACCAGGATCACCAGGATGGCGGCCACCATGCCAAAACCGATATACAGGCGCGTGCCGATTTTCAGGTCAGAGAGTTTCATGTTCATTTTTCCGTTGAGACAGACAAGGTTCCTGAAGAGACGGCGCCCTGCAGAAGGCCGGCGCCGCTTGCTTTTTTATTTTTCACGTTCACAATCCTGCAAATGCGTGACATACTGATAAAAATCACCAAAACAAACACGCATCTTTTCGATGCATTTGCACATAAATTCAAAATGCAACGGATTTGAACGGATAACCCGGAAAAATATCCCTGTTTCTTCAAATTATTTTTGATTGCCAAAAACACAATGGATCATGTCACCCCTCAACCCGACGACCTGACCGATCTCCCCCTGCTACGGCCCGGTGCCGTGGCGCGGCAACTGGGCATGTCAGTGGAGACCCTGCGCGCCTGGGAGCATCGCTACGGCATTACTTCCTCACAGCACAGCGGCGGTGGTCAGCGCCTCTATTCGCAGGACGACCTGCAACGACTGGGCTGGATCAAGCGGCTGGTCGACGCCGGGCACCGGATCGGCAAGCTGGCCGCCCTGTCACCACAGGAGCTGGAGTCGCTGACCCAGAGCTTGCCGGGCAGGGAGACACCCGCCAGCGATCTGGGCGCAGCAATGCCGGCATCGAAGCGACTGGCCGTGGTCGGTCCCTGGATTTCCACCAAGGCTGGCAGAGAGGCACTGGTGCGACAGCATTTCACGATCACCGCAGCCATCGAGTCGCTGGATCAACTGGACCTGCGCGGCGTGGAGAGCGACATGCTGGTGCTGGAGAGCGCGGTGCTGGAGAGCGACCTGGACCTGCGACTGAACGATCTGCGGCACGCCCTGGCCCAGGTACCGGTACTGATCCTGTACCGTTTCGGCTCGGCGGAGGTGGTGGCGCGCCTGGAACAGGCCGGTCATCGACTGCTGCGCAAACCCATGGATGGCCTTGACGCCGACTGGCTGGGCAACCATATCCAGCGCATCGAACTGCCGGCCACGGCCACCTCACCCGAGGATGAAGCCAGCGTACCGCCACCGCGTTTCAGCGAGAGCGACCTGGCCCATATCTCCGAGGCATCCGACCGCATGCAGTGCGAATGCCCGCGCCACCTGGCCGAGCTGTTGACCGCCCTGGCCGGCTTCGAGCGCTACAGCCGCCAGTGCGAAGATGAATCGGACGAAGAAGCAGCGCTGCACCGGTCGCTCTGCATTGCGGCCGGACGCGCCCGTCTGCCACTGGAAGAAGCCCTGCAGCGTCTGACCCAGGTGAAGGGCATCACCCTGCCGTAGTACCTGGGGATGAAAAAAAAGCGCGCCCGACGGGCGCGCTGTTGGAACTGCAAGGTGCCAAGCGCTCGGAAATCAGAACTGCTCCCAATCCCCTTCGGCTGCAGCAACCGCCGCCCCCTTTGCCGGTGCCGGTGCCGGTGCCGGCGTCGCCGGCAAGGCCTTGGCCACGGCCGGATTGCTCCTGGCCTGCGGTTTGCGCGGCAAGGCCGGCGCACGCGGCGAGATATCCACGCTGCGCGCCGGCGCCATATTGACCGCACCAGCGGCTGGACTGCGTGCCACTTCACCGCTGCTCAACCGGAAGATGCTGACGGTCTCGCACAGACGACCGGACTGCTCCTGCAGCGATTGCGCGGCCGCAGCCGCCTGCTCCACCAGGGCCGCGTTCTGCTGGGTCGTTTCATCCATCTGGACGATGGCCTGGTTGATCTGTTCGATGCCATCGCTCTGCTCACCACTGGCGGCGGTGATTTCGGCCACCACGTCGGTCACCCGCTTGACGCTGGCCACCACCTCGCTCATGGTCGAACCGGCCTGCTCCACAAGGCGACTGCCGCTTTCCACGCGCTCCACCGATGCGTCGATGAGGCCCTTGATCTCCTTGGCCGCCGCCGCGCTGCGCTGAGCCAGCGTGCGCACCTCCGAAGCCACCACCGCAAACCCGCGCCCCTGCTCACCGGCCCGTGCCGCTTCCACCGCCGCATTCAAGGCCAGGATATTGGTCTGGAATGCAATGCCATCGATCACGCTGATGATGTCCACGATCTTGCGCGAGGCATCGTTGATCTCGCCCATGGTCTGCACCACCTCCCCCACCACACTGCCACCCTGGATCGCCACGGCCGACGCGCTCTCCGCCAGCGTATTGGCCTGGCGCGCATTGTCGGCGTTCTGCCTGACGGTGGAAGTCAGTTCCTCCATGGCCGAGGCCGTCTCCTCCAGTGCGCCGGCCTGCTGCTCGGTGCGCGACGACAGATCGAAGTTGCCAGTGGCGATCTCGGCCGAAGCGGTATTGATGGTGTCGCTACCCTGGCGCACTTCGGTGACGATGCGATGCAGGTTGTCATTCATGGCCTTCAGCGACGCCAGCAACGCCCCGGTCTCATCGCGGGAGGTGGCATGGATCTGCACGGTCAGGTCGCCTGCCGCCACTGCGGTGGCCACTTCCACAGCCTGATTGAGCGGCCGCGTGATGGAACGCGTGATCAGCACCGCACACAGCACCGACAGGATGACGGCGGCCACCGACAGCAACAGCATGATGTTGACCGCCATGGCGGAGGCGGCATTGGCACGCTCCACGCTCCGATCCATGAGCTCGGCCTGGAAAGTGGTCATGGCCTTGAGCGCAGCGAAATACTTGTCCTGCACCGGGATGGTCTGATCGAACAACTGGGTGGTCGCCTCATCCCTCTTCTGTTGCAGGATCAGCTCGACGACCTTCTTGCGCTCGCGCGTGTAATCGTCGCGCGACTGCTTGAGCGCATCGATCAATTCACGCCCACGCGGCGTGTTGATCAGCTTGTCCATCTGCGCCATGTGCTGGCCGACTTCAGCCGTATTGAGGTCGACCCGGTCGAGGTATTTCCTGGCCTCCTCCGGGTTGCGCGCCAGGATGGCATTGCGCAGGCTGCGTGCGGCGGTATTGATCTTGTCGCTCATCTGGGCGCCGATGGCGACCTTGACGTAGCGGTCGTTGACGATCTCCGCCGTGGCGGCACTCACCGTCCACAGGTTCTTGATGCCCACCCCGGCGATGACACACATCACCACGATCAGCGCCGCAAAGCAGGCGCCGAGCCGAACGCTGATCCTGATATCCGTGATTTTCATGTTGACTCCCCCTTGTATGAATACTTCAGCTCCCAAACCACCCTGAATCTGCTTATCCGGGCTCCCTCTCGCATCCGGAATTCCCCAACTATAAACGATTTATTTATTAAATTCGATAAATACAGCAAGAGCGTTGGATTTTGATCTCGCGCGACTCTCACGTCATGAAAAGATGACATCGATGCTGCGAGGAACGATGATCTTTTCCCGCCGAAATACGCCACAACAAGCCGTAAACCCGCTATCTAAGCGATAAGCATTCGCGCCCGCAAAACAACAGCGCATTTAATGCACATCAAATACACCCTCCTTTTTCGTGCACAAGGCATTGCAAAAAAGGAAATAAAAGCACGAATGCGCTAAAATACAATTGGTTAATTTGATTAATTTGATTTCAAGTTGACATGATTGACCCGTTGTCACCGCGGAGAAACGCCATGCCCCTCAAACGTCTCAACAACAAGGTCAGGATCACGTCCATCGTGCTGGCCATCCTGGGCAGTGCCATGTTCGGCTATGCCTTGCTCAACGGCAGCCTGGCCGGACGCCAGGCGGCGCTCAAGTCGGGGCAGACGGCCACCATGAATATCGCCACCGGTCTTGCCACCCAGGTCAATCTCAGTGTTCGCGCCGCCGACCTGCTGCTGCAGGAAATCGCCGCACTGGACAACAACAATCCGCTGGATCGGCGTGACATGCGCAAGCTGGTGGAGGAATTGCTCAATCGACAGAGCCGCCTCTTTCCCGAGATGGACACCCTGCTGGTCATCGACGAGCAAGGTCGCGTCCTGCAACGCTGGCCGGCTGGCGACAATATGTCCGCCACAGCCCTCTCAGCCAGTCCCGACGGGCCGGCATCGATCTCGGAAGGCGGATTGAAGATTGGCGCGCCGATGATCAGCCGCGTCACCGGTCACTGGGTGATCCCGCTGGCCCGCACGCGCATGCGTCAGGGCAAGCCTGCCGGAGAATTCCGGCTGGGCGTCAGTCTGGAGCATTTCCAGCGTCTCTTCGACGAGGTGAATATCGGGGCACAAGGCTCGCTGCTACTGGGTAGCCGCGACGGCGTGATGCTGCTGCGCCGTCCCTATGGCGAACAGTTCCTCGGCAAGAACATGGTGGAGTTGCCGCTCTACCGGGATCACGTACGCCAACGCTCCTCCGGCTGGGCCGACATCAATTCGATGCAGGACGGCATACGACGGCTGCATTACGTCACGGGGGTGCCGGACTATCCGCTCTTCGTCAGCGCCGCCCTGGCCCACGACGAGATGCTGGCCGACTGGCACGCCGCCCAGGCTTCACAACTGCTGGTGATCGTCGCCGCGGCCCTGATCATCGGTCTGCTGACCGCCTACCTGCTGCGCGTGGTCCGCATGCGCGATCGCGCCGAGGATGAAATCGAAAAGAAGAACCTGTCCCTCAAGCTGCTCACCGAGAACCTGCGCGCCCAGGCCATGCTGGATGGCATGACCGGCATTCCCAACCGGCGCTACCTGGATGAACAGCTGCAACTGGTGATGCGCAATGCCAGCCGCAGCAAGAGCGCGCTGTCACTGGTGATGCTGGATGTGGATTACTTCAAGAAGTACAACGACCTCTATGGCCACATCCAGGGCGACTACTGCCTGCAGGACATCGCACGCACACTGCAGACTGCGCAGCGCCGGCAAGGCGACCTGGCGGCCCGTTATGGGGGAGAGGAATTTGCCATCCTGCTGCCCGATACCGACCTTGCCGGAGCGCACAGGATTGCGCAGAAGGTGGTGGACGCTGTCAGGGCGCTGGCGATCCCGCATGAAGGCAACGCCCATGGCGTGGTCACCATCAGTGCGGGTGTGTACACCTGCGTGCCGCGTCCGGAGACCCGCATCGAGGACATCTTCGCCGGCGCCGACCGGGCGCTGTACCGGGCCAAGGACGATGGACGCGACCGCGTTGCGGATTACCAGCCGCCTCACACGGTGGTCAGTGGCAAGGACAGGCAGGACGAGCGGTCCGGGGATGCCTCTGCCTGACGCCTGACGCCTGACGTCGATGGCAAGGCGACCGGCACAGGCATCAGCAAAGGCCGCGGCCTCAGCCGATCCGGGCCGGACTCAGGGCGTCGGCCTGCACGCCGAAGCGGGCGATATGCTCCGGTATCGACTGGCCGCGCACCAGTGCCGCATAGGCTTCGCCGGCCGCGGGGGCGGACTGGATGCCATAGCCGCCCTGCCCGGCCGCCCAGAAGAAGCCCGGCAGTTGTGCATCGTAGCCACCGACGAAGCTGCCATCGGCCACAAAGGAACGCAGACCGGCCCAGACATGCGCAGGCCGGCGGATTTCCAGGGTGGTGCCGTTCTGGATATGGTCGATGGCAATGGCGATATCCAGTTCTTCGGCCTGCACATCCTGCGGCGGCACCGGATCGGCATTGGCCGGGGACCCCAGCAGCAGGCCGGCGTCGGGCTTGATGTAGAACGCCTGGTCCACCGGCATGAACATCGGCCAGTGGGCGCTGTCAGGCGGCGCCGCAAAGGTAAAGGCAGAACGACGGCAGGGTTGCAGACCGATGCTGGCGGCTCCGGCCAGACTGCCGATCTGATCGGCCCAGGCACCGGCGGCATTGATGACCACCCCGGCACGCAACGGCCCCTGGGAGGTGCCGACCTGCCACTCCTGCGCAGCCTCGTCGCGCACAATGGCCTGCACCTCGGCATGGCACAGCAGCCGGGCACCGGCCGCGCGCGCACCGCGCAGGAAACCCTGGTGCAGGGCATGCACGTCGATGTCGCTGGCATCTTCCTCATAGACCGCGCCGATCAGGTCTTCCCCGCGCAGCACTGGCACCATCGCCAGGGTCTGCTCGCGATCCAGACGCTGTACCTTGTCCGATACCGAGCGCACCAGCGCTTCGTGCTCATCCAGCTCGGCCTGCAGGGCCGCACCGGCATAGAACAGCGCGCCACGCGGCGTGAGCAAGGGATGTTCGGCAAAGCCCTCCGGGGGATGGTCGAAGAAAGCGCGACTTGCGCAGGTCAGCGCCCGCACCTGCGGCGGCCCGTAGCTTTCCATGTAGAGCGCGGCCGAGCGGCCGGTGCTGTGATAGCCCGGCTGGGACTCGCGCTCCAGCAGCAGCACGCTGCCATGCGGCGCCAGCCAGTAGGCGATGGAAGCGCCGGCAATGCCGGCACCGATGATGAGGTAGTCCACCCGCTCTGCTGCGCTCATGCTCATGCTCCCGGCGATTGATCAGAGCGCGGCCACGACGGCCACTTCCACATCCAGCCCCGGCAGCATCAGCAGCGCCTGCACGCAGGCCCGCGTGGGCGCATGGCCGGCCGGCACCCAGGCTTCCCACACCGCATTGAAGGCGGCGAAATGCTCCGGGCTGGATAGCCACACATTGGCTGAGACGATCTGCTCACGGCCGATGCCCTGCGCCTGCAACTGCGCATCGATCTTGGCCAGCACTTCGCTGGCCTGCTGCGGGATGGGTGCGCCGGCGTTGTCCGGCACCTGGCCGGAGACGAAGGCGAAGCCGTTGGCCACCACCAGCTGGCTCATGCGGGCATTGGTGTTGAAGCGTTGGATAGGGTTCATGTTTGCGTTAATCGTATAAAAAATAAGGTTTCACCAAGATCAGAAAGACGCTCACCGTTCGTGCTGGGTAGCGCCTTCGATACGGCCCTGACGGGCCTACTCAGTCCGAACGGTTTCAGATTGATTGGTCACTGCAGCTCAGACGGCAGGGCCACCCGCCGCACCGGCTGCCTGCCCCTCGAAGATAGGCGGATGCGTGACGATGGACTTCAGCGGCGCCTGCACCGTCTTCAGTTGGGCGATATCGGGACGTGGCCGGCGCAGCGCGACGTCGCCGTCGAAGGCCTGCTCCAGCGCCGCCGCACAGCCCAGCAGGCGCGCATCACCCCGGAACGGACCGGTGACCTGCAAGCCGAAGGGCATGCCGCGATGGTCGCGTCCGCACGGCAGCGAGATCGAGGGATTGGTCGCCAGCGTGACCACATAGGTCAGGGCCAGCCAGCGATAGTAATTTTCCAGCGCTACGCCATTGACCTCCTTCAGGTACAGCTCGCTCCAGGGGAAAGGCGAGACCGGCGTGGTCGGCGAGACGATCAGGTCGTAGCGCTCGTAGAGCTGCTGGAAGCGCCGGAAGATACGGGTCTGCTCGCCCTGCGCCCAGGCGCAATCGGACAGGCTCATGGCCGCGCCCATCTCGTAGTTGGCGCGGGTGTTGGGCCCAAGTGACGACGGGTCGCGCCGGTAGGCGGCCTCGAAGCCGGCCACGAAGGCCTCGGCCCGGATCACGTCGAAGGCACGATGCGCTTCGCCCATGTCCACCTGCACCGGCTCGCACACCTTCACCAGACCGGCGATGGCGGCGATCTTGTCGCGGAACACCTGGCGGATGCCGTCATCGACCTCGCACACGCCAAAGTCCTCGGTATAGCCGATCCGCAATTGTGCCAGGTCGATCTCCGGCAAGGCCGCAAACTCGCTGTCGCTGACCGCATAGCCCAGCGGATCGCTGGCATGCAGACCGATGGTGGCGCGCAGTTGCAGCACCGTATCGGCAACATCACGGCCCATGGGACCGACCACCGAGATCGGCGTCCATCCCAGGATCTTGCGCTCGCTTGGCACCAGTCCCGGCGAAGGACGGAAGCCCACCACGCCGCACTTGGCCGCAGGGATGCGCAGCGAGCCGCCGGTATCCGAACCCGAACACAGCGGCAGCAGATCGGCCGCCAGCGCCGCGGCCGAACCACCCGAAGAACCGCCGGCATTCAACAGCGGATTGAACGGGTTGCCGGTGGCGCCCCACACCGTATTGCGGCTATTGGCGCCGGCCCCCATCTCCGGCACGTTGGTCTTGCCTGCGACGATCGCCCCGGCTGCACGCAGGCGTGCCACCAGTGCGTTATCGCGCTCCGGCACATTACCGCGATAGAGCGGCGAGCCGTAGGTGGTCAACAGGCCTGCGGTTTCTTCCAGGTCCTTGATGCCGATCGGCAGACCGTGCAGCAGGCCCAGCGGCAGGCCGTCCATGACGGCCTGCTCGGCGGCGCGTGCTTCGACCCGGGCGCGCTCGAAGCAGGTGGCGGTGACGGCATTGATGTGCGGATTGATGGTCTCGATGCGGGCAATGCAGGCTTCCAGCAATTCAACCGGGGACAATTGCCGGCTGCCGATCAGCCGGCGCAGTTCGACCGCACTCTTTTCAACGATATTCTCTTGCATGCTTTTCCCTTGGTTTGATTCAGGCCGGCTGCATCTGCCCGGCAGTCTTGTTGGTACGGATGAACAGGCTCACCAGCACCGAGAACAGGGCCGCCGCGATCAGGAAGCCGAAGGCGTAGTCATAGTTGGCGAAGGCGCTGACCAGGAAGCCGATCACCAGCGGCGAGATGAAGCCGGCCATCTGACCACCCAGGTTGACCATGCCCACGCCGCTGCCCACCAGTTGCGCCTGCAGCATCTTGGTCGGCAGCGCGATGCAGGTGGCCAGCACGAAGGACTTGAAGAAGTAGGCCAGGCATTGCCAGGCGATGACACCCTCGACCGTGGCCGCGGTGTACATGCAATAGACGAACACCGCCGTCAGCAGGGAACTGGCGATCAGCAGGATCTTCTCGCGGCCGTCGAAGAAGCGCACCATCACCCAGCCACCGATGGCGGTGGACAGGCCGGCCATGATGTAGGGCAAGGGCAGCAGCAGGCCGACCGCCTTCAGGTTCAGGCCGCGCACGGTCATCAGGTAGGTCGGCATCCAGCTGTCCAGGCCCTTGTTGATGATGGACAGGCCAAACCACACCGCCACGATCTGCCACATCAGCGGCATCTGCAGCAGCGCCTTGAAAGCCGCCTTGTTGATGGCCTTGCTGCCCGCCACGCCATGGCGCACCGGACGCACGCAGAACCAGTACACCAGCGCAAATACCAGACCGGCGATGCCAATGGTATGGAACACCGCGCGCCAGCCGAAATGCAGGATCAGCGGCGCAATCAGCAGCGGCGCCAGCATGCTGCCCACATAGTTGGACGATATCAGCAGCGAAGACATCTTGGGCCGTTCCTCGCGGGTGAAATGCTCGGCCACACCCTTCACGCTGGCCGCCGGGAAGGCGCCCTCGCCCATGCCGAACACGAAGCGGATCACCACTAGGCTGGTGATGGACCAGGCCATGCCGGTCACGCCCGTGAAGAGCGACCACAGCAGGATGGAGATGACAATCACCGGGCGCGAACCAAAGCGGTCGGCCAGCCAGCCGCCCGGCAGTTGCAGCAATGAATAACCGAGGAAGAAACTCGACAGCAGCACGCCCAGTTCGGCCGGCTTCAGCTGGAACTCGCCAGCGATCTGCGTGGCCGCGAAGGTGATCGCCGCGCGATCGATGTAGGAGACGCACCAGCCCAGATACAGCAAGACCAGCACCAGGTATTTGTACTTGCCCTTCGTTACTGCAGCATCCATGAAGCATTCCCTTCCGGCATGACGACGGTCGCACGCCGTCGATTCGTGGATTCATCCTAAGCCGGCCCATGGTTTGCCACAAGTACAAGTTTTCGAATAACTGATTGCCGAATCGGCAAACCGATCTACAATCTTGGCATGTCCATCATCCATACCCGCGTGCTGCAGGAGACTGCGGTGCGCTACTTCCTCGAAGTCGTGCGGCGCGGCTCCATCACCGAGGCCGCCAACACGCTCAATGTCGCCTCCTCGGCCATCAGCCGCCAGATTGCACGGCTGGAGGCGGAGCTGGACACGCCCCTGTTCGAGCGCGTTTCACGCGGCATGCGCCCCAATGCCGCCGGCGAATTGCTGGCCGCGCATGCCTTGCGCATGCAGCTGGAGGCCGACCGCATCGGCAATGAACTGGCGGCCCTGAAGGGATTGCGGCGCGGTGAGGTCAAACTGGCCACCACCGAGGGTTTTGCGCTGGAGTTCGTGCCGGCCGCCATCGAACATTTCTGCCGCCAGCACAAGGGCATACGCTTCCAGCTGACGGTGGGCAATGCGGTGCATGTGGCGCAGCAGATCCGCGAAGGCGCGGTCGATCTGGGCCTGACCTTCACCATGGCACCGGACCCCGACATCAAGGTCGAGTTTGCCCAGCGCGCGCCGATCATGGCGGTGATGCGACCGGACCACGAACTGGCCCATCGGCGCCAGGTCACGCTCTCGGAACTGGCGCCCTACCCGCTGGCCATGCCGCAGAAGAACATCACCATGCGCCGCCTGATCGACGCCTGCTGCAGCCGTCGCAACGTGCTGCTGGAACCGACCATGGCGGCCGATTCCATCAGCGCCCTGCTGTGCTTCGTGATGTCGGGTAATGGCATCGGCTTCTCGGCGGCGCTGCCCATCCGCAGGCTGGTGCGCGAGGGACAACTGGTGGCACGACCGATCCGCGACAAGGACATGAACACCCTGCAGCTGGAAATCCAGTCCCTGGCCGGGCGCACCCTGCCCGATGCGGCCAGGGCGTTTCTGAACACCCTGATTGCGCGGGCGGCCAAGGATACCGACTGAGGATACGAAAACGCCGGCCATCGCTGGCCGGCGTCGGATTCTTCTACACGCCCGATTTCTGACAGGTGCTGGATTGGTCGCCGCTCAAGCGACCTGATAAGCCGCCTTCAACATCTTGCGCACGATGGCCTCAAAGAAGATCACCGCAAAGCCGTCATTGCGGATCAGTTGCTGGGTCAGGTCGGCGCACTTCTGGCGTACGCCGTCCGGCAACTGCTGGTCTTCGCCGCTCATGGCACGGCCCGCCACCTGGATTTCGGCGGCGCGCTGCACCGTCCACAGCAGGAAGAAGGCGCGCTCGATATCGCTCTCGCACACTGCCACGCCGTGGTTGCGCAAGACCAGGATGTGCTTCTGGCCCAGGCTTTGCAGCATGCGCTCCTTCTCTTCCGCGAAGAGCGTGATGCCTTCGAACTCGTGATAACCGATGCGGCCGAACAATTGCGCGCCGTAGAAGTCGTTGTGCTCAAAGGCGCTCTTCTTCATGGTCACCGCCGAGATCGGCGTGGTATGCGTGTGGATCACGCAGCGCAGGTCGTCGCGCGCACCGTGGATGGCGCTGTGCAGGGCGAAGCCGGCCGGGTTGGCCTTGTAGTCGGAGGGCTCGGCCAGTTGTCCGTCCAGACCGACCTTCAACAGGTTGGCCGGGGTGACTTCGTTGTAGTTCAGGGCGAAGGGATTTACCAGATAGTGATGTTCCGGCCCCGGTACCCGCACCGAGATGTGGTTGAAGATCATCTCGGTCCAGCCCAGGTAATCGACCAGGCGATAACAGTGGGCCAGCTGGATGCGCAGCGCCCATTCCTGGTCGCTGCAGTGGGCCGGCTTATCTGCGCCGTAGCTGTATTGCATGATATTCATTGATGGAACTCCTTGATCGAAAACGACGTTCTCTGAAAATAGCGAGGACCGTTCGGACTGAGTAGGTCCGCAGGACCGTATCGAAGGCGCGGCCATCGTCAATGCGTCAGTGCGTCTTCGATACGCCGCTGCGCGGCTACTCAGTCCGAACGGTAGCCGGGGGATTCCCGCTCACGCTGAAGCGCCTTCGATACGCCGCTGCGCGGCTACTCGGCCCGGACGGTAGCCGGGGATTCCCGCTCACGCTGCCTTGGCGGCAGGCAGCGGGTTGTTGTCTTGCTGCGCCCTCTGCTGCCGCGCCGCCTCGCCCCGGAACCGCGCCAGCGACACGATGGCGCTGGTGATCGGCATGGGGATGGCAAAACGCTCGGCCATCTCCAGCACAGCATCGCCGATGGCCGCCAGTTCCAGTGGTCGGCCGCGTTCCAGGTCCTGCAGCATGGAAGTGCGGAAGGCGCCCATGGCTTCGCCCAGTTGCAGGAAGGTGAGCGGATCGATATCCACCCGCGCTCCGTAACTGGAGGCCACCAGCAGCGTCTCGCGCATGATCTGGCTGACCACCTCGCGTAGCTCCGGCAGGCCATACAACTGCTCCAGCGTGCCTTGCGTGATGACCGACAGCGGATTGGTACTGATGTTGGCGATGATCTTGGTCCACAGCTTGTCGCGGATGCGGTCGGTGGCGCGGGCCTCGATGCCGGCTGCCTCGACGGCCGCCCTTACCCGCAGCAGGCGCTCGCTCATCTCGCCAGAGGGCTCGCCCAATACCATCAGGTGGGGGTTCACCGAACGGATCACGCCCGGGCTCTCCACCTCGGCCGTGATGAAGAGCACGCTGCCGATCAGTTGTGCCAGCGGCACGGCGCGGGACAGCGCTCCATCCGGATCGACCGCCTTGACGGTCTCGCCATCGAAGCGCCCGCCCTCGCGGTGGAAATACCACCACGGCACACCGTTGTTGGTAGGAATCACCACCGTCTCGCTGCCGACCAGTGGAGCGATCTGCGGCAACAGGGCTGACATGTCCTGACTCTTGGCGCACAAAAAGATCACGTCCTGGATACCGAAGGACGCTTGATCATCGGCCGCCGGACGGGCATGCGCAGTGCCGTGCAGGTCGTGCAGGGTCAGGCCGCCCTCGCGGATGGCCTGCAGCGTCTGGCCACGCGCCAGCACGCTGACCTGGTGGCCGCCCGCCGACAGGCGCACCGCCAGGGTGCCGCCGATGGCGCCGGCACCGGCGATGCAGATACGCAGCGGCGCGGGGGAAGTGGAAACGGGGGTGTCTGCAGGGTCGTTACTCATGGCATGGGCTCAACAAGAATTTTCAACCGGCCAGCTTGTCCTGGTGCTTGCCGGACAAGCCCAGATAAGCCTCGATCACGCGGCGATCATGGGCCAGCTGGCTGGCCGGGCCATGCATGCGGATTTCGCCGTTTTCCAGCACGTAGCCATAGTCGGCCACCTGCAAGGCGGCGCGGGCGTTCTGCTCCACCAGCAGGATGGAAACGCCGCGCCGGCGCAGTTCGGCGATGATGCGGAAGATCTCGCGCACGATCAGTGGCGCCAGTCCCAGGCTGGGTTCATCCAGCATCAGCAGGCGCGGCTTGGCCATCAGGGCCCGGCCTACCGCCAGCATCTGGCGTTCGCCACCGGAGAGCGTGCCGGCGTGCTGGGTGCGCCGTTCACGCAGGCGCGGGAAGAGCGTGTAGACCTCTTCCAGCGTGGCCGCGTGGTCGCGCTGCCCCGTGCGGTAGCGCTGGAAGGCGCCCAGCATGAGGTTGTCCTCGATGTTCATCTCGGCGAAGAGTTCGCGCTTCTCCGGTACCAGGGTCATGCCGGCGGCGACCATGTCTTCCACTTCCGGGGAATGGCGGATCACGCCATCGAAGGCCATCGCCCCGCGCGAGGGCAGCACGCCCATGATGGCCGAAAGCAGCGTGGTCTTGCCGGCGCCATTGGGACCGATGACGGTGACGATCTTGCCCTGCTCCACCGACAGGTCGATGCCGGTCAGGACCTGCACCCGCCCGTAGGCGGCCGACAGGTCGCGGACTTCCAATACCTTATTGCCCATGGTGTGCTCCTGCCGCCAGCGCGGTGTCGGGAATCGCTTCTTCATCGGCCGCGCCCAGATAGGCTTCCAGCACGGCGGGGTTGTTCTGGATTTCTTCGGGCAGGCCTTCGGCGATCTTCTGGCCGAAGTCCATCACCACGATGCGGTCCACCAGCTCCATGACGAAGTCCATGTCGTGTTCCACCAGCAGGATGGCCATGCCCTCGCTGCGCAGCTTGCGCAACAGGTCACCCAGGGCCTGCTTCTCGCCCAGACGCAGGCCGGCAGCCGGCTCATCCAGCAGCAACAGGCATGGGTCGGCGGCCAGGGCACGGGCGATTTCGAGGATGCGTTGCTGGCCCAGCGAGAGCGAGCCGGCCTGCTCGTACATCTGTGCCTTCAGGCCGACGCGTTCGATCTGGCGCGCGGCTTCGGCCAGGATGCGCGCTTCTTCCTGGCGGTCCAGGCGCAGCATAGAGGCCAGCACGCCGCGCTGGCCGCGCAGGTAGGCACCGATGGCCACGTTCTCCAGCACCGTCATGCGCGACATCAGTCGTACGTGCTGGAAGCTGCGGCTCATGCCCAGCCCGGCGATGTGGCGCGAGCCACGGCCGGTCACTTCATGGCCGCGGAACTGCACGCTGCCCGAGGTCGGCGTATCCACGCCGGAAATCTGGTTGAACAGGGTCGACTTGCCGGCGCCATTGGGGCCGATCAGGGCCAGCACTTCACCGGCCATGACCTTCAGGCTCATGTCGTTGTTGGCGACCAGTCCGCCGAACTTGCGGGTGACGTTGCGCACGTCCAGCACCACCTCGTGGGTGGCCGGCATGGCGCGACGCGGCAGCGCCTCGGCCTGGGGATCGATCTGCAGGCGGCGGGTACGCACCGGCACCAGGCGCGCCAGGTAAGGCCAGACGCCATCACGCGAGCGCTGCAGCAGCACCACGATCAGGAGGCCGAAGACGATGGTCTCGAAGTTGCCCGAGCGACCCAGCAGCACCGGCAGGATGCCCTGCAACCATTCCTTGAGGACCACGATCAGGGCCGAGCCCAGCACTGCACCCCACACATGGCTGGCACCACCGAGCACGGCCATGAACAGGTAGTCGATGCCGAAGCCCAGGCCGAACGGCGACGGGTTCACGAAGCGCTGCATGTGCACGTACAGCCAGCCCGAGAGTGCTGCCAGCACCGCCGCAATGACGAACACCACGATGCGCATGCGGGCTGTATTGATGCCCATGGCTTCGGCCATGACGATGCCGCCCTTGAGGGCACGGATGGCGCGACCTTCACGCGAATCCAGCAGGTTGTTCAGGGCCGCCACGCCCAGCAGCACGGCCACCCAGATCAGGCCGAACATGGCGCGGTCCGAGGCCAGCGGTACACCGAACAGGGCGATGAAAGGGATGCCGGACATGCCGGTCTGCCCCCCCATGCTCTCCAGCGTGCCGAAGATGAAATACAGGCTGATACCCCAGGCGATGGTACCCAGCGGCAGATAGTGGCCGGACAGCTTGAGCGTGACGCTGCCCACCGCCAGCGCCAGCAGCGCCGTCAGGACCAGGGCCACCACCAGCGCCACCCAGGGCGATTGCATCCACAGCAGCGCATCAGGCAGCGGCAGCACCTTGGCCGACAACGCAGCCGAGATATAGGCACCCAGGCCGACGAAGGCGGCCTGGCCGAAGCTGGTCAGGCCGGCCACGCCGGTCAGCAGCACCAGTCCCAGCACCACCAGCGAGGCCAGGCCGATGTTGTTGAGCAGGGTCATGTAGAACGGTGGCAGTACGAACGGCGCCACTGCCATCAGGACCACGAAGATCGCCAAAGCAGCCCTGGAAGAGAGGCGGGAGGAAGTCGCTTTCATTCTTCTTCCTCCACATGACGGGTGGAGAGGGAACGCCATAACAGGATGGGGATGATCAGCACGAAGACGATGATTTCCTTGTAGGCGCTGGCCCAGAAGGTGGAGAAGGATTCGATCAGGCCGATGGCCAGCGCGCCCACCGCGGCGACCGGATAGCTGACCAGTCCACCGATGATGGAACCGACGAAGCCCTTGAGGCTGATCAGGAAACCGGAGTCATAGTAGATCGTGGTGATGGGCGCGATCAGCACGCCCGACATCACCCCGATCAAGGAGGCCAGCAGGAACATGGCCTTGCCGGCAAAGACCGGCGAGATGCCCATGAGCCGCGCACCCATGCGATTGAGGGCGGCGGCGCGCAGGGCCTTGCCATACAAGGTGCGTTCGAACATCAGGAACAGGCCCACGATCAGCAGCAGCGACACGCAGATCACCCACAGCGCCTGGCTGGAGAAGCGGAAGCTGCCGACCTCCAGCGCGGCCTCGGTGAAGGGCGCAGTACGCGCACCCTCGGGGCCGAACACCAGCAGCGCCACGCCTACCAGCGCAACGTGGACGGCAATGGAGACGATCAGCAACACCAGCGGCGAAGCGCTGGCGATCGGCTGGAAGGCCATGCGGTACATCAGCGGCCCCATCGGTACCAGCAGCAGCAGAGTCATCAGGACCTGCACCAGCATGGGCAGGGTGGTGAAGTTGACCGACAGCGCCACGCCGGCCACCACGGCCGCATAGACCAGCTTGGCCGGCAGCCACAGGCTGGGGCGGCGACGGCTGCTGCGCCACATGTCGTAGAGATCGAAGACACAGGCGCCCAGGCACATGGCCACCAGCAGCCAGGCCACCGTCAGCGGTTGGCCGTTCTGCATCATGCCCATGGTGAGCGCGCCGAAGGAGACGAATTCGCCCTGCGGTATCAGCAGGATGCGGGTGACGGTGAAGACCAGGACGATGGACAGCGCCAGCAGCGCATAGATGGCGCCGTTGGTGATGCCGTCCTGTCCCAGGAGCGCCACGATTTGGAGATTCATTGCGACTTCCTTGTGGAGCCGGCGCGCTGCGATCCAGCCAGCAACGACGCGCCAGGTTCGGGATACGTGTGGAGGTGGAGAACTCCGCCAGCCGCACTGACAAAGCTCAGTGCACCTGGCGAAATGAGTACATCTTTTTCTTTGAAACCATTTGCTGATCCATCTCACCACCGTTCGGACTGAGTAGGCCCTTTGAGGGCCGTATCGAAGGCGTGCCGACGGCGATGCCGACAGTCCCTGCCCCTGTCCCCTGCCCCCCCCGGCAGGCGGGCCTTCGATACGCGGCGTTGCCGCTACTCAGGACGAACGGTCAGGTGATGCGCAAAAACCTTCAGGGCCGTCTCCTATTTCAACAGGGTCCAGTTGCCGCCCTTGACGGTGATCAGCTCGCGGCCGCGTTCGTCGAAGCCGCTATGGTCGGCCGGGCTCATGTTGTAGACGCCCTGGGTACCCACCACTTCCTTGGTGTTTTCCAATGCATCACGCAGGGCGGCGCGGAATTCCTTGCTGCCCGGCTTGGCCTTCTTGGCGGCCACGGGAATGGCCTTTTCCAGCAGCAGGCCGGCGTCATAGACGTTGGCGCCGAAGGTGGCGGGTACCGTGTTGTACATCTTCTTGTAGGCCTCGATGTACTCGGTGGCGACCTTCTTGGACGGGTTGCTGTCGGCGATCTCCGGCAGCACCAGCATCAGGCTGGCGGCGAGGATGGTGCCTTCCACCTTGTTCTTGCCCAGTTGCAGGAAGGCCGGCAGCGCCGCGCCGTGGGTCTGGTACAGCTTGCCCTTGTAGCCCTGGTCGAACAGCGTGGTCTGCGGCAGCACGGTGGCCGCACCCGGGGCGGCCACCAGCACGGCATCCGGATTGGCGGCGATGATCTTCAGGGTCTGCGCGGTCACCGAGGTGTCGGTGCGCTGGTAGCGCTCGTTGGCGACGATCTTGATGCCATTCTTGCCGGCCAGTTCGGTGAAGACCTTGGCCCAGTTCTCGCCGAAGGGATCGTTGACGGCGATGAAGCCGGCGGTCTTGACCTTGGTCTTGACCATCTGGTCCACCAGGGCCTTGGCGATCAGGTCATCGTTCTGGGTGGTCTTGAAGACCCACTTCTTCGGTTCGGTCATCGGCAGCACCACGGCGGCCGTGCCGACCGGCGCCAGCATCGGTACCCCGGCTTCGGCGACAAACGAGATCACGCCCATGGCATTGGGCGAACCGCTGGGGCCGATGATGGCATCGACGTTGTATTCGGAAATGAGCTTCTTGATTTCGGTGACCGACTTGGTCGGATCACTGGCGTCGTCCAGCGAGATGTACTCGACCTTGAGGTCGCCGATCTTGGTGGGCAGCAGCGGCACCGTGTTCTTCTGCGGAATACCCACCAGCGAGACCGGCCCGGTGGAGGAGGTCACGACCCCGATCTTGACCTGTGCGAAAGCGGGATTGCCGGCGAGGCTGGCGATGGTACCGAAGGCGGCCAGCGCGGCCGTGGCAATCAAGCGTTTGTGCAGCATGTGTTTCTCCCTTGGTGGTTGAGATGATGGCGGGCTTCCCCACTCCGCCATCGATCTGAGGACAGCAATGTGACATCAAAGCAGGGACGACGTCTGTCAACGCATGTACAGACCGCCGTTGATATCGAGGCAGGCACCGGTGGCCGACCCGGCTTCGGGCGAGGCCAGCAGCAGCACCGCATCGGCAATGAAATCCGGTTCGCCCAGGCTCTTGACCGGGATGGTGGCGATGGTCGCAGCCAGTTTGTCGGCCGGGACGATTTCACGCACGATGGGCAGGTCCAGCGGACCAGGCGAGATGGCGTTCACCGTCACGCCAGCCCCGGCCAGCTCGCGTGCAAACACCTTGGTCAGCGTGAGCACGGCGCCCTTGGCGGCCGCATAGTGCGCGCCGGTGGCGGTGCCGCCGTTCTGCCCGGCCAGCGAGGCGATGTTGATGATGCGACCGTAGCCACGCTCGGCGAAGCGCTTGGCGAACACCTGGCATGCAAGAAATGTGCCCTTCATGTTGATGGCGGTGACCTCATCCCACTCCTCGGGAGTGATCTCCATCAGTGCCGCCACGCGCGAGCGGCCGGCATTGTTGACCAGCACCGCCGCGCCGCCCCAGCGCAATTCGATGGCGTCGCAGGCAGCGATGAAGTCGGGCTTGCGCCGCACGTCCAGCGCCAGCGGCATGGCCGTGGCGCCGCTGGCGTCCAGGCTGGCGGCCACGGCCGAGACGTGCTCCAGGTCGATATCCGACAGCGCCACCTTGTAGCCGGCGGCGTGCATCTTGCGGGCGATGCTTTCACCGAGGCCGCGCGCGGCACCGGTGACCAGGGCAATCTTCTTGTCCATGCTCAGGCGCCCTGGATGATCAGTGCACGGCCGACGCGGGCTTCGATCTTGCCGTACTTCCAGAGGCGATGTTCACCCACCATGGTGGTGCGGAACAGGTTGCAGGCGGCCACCACCGTATCCAGATCGACCACGTCGGCCATGATGTAGAAGGTCCAGGGCGCGTCGTCGGACTTGCCGACCATGAGGCGGTCGTCATCCATGGTGCCCAGGACCTTGATGCCGTCCATGGTGGCCAGCGCGGTCATCATCTGGCCATAGGCTTGCCAGACCGGACCGGTATCGGTGGCGGGCAGGTCGAAGAAGTTCTGCGTCACGCCGACGCAGAAGAGGACGCGCAGCGGTTCTTTATCATTGCTTGGGATTTGGCTCATGGAGGCTCCGGGCTGAAAACTTGGCGATCAAAAAATGGCGTGTACGTAACAGGGAACAGGGGCAAGGGTGGGCTTCACAGGAAACCCGGCATCGGCGGCACGCCCAGCGTGACCGCACCGGCACCGTCATAGATGCCCTCGCCCAGGAAGGCGTGCTGCTTCACCACGGCAGCGTCGCGCAGGTAACGCTGCAGGGGATGGTTGCTGTAGATGGCGGTGGTCCCTGCCAGACCGAACATGGCTTGCACCACCTCGTTGCCGACCTTGGCGATCTCTACTGCGGTCAGGCGCAGCAGGCTCACCTGTTCGGGCGTGACGGGGTTGCCGGCGAGGATGGATTCCCACACCTCGCTGGTGGCGTCATACAAGAAGGCGCGCGCCGAACGCAGCCTGGCTTCGGCCTTGGCCACCTCGATGCGCACATACGAACGGTCGGCCAGCTTGGGCGCGCCGGTGATGGCCACGCGGCCACCGGACATCTGGTTGATCTCGTCGATGGCGGCACGGCCCACGCCGAGGTTGACCACCGCCAGCACCTGTGCGGCATAGGCGATGGTGGGATAACGGTACAGCGGCTCATCGATGGTGGGCACGCCGCCACGGATGAAGGTCCACTCTTCCGGCACGAATTGCTGGCTGACCTTGAGGTCGTGGCTGCCGGTGCCGAGCAGGCCCATGACGTCCCAGTTGTCGACGATCTCGACCTGGTCCGGCGGCAGCACCGCGGTGCGCGGCTTGGAGCCGGCCTGGCCGGGGACGGCCGCGCCGATGCCCACGCCCAGCATGTCGGCGCCCTTGCTACCGCTGGCGAACTTCCAGGTGCCGTTGACCATCCAGCCGCCTTCGACCTGGGTCGCCGGCTGGATCGGGAACAGGCCACCAGCAAAGGTCAGGTCGGGGCTGTTGGCGTAGAGCTTGGCCTGGGTGTCCTTGGGAAGGGCCGCCAGATAGACCGAGGCCGAGCCGAAGCTGGCGACCCAGCCGACCGAGCCATCAGCTTCGGAAATACGTTCCACCAGCTGCAGGAAGGCCATCGGCGACATGCCGCTGCCACCGAAGCATTGCGGGGTGGCGGCGCGATAGACACCGACCTTCTTCAACTGCGCGATGAAATCCTTGGGCACGAAACGCTGGGCCGCGAACTCATCGCGGCGTGCGCGGATCTCCGCCAGCAGCGGCGTGAGCGCATCTTCTTCACGGGCCGCCAGCGCGGCCGGTTTCTCCATCACGGACATTGCATTCTCCAGGTGGCTTGCATCAGAATGAAGTCGAGTGTAGGGAGCGGCGTTTCCCGGTTCAATCGGGACCGCTGCAGCTTTTTTAGGGGATGAGGAGAAGGCCGCTAAAGAAAACCCCTAGAGATCACCCCCGATGACCAGCGAGAGACCGATGCCAGACCACCCTGCTCCCATGCCACAGGACGGCGCACAAGACGGCGCACAGAACGCCGCACAGGACGACGCCATCCGCTTCGGCCTGGATGACTTCCGTCGCATGATGGATGCGCTGCCCATGTGCATCATCCTGCATGACGCCCAGACCAAGTCCATCCTCTGGGCCAATCCCTCGGCCTGCAAGGTGCTCGGATTCACCCTGGAAGAGCTGCTGCCGCTGAAGGCGCCGGACATGAGCCGCCAGTCGCACGAATACCGCCGCGAGATCGGCCGCAAGTGGCTGCACGACGCCGTGCTCCACGGCAGCAACATGGTCGAGTGGTGCTATCGCGCCAAGAACGGTGACGAGATCATGTCGGAGGCCATCGCCACCCTGGTGCCGCTGAACGAGCGTGACGTGATCATGGTGCAGTTCCGCGATATCGCCCGCGAGGAACAGATACGGCGCGAGATGAAGAAGCTGGAGAGCCGTCTCAAGGAGTTCATGCAGGACTCCGACGAGGGCGTGGCGGTGCTGCGCGCCGATGGCGGCATCGAATACCTGAGCGATGCCGGGCGCAAGCTGCTGGGGGTGCGACCGGGCCAGAACCCGCCCAAGAATTTTGTCGAGCAGTGCCTGCCGGACTCACGCGATGAACTGCTGGAACTGCTGACCCTGGCGCTGCCGGACGCGATCAGCTTCCCGTTGCGCTACCAGGTGGTGCGCAAGGATGGGCTGGTGCGCTGGCACCATGCGGTATGCCGCTATATCGAGATCGAGAACGACCTCAAGGGCCATCTGCTGCACTTCCGCGACATCACCGAGCAGGTCGAGGCCGAGGAGGCCCGGCGGCGCGACCAGGCCGCGCTGGAATACCTGGCCCGCCACAATGCCATGGGCGAGATGGCCACCGCGATTGCCCACGAACTGTCGCAGCCGCTGGCGGCGATCCGCAACTTCCTCGAAGGTTCGGTACTGCGCCTGCAGCAGAACGAGGCCCTGCGCCCGCATGCCGGGCAGATCGTCTGGGGCCTGGAGAGCGCCGGCCGCCAGGTCGATCATGCCGCCACCATCATCAAGAGCGTGCGCGAATACGTGGTGCGGCTGGAACAAAGCGAAGCCCTGATCGACCTCAACGCGGTGCTGGAGGAAGTACGCTGGTTCATCGAGATGAAGGCCGCCGAGGGCAAGGTGCATCTACAATTCGCGCCCTGCGAGGAGCCACTGATGGTCAGCTGCGAAAAGGTCCTGATCGGCCAGGTGGTCCTGAACCTGGCCTTCAATGCCATCGAAGAAATGGTCGAGTTCCCCGAAGGTGCCAGGCACGTGCGCATCAGTACCCGGCGCAGCGCCGGCAATGCGCTGCTGACGGTGGCCGACGAAGGACGCGGCATCGATGCCGGCCATCGGGAGCGACTGTTCGACGGCTTCTTTTCCTCCAAGGTCAGCGGCAATGGCATCGGCCTGGCGCTGTGCAAGAACATCATTGCCCGCCATCGCGGTGATATCTGGGCGCAACCCGGGGAAGTCGATGGAGAAGTGCGCGGGACGCGCTTCTGTTTCACGCTTCCGTTGGCCGAACACCACAACTAAAGATTCCTTTATGCCCTTCCTCCGACGCGCCGCATTGGTGATCGGGCGCACTCGCATGGGGAGGTCATGCATGAATCGGCCATGAAAGCGGTGTTTCATGCACCGGATTCGAGAGTACACCGCTTATCGGAGCCATGCATGAATCGGGCTTATTCCATCTATCCGGCGCATCAATTTGATCTCGCGCAAAAGCGCTTCCTATGATGGGGGCACATGACGAAATGTCATGCACTCCACCGGTCCTCGTTCAGGGACGAGACCGCGACATCACACAGCAACACCACAGGGAGCCTTGTCACATGAAGAAGAAACTACTGGTCGCCGCCATGCTCGCGGCCGGCACGGGGATGGCGCATGCGCAGAGCAGCGTCTCCATCTACGGCCTGATCGATCTGGGTCTGACCTATTACTCCAACGCGGTCAAGACCGGCGGCGGTGGCGCTTCGCTGCTGCGCATGGATAGCGGCATCGCCCAGGGTAGCCGCATCGGCTTCAAGGGAACCGAAGACCTGGGTGGTGGCCTCAACGCCTTCTTCACCCTGGAAACCGGCTTCGGCGCCGATGACGGCAGCCTGGGCCAGGGCGGCCTGCTGTTCGGTCGCCAGTCCTTCGTCGGCCTGGGCAGCAAGGACTGGGGCTCGGTCAGCGTGGGTCGCCAATACGACTTCATGGCCAACCTCGGTGGCCAGTACGCCATGGGCGCACTGTCGCCGGCCGGTTCCTTCGGCTGGGGCCTGCACGCCGATGCGGCGCACGGCACGGCATTGAACAACCACATCTATGCCGGTGACCGTACCAACAACTCGATCAAGTACAACAGCGCCAAGTTCAGCGGCTTCAGCTTCGGTGCCATGTACGGCTTTGGCGAAGTAGCGGGCGACAATACCGCCAACCGCACCCTGAGCGCCACCGGCCAGTACGACAACGGTCCCTTCAGCAGCGCCCTGGCGTACACCGACATCAAGAACGCCACCGGCACCGCCTCGACCCGCATGTACGGTCTCGGCGCGCGCTACCAGATCGGCGCCTTCACACCCTTCGGCGTGATCACCCAGGTCAAGAACACCGGCACCAATGCCAAGGCCACCACCTATGAACTGGGTACGGTCTATGCATTGACGGCGCTGTGGGACCTGGCGGCTGCCTACCAGTTCCAGAAACGCAACCAGGGCGTGGGCAATGCCCAGGCGCTGGTGGCCACGGTCGACTACAAGATCTCCAAGCGTACCGACCTGTACCTGGGCGCCGTGTATGACCGCGACAAGGGCTACAACGCCTATCCGGTCTTCGGCGGCGGCATCCAGTCCTCGACCGGCAACCAGACCGGCGTGCGACTGGGCATGCGTCATCGCTTCTGAGTCACGCCACGCTATTGATGGCTTGAGGAAGGGAGGGCCGCTGCCGACATCCGGCGGCCCTCCCGCACGCAGGAGAGAACGGCCCGTCGCTCTGGCGGGCCTTCTGCATTACGGCGTTATGCCGAGGTATCCGAGGTATCGGCAGCTTCAGCTGCTGCGGCCGTAGCTCTGCAGCATGTCGATGACGATCTGGCGCAGCCAGCCGTTGCCGGCATCGGCGTCGAAGGCCTGGTGCCAGTGCAGGGTGATGTCCACGGTGGGCAGCTTCACCGGCAGTTCGTAGGAGAGGAAGACGTCCGGATGTTCGCTATGGAACAGCTTGGCGATGCGCGCCGGCACGGTGGCCACCAGATCGGATTTGCCGAGGATGCGCGGCAGCACCGTGAAGTGCGGAATGGACAGGTTGATCTTGCGCTGCACGCCCAGGGTGCGGAAGGAGTTTTCCACCTGGTGGTGGCTGCTTTCGGCCGACTCCACCAGCACGTGCGAGAGCGCCAGGAATTCGTCCAGCTCCAGATGATCGCGTGCGGGCAGGCCTTCACGCCGACGCATCATGCAGACATAGGTTTCGCGGAACAGCAGTTCATGGCAGGTCACCGCCTTCAGGGCCGGCAGGTTGCCGAAGGCGAAGTCGAGCTGGCCGGTACGCAGTGCCTCTTCCAGATGGGCTGGCGGCACCTGCTCCACCTGCAGCCGGGTATGCGGCGCCTGGGCCGTCAACAGTTCGCACAGTTGCGGCAGGAACATCATCTCGGCGACGTCGGTCATGGAGGCGCGAAACACCCGGGTGCTGGCGGCGGGGTCGAAGCGCTCGGTATAACGCAGCGCATCCTGCACCGCCTGCAGGGCGCGATTGATGGGCTTGGACAGTTCCACCGCAGCCGGGGTGGGTTGCATGCCCTCCTTGGTGCGGATGAACAGCGGGTCATCGAAGATCTGCCGCAGCCGCCCCAGCGCATAGCTCACGGCCGGCTGCGACAGATGCAGGCGATTGCCGGCCAGGGTCAGGCTGCGCTCATCGGCGATGGCCTGGAAGACCCGCAGCAGGTTCAGGTCCATGTTGTTGAAGGTGGCCATGGCAGTCTCCGGTGTAGCCCGTGAGGGCAGAAAAACGCGAATGAACGTGCAGTGGCAGGCGACCGACAAATATCCATGCCACTTATGTGAAAAATATTTTACATCAATTTGATCTATTTTAAGGCGACTTTTAAAATGCATCGCATCAGCCAAGGAAACCGCCTGCATCCAGCGCCCGACGACCATCGTCAGCCTGCACGGCACCATTTGAATGGATGCACCATGACACCTCAGCCAGCCGCTTTCCAGCCCGCTTCTCAGCCCGCATGCCAGCCCCTGCGCAAGCGCACCGGCAATGCCGCCCTGGCGGTCCTGCAGCAGCAGGCCGCCATTGCCTGCCTGGGAGCGGCGGGATGAGCGAGCGCACCGTACCCGGCACCGGCCACGCCCTGCTCTCGCGCTTTCATCTGGGCGGCAGCGGCCCCACGGTCGCCATCAAGGATTGCATCGACATCGCCGGCCAGCCCACCTGTGGCGGCAGTGCCGCCCTGGCTGACGCACCGCCGGCGGCGCGCCACGCCGAGGTCGTGCAGCGACTGCTGGACGACGGCTGGCAGATCACCGCCCGCGCCAACATGCACGAACTGGCCTATGGCATGACCGGCATCAATGACTGGAACGGCACAGCGGTCAATCCGCAGGATGCGACCCGCATGACCGGTGGCTCTTCCAGCGGTTCGGCCTCGGCGGTCGGCGCCGGCCTGGTGGACCTGTCCATCGGCAGCGACACCGGTGGCTCGATCCGCCTGCCCGCTGCCTGCTGCGGCGTGACCGGTTTCAAACCCAGCTTCGGCCGCGTCAGCCGCACCGGCGCCTATCCCGCCCACAGCACCCTGGATTGCGTGGGACCATTTGCCCGCAGCATGGACCTGATCATCAGCGCCATGGCCAGCATCGCCCCCGGCTTCGACCGCAACGCAGCGCAGGCACCGGCCGCCAACGCCCGCGTGAGACTGGTGACGGTACAGGCCGATGCCGACATCGCCGCCGCCGTGCAGGCCGCCTTTGCCGCCAGCGGCTGGCGCGGCACGCCCTGGACCTCGCAACATATGCAGGCAGCCTTCGAGGCCGGCATGACCCTCATCAACCGCGAGACCCACGCCGCCTTCGGCCATCTGCTGGGCCGCGGCAAGCTGGGGGCCGATATCGAGAAACGCCTGTCGGCCGCCGCCACCACCAGCGATGCCGCAGTGGCCCATGCCGAAGAAGTGCGCGCCGCCTTCAGCGCCGAAGTCGACGCCGCCCTGGCCGATGCCGACGCCCTGCTGCTGCCCACCCTGCCGGCCCTGCCACCGACGCTGGAGGCCATTGCGCAAGGCGCCTCGGTGCTGACGCTGTCCTCCCTGGTGCGCCCCTTCAACCTGTCCGGCCATCCGGCACTGACGATTCCCGTCCCGATTGCCGGCAGCCCGCTCAAGGCTGGCCTGCAACTGGTCGGCCGCAAGGGCGAGGACGAACGCATCTGCGCCCTCGGCCTGCACCTGGAACAGGTACTGCGACGACACGTCACCCCATGAACACACCATGAGCAGCATGACCCGCGCCCGCGACGATCAACACCGACAACGACTGCAAGCAAGCCACTGGAGAACGCAATGAACGCACCACTACGCTTCCACCCGCGCAAGACCGAGTCATCCCATGCCGATCTGGTACAGGATGCGATGGTCGATCCGGCGCTCTATACCGACCCTGCCATCTTCGAAGCCGAGATGGACAAGATCTTCTACAAGACCTGGATCTGGGTCGGCCATGAAAGCGAGATCAAGAACCCGGGCGACTTCAAGACCGCACAGATCGGCCGCCAGCCGGTGATCGTGGTGCGCGACAAGACCGGCAAGATCAACGTGCTGGAGAACCGCTGCCGTCATCGCGGCGCCACCGTCTGCGAAAAGCACAAGGGCAATGCCACCGGCTTCACCTGCCCCTATCACAGCTGGTCCTATGCCCTGGACGGCAAGCTGCGCGGCCTGCCCTATCCGGAAGGCTATGAAGACGTCATCGAAAAGGCCGACCTGCCGCTGCAGAGCCTGCGCGTGGACAGCTATAACGGCATGATCTTCGCCTCCTTCAACCAGGAAGTGGAACCGCTGTCGGACTTCCTGGGCCACGCCAAGAAGTGGATCGACCTGTTCATGAAGCAGGGCGCCGGCTTCCCCATCAAGGTGCAGGGCGAGCACAAGTTCAGCTTCAAGGGCAACTGGAAGATCCAGCTGGAAAACACCACCGACGGCTATCACTTCCCGGTGGTGCACAAGACCTTCCTGTCCTCGGTGGATGAAGAGACTTCCGAGATGCTCTCCTTCATGACCGACGACCAGTCCATCACCCGCTCGCTGGGCAATGGCCACAGCGTCATGATCATGGTGCCGGAACACGTGGACCTGGATGTCGACGATGGCAGCGAACAGCTGCAGGAGCGCTTCGCCCATGTCGTGGAGGAACTGTCCAGGACCATGCCGCCGGAACAGGTGCGTCGCATCGTGCGTTCGCTGCACGGCGCCGGCTTCAACCTGAACCTGTTCCCCAATGTGGCGATGTCGATGTCCTTCTTCCGCGTGCTGCATCCGGTGTCGGTGGGCGAGACCCAGATCCGTCACGTGGCCCTGGGCATGGATGGCGGCCCCGAGATTGCCAACCGCGAACGCCTGCGCATCCACGAACACTTCCAGGGCCCGTTCGGTTTCGGCAGCCCCGACGACGCCGAAGCCTGGGAGCGCGTGCAAAGCGGCTCGTACGCGGGTCGCAATGCACCGATCCTGGTCAACCGTGGCCTGAACCGCGAATGGGTGGACGACAACGGCGACAAGGTGTCGCACTCGACCGATGAAACCGGCATGCGCGAAGCCTATGCCATGTGGAAAAAGATGATGGAGAAGTGATCAACATGAGCCAACAAGACAACCTGCAAGGCATCCCCGCGCAAATGGCCCGGGCCATCGCCTTCATCTGGAAAGAGGCCGAACTGCTGGACCGCAAGGACTACGCCACCTGGGAGACCCTTTGGACCGACGACGGCTACTACGTGGTGCCGATCGACCAGGAGACCACCGATTTCGCGGCCACGCTGAACTACGCCTACGACAATGCCCACATGCGCAAGATCCGTATCGAGCGCCTGACCTCGGGCCACGCGATGTCGGCGGTGGATGCGGCCGCCACCGTGCGCACGGTGTCGCGCTTCGTGCCGGTGCACCTGTCGGACGAGCTGGTGGAAATCACCTCGGCGCAGGTGCTGGTGGGCTACAAGCGCCAGCAACACACCATGTTCGTGGCCAATGTCACGCACCGGCTGCGCTTCACGCCCCAGGGACCGAAGATCGAGCAGAAGGTGATCCGCCTGATCAACTCGATGGACAGCCTCAACGCCCTGGGCTTCCTGCTGTAAGTCCGGGTAGGCATCGCATATCGCATATTGCACATCGTCTCCAGGTAACCGAGTATTGGCACTGAAACATGAAACTGATCGTTGACCGTCTCACCGATGAAACCGGTGATATCCGTTCCTTCCGCCTGGTGCGTGCCGATGGCGCCCCGCTGCCGTCCTACGAGCCGGGGGCCCACATCGACATCACCGGGCCGACCGGGATCATGCGCCAATACTCGCTGTGCGGCCCCCTGGAAGACCAGTGCGGCTACACCATCGCCGTCAAGCGCGAGCCGGCATCACGGGGTGGTTCGGCCGCCCTGCACGATGCCGTGCAAGTGGGCATGGAACTGGAAGTGGGTACGCCGCGCAACCTCTTCGCGCTGGACGCCGGCGCCCCCGAACACCTGCTCTTCGGCGCCGGCATCGGCGTCACCCCCCTGCTGGCGATGGCCTATCGCCTGTGGGCAGAACAAAAGCCCTTCACCCTGCACTACTTCGTGCGCGCCCGCGAGCATGCGGCCTTCGCCGATCTGCTGGAGACCGCACCGTTTGCGGCACGCGTGCGCTTCCACTATGCGGTCATGCCGGCGCAGATGGTGCACTACCTCAAGGCCTGCCTGGACGCCGGCAGCCCGCAAGCCCACGTCTACACCTGCGGTCCGGCACCCTTCATGGACGCGGTGGTCAAGTGCGCCGCCGCCAGCCGCAGCGACGACGCGATCCACCTGGAGCACTTCCAGGCGGTAGCGGCGCCTGCATCCGGCACCGCTTCGGCTGGCGGTGGCGATGGCGCCTTCGAGGTGAAGCTGGCCAGCTCGGGCAAGGTGGTGCAGATTCCGGTGGGCATCCCCATCGTCGACATCCTGGCGCGCGAAGGTATCAGCATCGATACCTCCTGCCGCGAAGGCATCTGCGGAACCTGCGTGGTGCCGCTGCTGGAGGGAGAACCGGATCACCGTGACAATTGCCTCTCCAAGAAGGAGAAGGCGGCTAATGACCAGATCTGTACCTGCGTCTCACGCGCCAAATCGGGAATGTTGGTGCTCGACCTTTGAGACGGGGCTAGGGCTGTGAACAGGCCCTAACACCACCTCCACCCGTTCGGACAGAGTAGCGGCAGCGCCGCGTATCGAAGGCATAGAGGTAGCCGCGCCTTCGATACGCCGCTGTGCGGCTACTCAGTCCGAACGGTTTTCTTATGGTTTCCGGAAAAACGAATCCCGAAGAGAAGGTTACCAACGACCAGACCTGTACCTGCGTCTCACGCGCCAAGTCGGGAATGCTGGTGCTCGACCTTTGAGACGGGACTAGGGCTGTGAACAGGCCCTAACACCACCTCCACCCGTTCGGACTGAGTAGCGGCAGCGCCGCGTATCGAAGACGCAGAGGTAGCCGCGCCTTCGATACGCCGCCGCGCGGCGACTCGGTCCGAACGACTTTTTCATGGTCCCCGGAAAGAAAAATGCCGTCCGGTACGAACACGGACGGCATCATTTCGTGGGCCGGGACAAAGAGACAGACCTACAAGGCCGTACGCTTGACCTTGTGGAACAGCCGGTTGAAATAGATCAGGCTGTCCTTCTTTTCATTGACCTTGACCTCGGCCAGCTCGACGAACATCACCGAGTGGGTGCCAACCTCCTTGAACTCGCGGATGCGGCCCTGCAGCTTCACCAGCGCATCGGCCAGCACCGGCTGCCCCAGTTCACCCTGCTCTTCCCAGATGTCCCAGGCGAAGCGCTCCTCCATCGGTACCTTGGTGGCGCCCGAGAAATGCATGGCCAGTTGTTCCAGCTCATCCGAGAGCACGTTCACGCACAGCCGGCCGTTCTTCCTGAACACCTCATGCATGGCACTGCCGCGGTTGATGCAGACCAGGATGGTCGGTGGCGTGTCGGTGACCGAGCAGACCGCGCTGGCAGTGATGCCGCAACGGCCGCCCTCGCCATCGGTGGTGATGATGGACACCGCTGCCGGCAGATGCGCCATGGCGTTACGGAATTCCAGTTGCTCCGGCGCAAGCGCGGGACGGGTCGCGGCCGTCGGTGCAGACGTGGGTGGGGTCGAATGTTCTTGTTGGACAGCATTGGCGCTCATGGAAACTCCCTGGTTTGCACGCCGATGATGCACGGCGCTCTATGACAGCAGGTTAAGACATGCCCCGGCTGCACACAATTCGTGCCACATGCCCGCGCCACAGGGGATTGCGGCTAAGCATCTAGGTAAAAATACCTAGATCGCCACCCTGGAGGGGGTGTTAAAGTGTCGCTGATCCCAAGAATTTCAGGCCTGTTTTTTGCATAAGTCAAAGCGTGCTGTTTTGATTTGTGCCGACCAGCCCAGCAAGAAATCGAGAGGGTCGGAAATAGCGCCGGTGCAAGCCGGCACCATTTTGACGAGACGAGGAGTAATGATGGAAACCAACCCGCCGGTGGTCTACATCGTTGATGATGACGAAGCTGTTCGCACGTCGCTGGCCTGGCTGCTGAGCTCGGTCAATATCCGCACCGAATGCTTCGATGGCCCGGAAGCCTTTCTCAAGGCCTACGACGCCAACAGCCTGTCCTGCCTGATCCTGGATGTGCGCATGCCGGAGATCAGCGGCTTCCAGCTGCAGGATCGCCTGAAGGAAATCGGTGCCGACATTCCCGTGATCTTCGTATCCGGACATGGCGACATTCCCATGTCGGTGCGCGCCCTGCACAATGGCGCCGTCGATTTCCTGGAAAAGCCCTACAACTCCCAGCAGATGCTCGAACGCATCCAGGTCACCCTGAAGAACGTGGCCGGCAACATGCAGGCCCGTGGTCGCCGCCAGCAACTGAAGGCGCGCCTGAAGACCCTGACCGTGCGTGAGCGCGAGATTCTGGAGAAGGTCATCATGGGCCAGTCCAGCAAGCTCATCGCGCGCGACCTCAACATCAGCGTCAAGACGGTGGACGTGCATCGCGCCAGCGTCAAGGACAAGCTGGGCTGCCAGAGTACCGCCACGCTGGTGCGCGACGTGCTGATGGATTTCGGGCCGGAATTTCTCAAGGCGGCCTGAGCCTCCCTGAATGATCTTAACTTGATCTGAACTTGATCTGAGCTACCGCGTAAAAGGATCATCGCTGGCGTGAACCCGCCAGCGATGACCATCTTTTGTCAGGCCGCCTGCAGGGCGAAGAAGGCCACTGCGCGTTTCAATTGCGCCGCCTGGTCTTCCAGCGACTTGGCGGCGGCCGCGGCCTGTTCCACCAGCGCCGCATTCTGCTGGGTCACGCCATCCATCTGGCCCACCGCCTGGTTGACCTGGTGGATGCCTTCGGCCTGTTCGCGGCTGGCGGTGCTGATCTCGCCCACCAGCGCGTGCGTGCCGCGCACGCTGTCCACCACTTCCTGCATGGTCTTGCCGGCTTTCTCCACCAGCTGGCTACCGGCACCGACCTTCTCCACCGAATCATCGATGAGTTGCTTGATTTCCTTGGCCGCCGAGGCCGAACGTTGCGCCAGGGCGCGCACTTCCGAGGCCACCACCGCGAAACCGCGTCCCTGCTCGCCGGCGCGAGCCGCTTCCACGGCGGCATTCAAGGCCAGGATATTGGTCTGGAAGGCGATGCCATCGATCACACCGATGATGTCCACGATCTTGCGCGAGGATTCGTTGATGTTGCCCATGGTGGCGATCAGTTCGTCCATCACCACCCCGCCCTGACCGGCGATCGATGCTGCCGAACGCACCAGATTGTCGGCCTGGCCGGCGTTCTCGGAATTGGTACGCACGCTGGAGGTCAGCTGTTCGATGGAGGCGGCAGTCTCTTCCAGCGCACCGGCCTGTTCCTCGGTACGGGCCGAGAGGTCGAGGTTGCCGTTGGCGATTTCACCGGAGGCAATCGCAATGCTGTCGGCCCCATGGCGCACCGTGGACACCACACCGTGCAGGCGCTCGCTCATGCCCTGCAGCGAGGCCACCAGTTGCCCCAGTTCGTCTTGCCCCACGCTCACGGCGCGCGAAGTCAGGTCACCGGCCGCCACGCGCTGCGAGATCGCCAGCGCCGCATGTACAGGTCGGGTGATGCTGCGCGTGAGCAGCACCGCGAAAGCCACGCCGCACAGCAGGATCACCCCTTCCAGCACGGCGATCTGCCATTGGCTGCTGGCCGCATCCTGCTGGATCTGCGCGGAAATGTCGTCGATGCGGGCGCGTTCGAAGTCGAGCAAGGCCCGCATGGCGTTCTGGGTTCCGGTGGCAATGCCCATGTACTGCTGCTGATAGAGCTGCTCCACCTTGGCGGCATTACCCTGCTTCTTGGCCGCGTAGATTTCATCGCGCACCGTCAGGAACTGCTTGCGGGCGACATTGATGGCGGCGAACAGCTTCTTTTCATCGTCACTGGTCAGGAGTGCTTCGACGTCCTTCAGGGTCTGCGCCGATTCCTTGCTGGACGCGGCCGCTTCCTTGGCGAGGAAGGCCTCAAGTTCAGGATCGCGGCTCTTGACCACCGTGGTGGTGCGCTGGATGGCGATCAGCAGCAAGGTATTCCATTGCGACACCAGGCGTTCGGTGCGCAGCGGCACGTCCATCATCTGTTGGGTCTGCTGGGCCACGGTCTTCAGTCGCCAGATGCCCACCGCCGCCACCAGCATCGAAAATACCAGCACCACGGCAAAGCCTGCACCCAGGCGTGAGCCGATACGTTTGTTCTTGATCATTCTTGTTTCCATCCCTGCGCGTTGTTCTCGGCGCCCCGGATGATGGACCCTCGCTGCGCCCCATCCCAGCCGGCTTGCCCCCTGATGCCGACTTCGCAACACCGTCCCTGTACGGTGCCTGCGTTACTGACATGCAACCGATTCTAGGAGCGCACTGCGTTGCCGACCATATCAAAATTAAGAATCCTGCCATGCCGATACGGCAACGATCTGACGCAAAGTGGCGGCCAGCATGAAAGGCATCGGACTGGCCCGTGGCAAGCTTGTCATTCGGATCACGTAAATTCCCCCTCCCCCTGCAGCTTCTGCATCACTGCAGCAACGGCAGGAGAAACCTGGGCACAATAGCGGCTCCATCCGATTTCCCAAGGCCCTGCCGGCATGATTCCATCAAGCTCCCCCATCGCCGTACTGCTGGCCGCCGGCCGTGGCAGCCGTTTCAACGACCGCGAGGAAAAGCTGCTGCAGCCCTTCGTCCATCACGACGGCCGCCCCGGCATGGTCGCCACCGCCAGCGCAGCGGCGCTGCTGGAAGTCATGCCGGTGGTCGCCGTGGTACAGGGGCCGGGCGTGTTGGCCGATGCCCTGCGCGAGATGGGCTGCACGGTCTGCATGCTGCCTCCTGGCGATCCCCGCGAAATGAGCGCATCGCTGCGCCACGGGCTGCAACACAGCACGCAGGCATCAGGCTGGCTGATCGCGCTGGCCGACATGCCCCGGGTACGGCCCGCCACCGTGGCGCGGCTGCGCGACGCCTTGGTCGCCGGTGCGTCCATCGTGGCACCCGTGACGCAAGGTCGGCGCGGCAACCCGGTGGGCTTCGGTCCAGCGCATCTGCCGGCGCTACTGGCCCTGCAGGGCGACCGCGGCGCACGGGGGCTGCTGGACGCGCATCCGGTAACGGAGATCGAGGTGATGGACGAGGGGATCTTTGCCGATATCGATACGCGGGAAGATCTGGAGCGCATGCGCGACCGGCGGGAATGAAGAAGGGACGCCGAAGCGTCCCGGGTCAGACACTCTCATGACACCAATCACCGATGTCATCAAAACACGGTGCCGGTGGCATAGCCCACTTATCTTCTCAATCCGAGTGCGCGCAACCACGCATCGACTTGGCCGAAAGCGTCCTGTTGCCATTGCTCCGGGCTGCGTTCTCCCAGTATCTTCGTTTCTTCAACAAAGCGGCGAACACAGGTCGGGCCGAAGCCATCAACGGTATCGAACTTGCCAGCAATGAAATTGTAGCCCGCCGCACCGCTGGCATGATCCAGCAGCGGTCGACATTCCTCGGCGAGCACCTCTGGCCCGCCAGGATAGTTCCGGACGCAGTAGTAGATATCGTAAGCGTCCTTCTGCTTGTAGCGTCCCTCGATCGCATGCCCTTTCATGGCCAACAGCGCAGGGATTGAACAAACCGCGATCTCGACGCGATTCACGCCCCCTGAGGGCATCGGGCCGCTGATGGCAACCAGTTGATAGAAGCGCAGCGCCAGATCGGCACCGTCTGCTCTTTGCACCGCAAAGTCACTGATGAGCGGTGGCATGTTCTTGACGATCTCGGCATCGCGAGGCATCAGGAAATCGACAATGATGTCGATGGCTGCGCCACCATCATCAGTCGGAACCTGGCGGACGAGCTGGAAACGGCGAAGCTCCCGACGCTGTTGGTAGCCATGCCCTTGCAGCGCTTCAACCAAGGTGGCGTATTCGCCATCCCCCAAAGCCTCGGCGTCCAGCCCAAGGTCCACGTCCAGCGTGCCGACGTGCGGCATGTCCTCGTTGCCGAGCAACAGCCACGGTACTGCGCCGCCGACGATGGCGAATTTTCCTTTGAAGCTCCCCAGGATCTGGCCGATTTCGATCAGCACCGTTTTGACGGCAAGTGTGGTGCGATCATCATAGTCGGCGGCGGACTGTGGCTCGCCGGGCATCATCTTGACCATGTCAGTCTTTCTCGTCGCAGATGCTCTGCAGCTTCCTGTCCGCGTTCACCGGCGCTGGCAAGATCAAGATAGGTCTGGACCGGACTGGTGCAGATGGCACCCGGTGCCGGCTCCTCCGTGTCATGCAGCAAACCCGAGTCCTTGAGCACCGTGACTACCACGTTTTCGCCCTTTGGGATCGCAGAAAGCTTCAACGCTGACTGCAGGCGTTCAAGACCTGCATGGTCCGCATAGAAAAATTGCCTGCCCGTCCGACCATACGGTGCGAGCCAGTGTGCCGCTGAAAACGAGGCAAATGCCGCCAGTCCGAGCGACTCATCCGAACTCAAAACTCGCCGCGCTGCTTCCTCCAGGGAGTTGCCATGCAGCGTTGTATAGAAGGACAGCCGCTCACCACCGGGTGGCTCGTAGGCATCCCGCCACGCGTCGAGAAGCGCATCTGGCTGGGACAGAAACAGCCCCTCATCAGCCACTTGCGCCCACTCCCGATCAAGCAGGCCCACGCGCACGTTGCTGACGTGACCGAGACTGACAGCGGCGGCCTGTGCCAGATCGGTGACGCGCCACGGCTGACCCGGATTGCGAAGCATCACCCGCAACACCTGCGCGGACTTCGGTTTGAACAGTGATCTGAGCTCACGCCGGTCGGCACCAGGCTTGCTGGCGACCTGACGTTCGATGAAGACGCCGTCGAAGACAAGCCGTGCATTGCCTTCGAGATCGAGAAAACCCACGTCTTGCTCTCGACATAGCGCCTGGGCGTCAGAGGATAGATAAGGGGCGATGAAGACCGGAATGGCCTCTTGCGGATGGTGTGCCATGTAGTTGCGCAGCTCAAGCAATGCCATTCGCACATGGCGCGGTTGACCGCTGGACTTTACTTCGCAGAGCAGCACCCGGCGCCTGCCGGAGGCGTCGATATGCGCCACGATATCGACGTCCTGAGTCAGTCCGGACGCATCGCGCTCCATGTCCAAAAGCTTGATGGCAGGCACTTGCTCCAGCAACAAGCGAAGTGCCTGTGCCGCCTGAGTTTCCACTTCTTTCACTAAATGGCGTGTTTTCAGCATTCGTTGAAAATAGCACTTTTAGTGAAATTTTCAAGAGAAATTTCACTTGAATTGGCATTTTGACCACCTCCTCAACGCAGTATGTTCAGTGTGTTCTGTAGCCGGAGAAGATGTCGCAGCATCCCCGGATCACGCATTCTCAATGCCATCGCACCCCTCCATGCCCTCAAAAAGCAAGGCCAGTTGGCGCAGCACACTCGCCAATTCCCCCGGATCGCCATCGGCCAGGATGCTGTTGATGACCTCTTCTGCTAGCGCCGGATCGCTCCGATACAGCTCGGCCATGGCGATGTCGTGGGATCTGCTTCTCATGGTTTGCCTCTCCTTTGGCGGCGTTGCTGACTGGCCTGCGGACAAAAGCGCAAAGCGTAGCCGGCAAATCCCCCGAGATCACAACCGTTACTGAATACCCATGCCTTCTTCCAAAAATATCGACGAGCCATCCCATGACGGCGAAGCAGGACGAAAAAAAAGCCACCGCACGCAGCGGTGGCTCCCTCGAAGCAACTGGCTCCGGCGGTGCTACAGACTCATTCCAGCGCCCGATTGCGCGACTCCACATCCACGCACAGGATCGCGACGGCACCGGCGACCAGGAAGGCCGACAGCATCACCAGCGACAGCGTGAAGTGGCTGGCCATGACCGGGGCGATGATGGCCGGGGCGAACAGGCCGCCGAAGCGGGCCACGGCACCTGCCGTGCCCATGCCGCTGGCGCGCAGGTCGGTCGGGTAGACCTCGGGCGTGAAGGCATACAACGCGGCCCAGGTGCCCAGCAGGGAGAAGCTCAGCAACAGCGTGGAACCGACCACCAGCTTGGGATCGTTGCCCAGGCTGTAGAGCATGCAGCCCACCGCCGACAACAACAGGAAACCGACCAGAGTGGGCTTGCGGCCCCAGCGTTCGACCCCGTAGGCCGACAGCGCATAGCCAGGCAACTGCACCAGCGCCAGGAAGATCAGGAAGATCTGGCCACGCATGAAACCGAAGCCCTCCGAACCCAGTTTGACCGGCAGGTAGACAAACACGCCATAGTAGGCAATCGAGATCAGCCCCCAGGCCAGGTACAGCGACAGGCTGCGGCGACGCAGGGCGGCCGAGAACAGCGCGCTCATGGGCTTGCGCTCCACCACTTCAGGCTGCAGTGGCGGAATCGGGGTGCTGCTGCCGTTGACCTTGGCGACCCGCTCCAGTACCTTGCGGGCGGCGTCGGACTTGCCGCTGCGGTTGAGGTACATGGGCGACTCCGGCACGTAGAAGCGCAGCACCACGCCCACCAGCGCCGGCAGGCCGGTGACGAAGAAGATCACGCGCCAGGCATCGTTGCCCCAGCTCACCGCCACCAGTGCCAGCACCGCCAGGCAGATGGTGCCGATGGCCCAGAACGATTCCAGCATCACCAGCCAGCGACCGCGACGGGCGCTGGGCAGGAATTCGGCCATCATGGTGTAGTCCACCGGCAGCGTGCCACCCACGCCGATACCGGTCAGCAGGCGCAGTGCCAGCAACCAGGTGAAGTCGGGAGCGAAGGCCGAGGCCACGCCGAAACAGGCATCGATCACCACCGCGCACATGAGCACCGGACGACGGCCGATGCGGTCGGCCAGGCGACCGAAGACGAAGGCGCCCAGCAGCATGCCCACGAAGAACATGGTGCCACTCTGCAGTGCCTGCGGCACCGTCAGGCCGAAGGTCTTGGCGATGGTCGGCGCCGAAAAACCGATGGACAACACCTGCATCGCATCGGCCAGCCAGACCAGGCCGAAGATGACGAACAAGCGGTACTGGAACTTACCGACCCCGGCGGCCTGTAGCCCCTTTTCCACTGTCGCGGGTAGCGTGGACATGCAACTCTCCTCAAATGATCGAACCGGCAACCGGTCTTGCCGGCTGCCTGGCTTCCTCACCGGCGCTGTTCACCGGTGACATGAATGATGCAAGAGCCGGGCCATCTTCGCTTTCCCACGAAGCCGGCCCGGCGGTGATTCAGGCGAAACCGCTCAGGCTGCGGCCTTGCTCGGTGAGACCAGCGGCTCGGTGAAGACATCGTAGCCGAAGCACCAGGACGGGTCTTCGTTGGTGCGCAGCCAGGTGTTCTCGTGGGAGATGCGCTGGACCTTGCTGGCACGGGTGGCACGGTTGGCTTCGTAGAGAGCGAAGGCGTCGGCGTAGTTGCTCACGCCCACTTCCTTGAAGCAGCGTGCCAGCATGGCGCCATCCTCGATGGCCATGGCCGCGCCCTGCGCCATGTGCGGCTTCATCGGGTGGCAGGCATCGCCCAGCAGCACCAGGCGGCCACGGCTCCACAGCGGCAGCGGGTCGCGCTCCAGCAGCGACCACTTGGTCACTTCCACGGTAGCGTCCACCAGCGCCTGCACGGTCGGGTGCCAGCCACGGAAGGTCTCGCGCATCTCTTCCTTGCTGGAAGGCAGCCAGCGGTCGTTCAGGTCCCATTTCTCGACCGGCACGCCGGTCACGTAATAGAGCTCGTCGGCCTTGCTGGTGACGAAGTAGGTCATCATGTGACGGTCATCGCTCCACCACTTCACGCAGGCGTCGAAGGGCAGCATGCCGGCCTTGACCTCGGGGGTGGGGAACACGGCGCGGTGCGCCAGGTAACCGGCGTACTTGGGCGGTTCCACGCCCAGCAGTTCTTCGCGGATGCGGGAGTTGACGCCATCGGCGCCGATGACGATGTCAGCCTCTTCGGTGGTGCCGTCGGCAAAGCTGAGGATGACCACGTTGCCGCGATCCTCGACCTTGGTCAGGCACTTGTCGAAGCTCACGCGATCGCTGGGCAAGGCCTTGATCAGCAGTTCATGGAAATCGCCACGATGCACCGTCAGGTAGGAAGCGCCATAGTGCTTGACGGCGTAGTCGCCCAGCGGAATCTGCGCCAGCACGTCGCCGGTCTCCCAGTGACGGCTGTACCAGAAGTCGGGACGCGAACCCTGGCGGTTCATCTCATCCTCGATGCCGATGCGACGCAGCACCTTCATCACATTGGGGCCGACGTGGATGCCAGCTCCCAGGCGGGAGAAACCGGGCGCCTGCTCATAGACGCGCACATTGAAACCTTCCTGCAGCAGCAGCGCCGCCGTAGCGGCACCGCCCAGGCCTGCGCCAACGACGGCGATACGTGGGGAATTGGACACTCTGATCTCCTTGCGAAATAGGTAGGAAGCTGGGTTGAAGCCGGGATAAAAGCGACGACGGAAACGATCCTGATACGTCGAATGAAATACAGTGTACACACTCTATTTTTAAAAGAATAGAGGTTTGATGAAGAGATTTTTCGTGATGCATTGCAGTGCGAAACATGACCAATAACAGGGCGATAAATGCCAGTTTGGTGCGGAATTCCGGGGAATGGAAGAGAATTGAAGCGGATCTGCCGGGTCGCTTGATTTAAAGCGTACACATCATTTATTGCACAAGCAGGCAGGGCTTTTTCCGCCCCCAGGCAGGCCGCAGGCGGCAGGCAGCGTCCAGACCCGGCCGCGTCGGCCGGCAGCTCCACCCTGCCGTTCTGGCGGGGCGGCGCTGCCGCCATGGGCCGGCTTGTTGATCGGGAGCACCCCAACCGGAGAAGCACGCCACCCTTATGCAGCGCAACAAACCAGGCGAGAGAGGAAATGACGATCAAGCTACGGCGATCCCGCCGCCACCTCCACCCACGCCAGCTGCCCTGCTACACCGACAGGTAAGCCCGTCGCACCTCTTCGTCTGCCGCCAGTTGCGCCATGCTGCCCTGGTAACGGATATGACCGTTCTCCAGCACGTAGGCACGGTCGCTGACCAGTTCGGCGAAGTGCAGGTTCTGCTCCGACAACAGGATGGCCATGCCTTCGCGCTTCAGGGCCATGATCATGTTGGCCATCTGTTCGACGATGACCGGTGCCACCCCTTCCGAGGGCTCGTCCAGCAGCACCAGGTAGGGGTTGCCCATGAGCGTGCGCGAGACGGTCAGCATCTGCTGCTCGCCACCACTCATCTGGCCGCCCGGGCGGTCCGGCATTTCACCCAGGTTGGGGAAGAGCTGGAACAGCTTTTCCGGCGTCCACTGGACCGCCCCTTCCCGCGCCGGCTGGCGGCCCACCTCCAGGTTTTCCATCACCGACAGGCCGGAAAAGACGCGCCGGTCTTCGGGTACGAAGCCCATGCCGTCGCGGGCGATCTCATAGGGACGGGCGCGGCTGATGTCCTTGCCGCGAAAACTGACTTCGCCCTCGGCCCGGTCCAGCAGGCCCATCACCGCCTTCATGGTGGTGGACTTGCCGGCGCCGTTGCGCCCCATCAGGGCGACCACTTCGCCGCGCCCCACCTCCAGGGCGACGTCGAACAGGATGTGGGCGCGCCCATAGAAGGCGTTCAGTGCGCTGACCTTGAGCAGCGGATCGGTCTTGGGGGATATGGTGACGCTCACGATGGGCTTCCTTCCTTCTCGAATGTCTTGCCGCTGCCGAAATAGACTTCCTGCACCTTGGGATGATTGCGGATGGTCTCGCCATCGCCCTCGGCGATCAGTTGCCCGCGCGCCAGCACGATCATGCGGTCGGCAAAAGCAAACACCACATCCATGCTGTGCTCGGTGAAGAGCACCGACATGTTCTTTTCCAGCACCAGGCGCTTGGTGAGGGCCATCAGTTCATTGCGCTCCTTGGGCGCCATGCCGGCCGTGGGCTCGTCCATCAGCAACAGGCGCGGCCGGTTGGCCAGGGCGATGGCCAGCTCCACCCGCTTGACGTCGCCATAGGCCAGCACGCCGCAGGGGCGCTGCGCCTGCGCCGCCATGCCGACCTGCTCCAGCAGGGCCATGGCCTCAGCGGCAAAGTAGGAGCCCGCCGGGCGCCACAGGCCGAACAGCTTGCGCTGGCGCGACATCAGCGCCATCTGCACGTTTTCCAGCACGGTCATGGAACTGAAGGTGGCCGAAATCTGGAAGGTGCGCCCGACACCGAGCCGCCAGATATCACGCGGCTTCATGCCGGCGATGTCGTGACCGTCGAAACGGATGCTGCCGGTCTCGGGCCGGTACTGGCCGTTGAGGATGTTGAAGCAGGTCGACTTGCCGGCGCCATTCGGCCCCAGCAGTGCCAGCAACTGGCCCGGCGGCAGCTCGAAAGAGACGCCATTGACGGCCTTGTTGCCACCGAAGGATTTACTGATGTTGTCTACTGTCAGCAGGCTCATGCCGCCTCCTTGCCGATACCGGCTTTCAGTTCCGGGGCCCCACCGCTCCCCTTGCTCCCCGGGCTCCCCTGACGTGCCGGGCCACCGAGGAAGCGCTGGAAATAGCCGGCGATGCCCGCCGGGAACAGCAGCACCAGCGCCAGGATCACCAGCCCGAGAATGGCGCGCCAGTAATCGGTCTCGCGTGCGATCACATCCTGCAGCCAGGTGAAGACCGATGCGCCCACCACCGGCCCCAGCAGGGTCTGCAGGCCGCCCAGCATGACCATCACCAGACCATCGACCGAACGGCTTACGCTGATGGCTTCCGGCGAGATGCTGCCCTTGGAGAAGGCGAACAACACCCCGGCCGCGCCACAGAATACGCCGGCCAGCGCAAAGGCCAGCCATTGCATGCGCTTGACGTCGATGCCGATGGCATCCGAACGCAGCACCGAATCACGGGCGGCGCGCATGGCATAGCCGAAAGGCGCGAACAGCACGCGGCGCAACAGCAGCAGGCCGGCCACCGCACAGCCCAGCGCCAGGTAGTAATAGGCCAGCGGCGACGCCAGCCAGGCAGCCGGCCAGACGCCGACCAGCCCGTTGCTGCCGCCGGTGACCTCATCCCATTGATAGATGATGGCCCAGACGATCTGCGCGAAGGCCAGGGTCAGCATGGCCAGGTACACGCCCGATAGGCGCACGCTGAACCAGCCGAACAGCAGCGCGCCCAGCCCGGCCACCAGCGGACCGACCACCAGCGCCAGTTCCATCGGCCAGTGCAGCTTGACCACCAGCATCGCCGCCGCATAGGCACCCAGCCCGAAATAGGCCGCGTGACCGAAGGAATGCATGCCGCCCGGCCCCATGATGAAGTGCAGGCTGGCCGCAAACAGCACGGCGATGAAGATCTCCACCAGCAGCACCGTCAGGTAGGGGAAGCTGTGCGACAGCAAGGGTGCTGCCAGCAACAGCGCCACGGCGGCCCAGGCCAGCTTGCGCACGCCGGCGCCGGCCGGGGCCAGCGGCGCTTCCGGCTGGCCGGTACTGCGAGCGGCAGCCTGGGGCTTGCCCATCAGACCCCAGGGGCGGACCACCAGGATCACCGCCATGACCAGGAATTCCACCACCAGCGTCAGCTTGGACAGCGAGATCACCACTCCGAACACCGACACCTGGCCGATGGCCACGCACAGGGCCTTGATCTCGGCAATCAGCAGGGCCGCCAGGAAGGCACCGGGAATCGACCCCATGCCGCCGACCACCACCACCACGAAGGCGTTGCCGATGGTCTCCAGGTCCAGCGCCAGGTTGGCGGGGATGCGCGGCCCCTGCAGGGCGCCGCCCAGGCCAGCCAGGAAGCAGCCCAGCGCGAACACGCCGGTAAACAGCCAGGACTGGTTGATGCCCAGGGCGCCAACCATTTCGCGGTCCTGGGTAGCGGCGCGGATCAGGGTCCCCCAGCGGGTGCGGTTCAGGACCAGCCACAGCACGCCCAACACCAGCGGGCCGATGGCGATGAGCACCAGGTCGTATTGCGGAATGCGCCGGCCCAGCAGTTGCACCGCGCCACCCAGGCCGGGCGCGCGCGGGCCGAACAGGTCTTCCGGCCCCCACAGGTAGAGCGCGGCATCCTTGAACACCAGCACCAGCGCAAAGGTCGCCAGCAGCTGGAACAGTTCCGGGGCGCGGTAGATGCGGCGCAGGATGAGGATTTCCACCAGGGCGCCCAGCACCGCCACGGCCATCGCCGAGAGCAGTACCGCGCTCCAGAAACCGAGGCCGCTGGCGCCGATCAAGGACACCAGCGTGTACACCACATAGATGCCCACCATGTAGAACGAGCCGTGGGCGAAGTTGACGATGCGCGTGACACCGAAGATCAGCGACAGGCCGGCCGCCACCAGGAACATGGTGGAAGCGTCGGCCAGCCCGTTGATCATCTGCACGATCAGGCTAGAGAGAGTCATGCTTTATCCCCTGTGACCACGGTCCCGCGCAGCACGGGGCTGCGCAGGACCGCTGCAAGGCGTGTACCAGCTCAGTTGGCCGCACGCAGTTTCTTGACTTCGGCATCCGGCAATTGCACCGAAGCGCCATCGACGTAGCTGAAGTTGACCATGATGCCGCGACCATCCTTGAGTGCCGTACGTCCCACGTGGGCGCCCAGGGTGGACTGGTGGTCCTGGCTGCGATAGACGATGGGGCCGGACGGGGTCGCGACCTTCAGGCCCGAGAAGGCGGCCGCCAGCTTGTCGCTCTCCACCGAGCCAGCCGCCTTGATGCCGGTGGCGATCGACATCAGCGCCACATAGCCGACCAGGGACCCGTTGCGCGGGTAGTCATTGAATTTCTTGCGATAGGCGTCGACGAATTTCTTGTGCTCGGGCGTATCGATGGCATACCAGGGGTAGCCGGTGACGATCCAGTTGACGGGTGCCTCGTTCTTCAGCGGATCGAGATATTCCGGCTCGCCGGTCAGCAGCGATACTACTTCGCGTCCTTCGAACAGGCCACGGGTATTGCCCTCGCGCACGAACTTGCCGAGGTCGGCACCGAAGAGCGCATTGAAGATCGCATCCGGCTTGGCATCGGCCAGCGCCTGGGTGACCGAACCGGCATCAATCTTGCCCAGCGGCGGCGCCTGTTCGGCGACGAATTCGATATCCGGCTGGCGCTCCTGCATCAGCTTCTTGAAGGTGGCGATGGCGGACTGGCCGTATTCGTAGTTGGGATAGACCAGCGCCCAGCGCTTCTTCTTCAGCTTGGCCGCTTCGTTGACCAGCGAGGCCACCAGCATGTAGGTGGAGGGACGCAGGCGATAGGTGTACTGGTTGCCGTTCTGCCAGACAATCTTGTCGGTCAGCGGCTCTGCCGCCAGGAAGAAGATCTTGCGCTGCTTGGCATAGTCGGTCAGTGCCAGGCCGGTGTTGGAGAGGAAGCCGCCGAACAGCAGCGATACCTGTTCACGGGTCACCAGTTCCTCGGCCACCCGCACCGAGTCACCGGGGTTGCCGTTGTCATCGCGGGAGATGATTTCCACCTTCTTGCCCAGCAGGCCGCCGGCGGCATTGATTTCTTCCTGGGCCAGTTCCCAGCCACGGCGGTACGGTTCGAGGAAGGCCGGTTGGGCCTTGTAGCTATTGACTTCGCCAATCTTGATGGTGGATTGGGCCAGTGCGCCGGCAGCAGCCGTCAGGCCCAGTGCGGCGACAACGAGATGCTTCAGATGCTTGAGATGGAGGGAGACGTTCACGATCTTTCCTTTCTGCACCCGCAGGTGCAAGCAACAGCAGGGGAAGGAAGGCGCGCCGGGTGGAGCCCGCGCACCTTCCGGCAGCGCATCAGAACAGGTGACGGATACCGAACTGTATGCCGTTCACCGTGCCGCCACTGGCCGGCACGTTCTTGGTGATCGGTGCGGCACCGGCCAGCGAGAAGGTGGCGCCGTTGCTGTTGGTCAGGTGGGCATAGGTGGTGTAGAGCATGGTGCGCTTGGACAGGTCATAGGTGCCGATCAGGCTGATCTGGCGGGCATCACGGCCGGCGCCGGTGCTGTCCTTGGCCCAGCCGTAGCCGGCCCCGATGGTGGCCTGCGCGCTCAGGCGATAGTTGGCCGAGATCGAGTACGCGCCATAGTAGCTGCCGCGCACATTGGTGGTGGCGGCCGCACCGAGGTTGTTGCCACGGTAGTAGCCCAGGAAGATCTTGCCGTTGCCATAGTCATAGGCACCCCCGGCGAAGGTGGAGCGGATGGCGATATTGTCGTTGGCGCTGTTCTGGGTGGAATGGCTCAGGCCCAGGTAGAACGGGCCGCTTTCGTACTCGCCGGCCAGCATATAGGTGGACAGGCCGTTCTTGGGCGTGGTCTGCTCGCCCAGGCCGTAGTAGGCCTGCAGCTTGAAGCCACGCATCACCGGCGAGATATAGCCGATCACGTTGTCGTAGCGTGGCGTGTAGGCCGAGACATTGTTCAGGAAGGAGGCATAGGTCGCACCGGCAAAGGCATCCAGGCGCGCGATCATCAGGAAGCCCGGCGAGTTCTGCCGACCCAGGCGCAGCTCACCCAGGTTATTGGCCAGGCCGACCCAGGACTGGCGGTTGAACAGGCGGGTGCTGTCGTGCATGCCACCGGTGTCGGAGGCGAAGCCGTTTTCCATCTGGAAGTTGGCGCGCAGGCCGCCACCCAGGTCTTCGGTCCCCTTGAAGCCCAGGCGGCTGGCCTGGTAGCCGCCGCTGTCCAGCGACACCACCGAACCGCGACCGCTCGCATTGGTGTAGCCCAGGTAGGTATCGACCACGCCATAGATGGTGACGTTGGATTGCGCCATCGCGCCGCTAGCGCAGAACAGACTGCCGGCCGCGAGTGCCCATGCCTTTTTCATGTTGTTTTCCCTTTTGTTGAAGTGTTGGAGGTGTTGCTGGTGATGCAGTTACTGCAGGTGCTGCTTTCCTGCCTGGCCCGGTGATCCGGGCTTCTGTCTGAAACTGTCTTCGGCGCTTGTCTGGTGTTGTCCTGCACGCAGTGGCTGCGGCATTGGCGAGGCCGTACAACGGCACTGGAAAGCCTCGCCGATCACTTCTTTTTTATGACGTATGCGCTCTATATTTTGAGTGTTAGCAAAATACAGGCCAGCCTTGACCCAGCTCAAGAAGCTCAGGTATTTACTGCTTTAATATTGGATTAACGCGCTACAGACGGGGTTCTACAGCTTGTCTCCACGGCGCCCCGAAAACCGTCTTTGCATTTCTTATTTATAATGTGTACACCATATTAATGCGAAACCGGAAAACTGCACAAGCAGAGTGCGTTGTGCACCACGACATCGCGTCGACGGCAACGCAAATGGCGACATTGAAAATGGAAGAAGCGCGGTCGGCAGACCGGCGAAGCAGGAAGGTGACATCGCCAGCAGCGGATGCAGCCGTGGCCGCACCGCCCTGGTCGAGGAAGGGGAAGTGGGGAATCAGCGTGGACGCGGCAAGGTGAAGTTGGATTCGGTACGGCTGCGGCCATACCATTCGCCGCCCATGCGGAAGAGCAGATCGACCTGGCCCGGATCTAGCTTGCCATCGGCATCCAGCAACTGGTCATCCACGTGTGCGGCCAGCACCTGACCGAAGATCAGGTGGCAGGATGGCTCATGGCGCGGATAGGGCTCCATCATCGCCAGCTTGCACTCGAAGCTGGCCACCGCACCCTCGACGCGGGGCGGCTGCACCAGTTGGCTGGGCGCGGCCTGCAGACCGCAGGCCTCGAATTCGCTGACGCCGGCCTCGAAGGGAAAGGACGTCGCATTGAGCGCCTGGGCCTGCGCCGGCGCGGCCAGGTTGACCACGAACTCGCCGCTGGCGCTGATGTTGTTGACGGTGTCCTTGAGCTTGCCGCCACGCTGCAGCAGCGGGCTGATCAGCAGGGTCGGCGGCTTGCCGGTGATCATCTGGAAGAAGCTGAACGGCGCCAGGTTGGCCCGCCCCTGCCCGTCCAGCGTGGAAACCCAGGCGATAGGACGGGGCACGATCAGCGCCGACATCCATTCATAAGCTTCGACGGGCTTGAGCCCTGCGAAATCGATCAACATTGTTCAACTCTCTCCGATGACAAGCACGACAACTCTCAAATCGGCGCCCCGCAAGCGCGCCAAGGAATCCGTGGCAGGCAAGGCCGCAGCGACGCTTGCCTATACAGCCGGCAGGCAGGACATTAGAATCAGCAGCTGCCCCCTGCTCGCCGCCGGCGAACAAGGCATGCCAAGCCACCCATCCCTTGCGCCAATGACCAAGAAGCCCGCCACCGCCGACTATCATTTCTCCGACCAGATCGGGCACCTGCTGCGCCGCGCCTACCAGCGCCACGCCGCCATTTTCCAGCAACATATCCCGGATTCGCAACTGACGGCCGCGCAGTTCGTGACGCTGTGCGCCATCCGCGACCTGCAGACCTGCTCGCTCTCTGACATCGTCAAGGTGACCGCCATCGACCAGGCCACCATCCGCGGCATCGTCGAACGCCTGAAGGCACGCGACCTGATCGAGCTGTCCCATGACGAGGCCGACCGCCGCAAGGTCCTGGTGTCGCTCAGCAAGAACGCCACCGCGCTGGTGGCCGATACCGTCCCCTTCGCCGCCCAGATCACCGAGGCCACCTATGGCAACCTCAATCCGGCCGAGCGGGTGGCACTGGTGTTCCTGCTGCGCAAGATGATCGACGAATAAGGCCGGGCCGCCGAATCGTTCACACCGCCGGCAAGGGCTCGCGCAGCCCCGCCAGGATGCATTCCGCATTGAAGGGCGGCTGGCGGAAGCGACGCCCGGTGGCATCGAAGAGCGCATTGGACAGCGCCGCCGCGCTCGGCACCGAGGCCGATTCGCCCGCCCCCATGGGGGGCTGGTCCTGGCGCTGCATCAGCACGATCTCGATGGGCGGCACTTCCGTGAAATGCAGGATGGGATAGGCGCCCCACTCCAGGCTGGTGGTCCCTTGCGGGCCGAAACTGACCCGCTCCTTCAAGACCCGGCTCAGCGATTGCAGGATGTTGCCGTGCATCTGGTGGCGCACGCCATCGGGATTGACCATCATGCCGGTATCCTGCCCCACCACCAGCGATGTCACCTTCAGCGCGCCATCGGCGGGATCGACTTCGATATCGATGACCCAGGCCGACCAGGCCGCACCAAACCCGGGGAACTTGCTGTGGACATAGCGCGCATAGGCGATGCCGCGCCCGCGCAGCTTGCCGTCGGACTCCGGCCTGCCACGCGAACCGCTGGCACCGGCCACCCAGCCAGCCTTCTCCGCCACCGCCTGCAGCAGCGCGCTGGCGCGCTCGTCGGGCAGGTGCGCCAGGCGATAGGCCAGGCGATCCTCCCGGGCCAGCTCGGCCAGTTCATCGATGAAGACCTCATGGGCAAAGGAGTTCGGCATGGCCGAGACTCCGCGCAACCAGCCGGCACGCACGATGGGCGCGACGTCGTCGCAATCGATCTGCAGGTGTGGGTAGGCATAGGGCGGCACGGCGGTGCGGTCGCCCATCTCCAGCACGCGGGGCTCGGGGGCGATCCTGCCGGTGAGCAGCAGCGCCAGCACCGGCGCATCGTTGGAGGGATAACGGGTCTGGAAGCCATAGGCCGACAGCCGGCCCGCTTCATCGATGGCACCACGCACCTGCATCAATTGCGCCGCGCCCTTGGGTTCCCAGGCATGCTCCTGCTCGCGGGTGAGCTGCACCCGCACCGGGCGTCCCACCGCGCGTGACAACAGGGCGGCATCGGCCACCACGTCATCGGCACAGTTGCGGCCATAGCAACCGGCGGCTTCCAGCCGGATCACTTCGATCTTTCCTTCATCGAGCTCGCACAGGCGCGAGAGGTCGATGCGCATGACATGCGGATTCTGCGTGCCGGACCAGACGGTCAGGCCATCCTCGCGATAATCGGCCACCGCGCAGGAAGGGCCGATGGAGGCATGCATCTGGTAAGGCCAGACATAGGTGCGCTCGATGCGCTGGACAGCGCTGCCCATGGCGGCATCCAGATCGCCCTGGCGCACCAGTTCGCGGCGCTTGGCCGGGAGCTCGCGCAGGCGGGTCTCCAGGTCGTCCATGGCGGGTAGCGGCGGGATGTCCTTCCAGCGCAGCTTCAGTTCGCGCATGGCGCGCTGCGCCTGCTCCTCGCGCTCGGCCACCACGCCGACGAAATCGCCCTGCACCACCACCGCCACCAGCCCGGGGATGTGGGCCACGGAATCCTGGTCCACCGACAGCAGGCTGTTGCCGATGAAGTCACCACCATCGCGCCCTGGATGCGGCGGGCGCACCACGCGGCCATGCAGCATGCCCGGCACACGCACGTCGTGCACATAGACCGGCTCGGCACGCACCTTGGCGGGAATATCGACACGCTGCGAACTGCGGCCTACCAGCGTGTACTGGCTGGCCGGCTTCAACGGTACGTCGCCGGGGTCGAGGGTGAGGACGATCTTCTGCCCGGCCAGCAGGGTGAAATAGCTGGTACTGCGCTCCGGTTGGTCGGCATCCGTAATGCGCCCCGCTTCGATGCGCAGGCGCGAGACAGGAATACCCCACTGCGCGGCCGCCATGGCCAGCAGGTGCTCGCGCGCCTGGGCTGCGGCCTTGCGCAGCGGCACGGCGGAAATCTGGATGGTGGCACTGGCAATGGTGGGGCCCTGGTTGGGGGCTTCCTCGGTGTGACCGAGGATCATGGTGACGCAGTCCATGTCCACGCTCAATTCCTCGGCCACGATTTGCGCCAGTGAAGTGCGGATGCCGGTGCCGAGATCGACGTGACCGTTGAAGGCCAGCACCCGGCCCTCTGCCAGCAGGGCCACGAACACGTCCGGCAGCGGCTGCACATAGGACGAAGCCGCGCCGGGCTGGCCGGGCGCGGGCTTGGCACCGGGTTGCGGGGCGCGGGTCACCAGCAGCGCGTCGCCACGCTCCAGCAGTTGACGGCGCGCCTCGCGGGGCGTCTGACCGGATGGTTGGCCGGGAGGATTGGTTGCTTGCATCTCAAACCATGGTGCACATCAGATTCATCACGACCCGGACCGTCACCGCCGTCCGGGCATCAAGGCTGGGCGACCACCTTCAGGGCTTCGTCCAGCGGCATCACGGCCGCGTACTTCTGCGCCATGTCGAACAGGTTGGCCTCATGCGGGCCGATGGCGCGGTCACCCACGCAATCGGACACCACCAGCGGGCGGAAACCCCAGGACATGGCATCGACCACGCTGGCGCGCACGCAACCACTGGTCACGGCACCGGCCACCAGCAGGGTCTGCACGCCGTGCTGGGTCAGCCACGGTGCCAGCGAGGTACCGAAGAAGGCCGACGGCACGGTCTTGCGCACCACCAGCTCGCCGGCGGCCGGGGTCAGTTCCGGCACGATGGCGCTGCCCGGCAGGTCTTCCTTCAGGGTCACCATGCCCGGCACCTTCATGCCGAAGATGTTGCGGTCGGCATCATCGTCGGCGAACACGATGCGGCTGTGCGCCACCGGCCAGCCATGCTGGCGCGCATGGGCCAGCAGGCTGCGCGTGCGTTCGATGGCCGGGCCGATGTTGCCGCCGCCGAACTGGGCCGGGTCGGCGAAGCTGTTGACGAAATCGACGATCAGCAGACCGAACGGCGGTTTCATTTCCAGCGTCTGGCCGAAGCCCTGGCGCTGGTAGGTTTCCACTTCCTTGTGCATCGTATCTTCCTTTTGAAGAGGCTGCCGGGTGCACCCGGCTGGCCTCATTGCGAATTGCCGTAGACGAAGCCGTCCAGCACCTTGCCGTCCTTGACCACCGGCGTGCCATCCAGCGCCACCGTGCAACGGCGCAGGGGGATGTCGATGTGGCAGGCGGTGGTGCGGCTGCCGCCGGCTTCGTTGTTGGGGCCGAAGGAGAACAGGAAATTGCCTTCGTAGGCGCGGGCATCCATGCCGATGGTGGCTTCGCGGTCGTACATGGCCAGCGTGGACCATTGCGCGCGCGGTTGCAGGCCCCAGCCGATGTGCGACATGGCATACGCTTCCGGGTCCTTGAAGGAGGCCATGTAGTCGCTCAGCAGCTCGGCATCCAGGCCGCCCTCGATGTCGGTGACGAAACCGTCCTTGACGGTGACCACGATGGCTTCCTGGGCATAGCATTTCATGGGCAGCAGGATATCGCCGCGATCGATGACCAGGGTGCCGTTGGTCTGGCGCTCATTGGGCCAGGTCAGCACGAAGCCGCTGGGCCAGTGGTCCCAGCGTCCCGGCTGATCGACGAAGCCGTATTCCTGAATCACCGGGAATTCGCCCAGCGGGCAGCGCAGGTCGGTCCCGGCGTCCGAGGTGATGTGCATCTCGCGCTTGCCCTCCAGCAGACGCGCCGCCTGCGATACGCGGCGCCGGTCGTCTGCGCTGGGGACCATGCGCACCAGCACCTCGGGCGGCTCCACGGCCAGCAGGATCTTGGTGCCGGTGGACAGGATGTCGTGCTGCTCGGGCGAGAACAGCAGGGTCATCAGGTCCAGCACCAGGTCGCTTTCCTTGAGGGCGGCGATGGCGGCGCGGTTGCCGGTCAGGGGCGTGGTGCCGAGATAGGCCAGCGAGTCGCGGCTCAGGGCTTTCTCGGCATTGACCGGCGGCAGGTCCAGCCGATTGACGGTGGCGCCCATGAGCGCGGCGGCGGTCATGGCGGTGGACAGGGTCTGCGGATGGGTGCTGCTGCTGGTGAGCACGGTGACGATCTGTCCCGGCTCCAGCTTCGACAGGGTCAGCACCTCTTTCCAGGCGCTGATCAGGTCATGGTCGCTGACGGCCATGGTGTTCTCCTTTGCAATCGGTCTTGCGATGAACGCGGCCCTTACAGCGGCGCGCCGAGGAAGTCGCCAAAGGCGGCGTAGAAGCCGGCCTCGTTGTCCCAGGGGATCATGTGGCCGGCGTCTTCCACCCGGCTCACCACCAGCTGCGGCAAGAGGCCCTGCAGTTCCTGCACATCCTCGGGCAGGATGACGTCGCCGCGCGAGGCCTGCATCAACATCACCGGCAGCTTCAGGGCCGGCAGGTCGGCATGGAAATCATCGGTATGGAAGCCCTCGAAGCTGGCGATCACGGCCCGCTCGTCGCAGGTGTGCAGCCACTCGGCACGCAGTTGCAGTTGCTGTTCGGTCCAGGTCGGGCAGAAGGCGCGCATCTGCTCGGCCGAGCAACCCTCGCGCGCCAGGCGCATGGAATCCACGTACCAGGGCAGCTTGGAGGGATAGGCGCGACGACCCGGGCCGGAGACCGGCGGATCGACCATCACCAGCCGCGTCAGGCCGCGTGGCTGCTGGCTGGCGGCGCGGGCGCCGATGCGTCCGCCCATGGAGTGCCCGACCACTGCATAGCGCTCCAGGCCGAGCGCTTCAGCCAGGGCGATGACGTCGGCCGCCTGCGCATCCAGGCTGTAGTCCAGCGTCTCCGAGGCCGAAGACAGGCCACGGCCGCGCACGTCCAGCACATAGGTATCGAACTGCTGGCCGAACCGTTCGCCGACGAAGCCCCAGGTCACTGCCGGGCTGGTGATGCCGGGGACGATGATGACGGCGTCGCGGCCGGCACGTGCACCGTCCTTGCCGCCGAAGCGCAGGTAATGCTGGCGGATGCCGTTGGCCAGGATATTGGCACCGTAGAGGAAGCTGCTCTGCATGGCGCCCCCTCTCAGTAGGCGCCGGAGAGCAGCGCGCCGGCACCCGGCACGATGCGGTCCAGCTCCAGGCGCTTGAGCATGGCGTAGGTGGTGGCCACGGCAGCGGTGATGACGGGCTTGCCGGTCATCGCCTCGACCTGCGCGATTACCGGCAGCGAGGGCATCTGCACGCAGGCCGACAGCACGATGGCGTCGGCCTGGCTGGTATCCATCTGGGCCACGATGGCCGGCAGCTTGGCCGGGTCATGACGAGCCACGTCGAGATTGTCGGGGATTTCCAGGGCACGGTAGTCCAGCACCTCATAGCCTTCGTGGCGGATGTAGTCCACCACCAGCTCGGTGAGCGGCTTCATGTAGGGCGCGACCACCACGATCTTCTTGGCACCGATGACCTTGAGCGCATCGATGAGCGCGCCGGCACTGGTAACCACCGGAGCATCGGCGCCATTGGCGGCGGTGTGGGCGGTCAGGCGTTGCTCGGACTGGCGGTGGTAACCACGGCCCATGGCCATGATGGCCACCAGGCAGGCATAGCCCAGCACATCGACGCGGGCATCGGACAGCTCGACGGCGCAGCGGTCGGATTCACCATCCATGGCCGCCAGTTCTTCCTTGACCACCTTCTTCATGCGCATGCGGCTGGAGTGGAAGGTAAAGCGCTCGGGGCGGATCGCCTGGCGTGCCGTCAGCATGGCCGGGATCTCGGTCTCCATGGTGGTGTTGGAACTGGGGACGATCTGCCCGATACGGTAAAGACGCTGCTGCATGTGAGGTTCTCCTTGATCTGCCATGGTCATGCGAAGTTCGCTAATTTGTAATGCATACACTATATTTAATCATTTCCACGATCTTTGCAACCGGGATTTTCCGGCGCACCAGCAGCGCCAGCAAAATCCCCTTTTATGTGCGATGCAGCACCAAATACGGGAGTTTTAGACGCCCGGCCGCACCAGTTCGAGACCGCGCAATGCAGCATGGAAATTCGTGATTTACTTGGCATTATTGAGTGTGTACACTGTTTTTCGACAAGGCCGGGCGAGGCTGCGGGACAGCCTGTCCGCAGGCGGGCATACTGGCCGCTGCAAGCGCATTGGCATGAAGGATGCTTCATGCGCTGACGATAGAGATCCAAGGCGCCAGGGCGCCGCGACACCAGAGACCATGCACAAGCAAGAACCCATCACCTTCCACGTCAACGGCCATGCGGCCACGCTGGACATTGCCGCCGACGCGCCGCTGCTGAACGTGCTGCGCAACGACCTTTGCCTGAACGGTCCCAAATTCGGCTGCGGCCTGGGCGAGTGCGGTGCCTGTACCGTGCTGGTCGATGGCGTGGCAGCGCGCTCCTGCGTGATCCCGCTGGCTGGCGTGGCCGGGCGCCATGTGACCACGCTGGATGGCCTGGCCCAGGAGGGACGGCTGGACCCGGTACAGCAGGCCTTCATCGATGAACAGGGTGCACAGTGCGGCTACTGCATGAACGGCATGATCATGACCATCAAGGCCCTGCTGCTGCGCTCGCCCAGCCCGACCGAGGACGAGATCCGCAGCGAACTGGACTTCAACCTCTGCCGCTGCGGCACCCATGTGGAAATCATGCGCGCCGCCCTGCGCGCGGTCGAACTGCAGCGCCAGGGTGCAGCGCAATGAGTGCGCCCCTGCCCCGGCAGATGGCCGGCCCGCTGACCACCGGCGGCGCAGCCTCCCTGCGTCACGCCCGCCTGGCCCTGCCGCCGCGACTGGACTGGCAACAGTCCCTCTACACCGGCGCCCGCCTGCAGGGCCTCGACAGCGAGGCCGCGCTGCGTTGCCCGGGCGCGCCACAGGTGGTGCAGCGCCGGCATCTGGTGGCTGTCGTGGCCGACAGCGATGAACAGGCCCGCCACGCATGCAGCCAGTTGCGCCTGCGCTGGAGCGAGGCAGCACCGCAGGACAGCACCCCGCGCGTACGCGCCGCGCAGACACTGCATGCCCGCGGCCAGGATTCCAGCGGCTTGCACGACATCACTATGGACGCCCACTACCAGTGGCGCGATGGGGAATCCGCATCCTCTACCCTGTCATCGTCCCCTTTCCCTTTCCCCGCGACCGGCATCGTCGCCATGGCCAGCCCGATGGGCGCGGGCCTGCGACTGGACCTGCCCTTCGGCAATCCCGCGCTGATCGCCATGGAAGTGGCGGCCCTGCTGTCCCTGCCCGTGGCCCAGGTGGAGGTGCGCAGCCACCGCCCGCCGGCCAGCGCGCAGGAGCGCAGCGCCGCCAGCGACGTGGCCGGCGTGGTGGCGCTACTGGCCCTGCAATGCGGGCAGGCCGTCTCGCTGGTGCTGGAGCCGACCAACTTCGCCAGCAGCCCGACCTCGCTGCAGCTGCATGGCGAACTGGACCAGGATGGCCGCCTCGGCAGCTACCACCTGCATATCGAGCAGGACGCCCCGCCGCCACCGCTGGCCTGGCTGCTGACAGAAACTGCCTATGCCCTGGAGGATGCCAGCGACCCGCGCGACGGTGCCGCCCTGGCCTCGCCTTACGACTGGCAGGCGCTGGAGATCATCGGGCCGCAAGGCGCTGCAATCCCGCTGGCGGCGAGCACCTTCGCGCAGGAAATCTTTTTCGACGAACTGGCCCAGCGCATCGGCGAGGACGCCGTGCAATACCGTCTGCAACACCTGCCCGATGCGCATGGCGCGGCGCTGGTGCGCTCGGTCGCCGAGGGGGCGGGCTGGAACGGTCCGGCCCGGCAGGTGCAGGGCGGCATCCTGCGCGGACGCGGCTTTGCCTATGCCAGCACGCTGGAACAGGAGCAGGGCCAGCCGGTGCAGAGCTGGTCGGCCTGGGTGGCCGATGTGGAATACGACCGCGCCTCCGGCGAACTGAGCGTGACCCGGGTCACTGCCGGCCACGACCAGCGCGCGGGGACGACAGCGGCCGCCGCCCATGCCGCTGACGATCTGCTCGATGAAAAACAACGCGCCCTGCTGGGCAAACAGGCCAGACTGGCGATGGCGCAGACGCTGGCGCCCGACCAGGGCTTCGATGCCTGGTCACGCGAACTGCGCCCCCTGCCGGGCCAGGCCAGCGCCAGCCTGCCCCAGGTCGACCTCATCGATGGCGGCACCACGCCGGCGCTGCGCGACATCCAGCTCAAGGCGGGTGGCGCCTTCACGCTGCCAGCGGCGGCGGCAATTTCCAACGCCATCCATGCCGCTACCGGCGTACGTCTGCGCGAGGCGCCGTTCTCGGGTGAGCAGATCAGGCTGGCACTGGAACATCAGGAGGGTTCGGGGCAGCGGCCGGGCGGCTGGCGCCGCCTGCGCAAATACGGCTGGCTGGGGGGTGCAGCGGCGGCACTGGGCGCCACGCTGACCCTGGCAATGCCCTGGCGCGCCGAGATCGCACCGGTGGCGCGGCCTGCGGCCGACCTGTATTCGGCCGCCACCATCGAACGCGGGCGCCGGGTGGCGCTGGCTGGCGATTGCGCGGTCTGCCACACGGCCCCGGGCGGGGTCGCCAATGCCGGCGGCCATGCCCTGCAGACGCCGTTCGGCACCGTCTACAGCACCAACATCACACCCGATGAAAAGACCGGCATCGGCAACTGGTCCTATGCCGCCTTCGAACGCGCCATGCGCGAAGGCATCCATCGCGACGGACGACATCTCTACCCGGCCTTCCCCTACACCGCCTTCGCCAAGATCAGCGAAGCCGACATGCAATCGCTGTACGCCTACCTGATGGCCCAGCCGGCGGTCTCCAGCACACCACCGGAAAACGATCTGCGCTTCCCCTTCAACATGCGTCCGCTGCTGGCCGGCTGGAATCTGCTGTTCCACAAGAACGAAGTGTTCCAGCCCGACCCGGACCGCTCGGCCCTGTGGAATCGCGGGGCCTATCTGGTCGAAGGCGCCGGTCACTGCACCGCCTGCCATTCACCGCGCAATGCCCTGGGCGCGGAACAGGGCGGACGCCAGTACCTGGGCGGCGGCACGGTCGATGGCTGGGAAGCCCCGGCATTGACGGCGCTGTCGAAGTCGCCCACGCCCTGGACCGAGGATGAACTGTTCAGCTACCTGCGCAGCGGCTTCTCGGACCGCCACGGCATTGCCGCCGGACCGATGGCGCCGGTGGTGGCCGAACTGGCGCAACTGCCGGCCGGCGACGTGCGCGCCATCGCGCATTATCTGGCCTCGTTCCAGGCAACGGCCACCAGCACCACAACACCGGCCCCCATCACCACGACCAGCCTCAGCGAGAGCCAGAAGCTGTCGCAGGCCAATGGCAAGCGGCTGTTCCAGGGTGCCTGCGCGGCCTGTCATATCGAAGGAACGGGACCGACGCTGTTCGGCGTGCGTCCTTCGTTGCGGGTCAACACCAACCTGCACAGCGACACACCGGACAATCTGATCCACGTCATCCTGCACGGCATCCGCGAACCGGCCAATCCGGCGCTGGGCTACATGCCGGGCTTTGCCAACAGCTTCAGCGATGCCCAGGTGGGTGATCTGCTGGCCTATCTGCGCAGCGAGTTCGCCGCCGGCAAGCCGGCCTGGGAAGGCGTACCGGAGAGCATTGCCCGCTCACGCACACAAGCCGGACATTGAGCGTGACATTGCAGCGGCGTCCCGCGTACGGGGCGCCGCTGCAATTTCCGTCCAGCCTTCAATGGCCGACCAACACCACCGGACTGGCCAGAGCCTGCAGTTCGGTACCGACCAGTTCCAGGTGCGCAGCGCTGGCGGCATGCACCCGCAACAGCGCCTGACCAGCCTGCACCCGCTCACCCACCCGGCATAACAAGTCCAGTCCCGCCCCCGGATACCCCGGAGCGCCGGCAGTGCGCGCCAGTCCCGCGATGGCCCAGCCATCGACCTGGCTGATCACGCCGGACTCGTTGGCATGCCAGGTCAAGACCTCGGCGCAGGGCGCAGCCTCCACCTGGGGGGGGCCCTGGGCGGCGATGATGCGCGCCAGCGCGGCCTGGGCGGCGCCGCTGTCGAGCAGTTCGGTGGCCTTTTGCAAGGCGACGTCGACCTCCCCCAGACGCGGATCGAAGGACAACAGATGCGCCGCGAACACCAGTGCCTTGGCACGCAAATCCTGCGGCGCCTGTGGATCGCCCGCCAGGACCTGGCGGATATCGCGCACCTCCAGTGCCGGGCCGATACCGCGCCCGATGGGCTGGCCGCCATCGGTGGCCAGCGCCCGCACTTGCATGCCCAGCCCCTGCCCTACCTGTTCGAACAGCCGGCACAACTGCTGCGCCTGTTCCGGCGTCTGCTGCTTGGCATAGGGACCGTACGGCACATCCACCACCAGATGGGTGACGCCGGCGATCACCTTCTTGGACAGGATCGAGGCCACCGACCAGTGCGCCGTCTCCAGCCCGTAGGGCCGGGTGATGCGGTTCATCACTTCATCGATGATGGAATGGCTGATACGGCCATTCCAGGCGATGCAGGCCCGGGCCTGGCGCACGCAGCGGCGTACGGCCTCGCCATCCAGATCGACATTGGCCAGCAGGGCCATGGTGTCGGCCGTGCCGGCGGCCGAGGTGATGGCGCGCGAGGACGCCTTGGGCATGGCCAGCCCCCAGGCCGCCACGATCGGTACCACGATGGGCGTGATGCGGCTGCCGGGGACACCGCCCAGGGAGTGCTTGTCGACCACCATGGGCTCGTCCCAGCTGATGCGCCGGGCCATGCGGCTGCGCGCCTGGGCCAGCGCCAGGGTTTCTTCGGCATCCAGGCCACCGGTGATGGAGACCAGCAAGGTGGTCAGCTCGGTGGTGCTGTAGCGGCCATCGACGGCATCCTGCAGGATGGCCTGGTACTGATGTGCCGGCAGGCGTTCACCGCGCAGCTTGCGGCTCCACAAGGGACGGCTGGCCGGGGCCAGCAGGCGCAAGGCCTGCACCGTCTGAGCCGATCCAAGGCGCTGGCGCAAGCCTGCGGGCAGCGCCAGCCAGGGGCTAGCGTCGTGGCCGCCGTCGGGCCAATGATGGATGCGCACGTCGACCATGGCACCGGCCGCAGCGCGCAGGCGCAGGCGCGTGCCGGCTGCCCAGTGGCGGGGATGGGCATAGGCCACCGCCTCCTCCCCGGTTTCCACCGGCGCAGCGCGCACCACGCAATGTTGCAAGGGGGCGCGCAATACCGCCAGCAGGCGGGCGATGCCGGTGGCGGTATCGCTGTCGTTGGCCACTGCCTGGCGCAGGATGCCGGGCGGCGCGGGGTCGACCTGGCGCTGCAAGCGCGCCAGGATCTGCGCATGATCCTCGCGCCCGCGCCCGGCAATGCGCTGCGCCAGCACCTCGGGCGGGGCCGAGATTTCCACCACCACCAGGCTGGGCAGGCGCTGCGCCAGCGCTTCCACGGTGGCGCGCGAGCCATTGGCCACGACGTGGCGACCGGCTGCCAGCTCGGCCAGCAACTGACCCGGCAGGCCATAGGACAGGCCATGCGCCTGCCAGGTCAGCAGGAACTCGCCCGCCGCCGCTCGGGCGGCGAAGCCGGCCTCGGTCTCGGCGTCATGGTCTTCACCGGGGGCGCCGGCCGGCCGCGTGATCACGCGGCGGGCAAAGACATAGGGCGCATCGGCCAGCGCCTCGCGGGCGCCGCTCATCAGGGTGTCCTTGCCGGCCCCGCTGGGGCCGACCACCAGGAAGAAGGTGCCGGGCGCCGTGCTGGCCGGGCTCATGCTTCGTCCAGGCCGATGTCCACGGCCGGCGCCGATTGCGTGATCTTGCTGGTGGAGATGTAATCCACCCCGGTCTCGGCCACCGGGCGGATGGTGGTCAGGCGGATGCCGCCGGAGGCCTCGACCTTGACGCGACCATCGACGATGCCGACCGCTTCGCGCATGTCGGGCAGGGACATGTTGTCCAGCATGATCACGTCCACCCCGGCGGCCAGCGCCTCGCGCACCTGTTCCACGCGGTCGCACTCCACTTCCAGCTTGGTCAGTACCGGCAGCTTGCGACGCACCCGGGCCACGGCTTCCTTGATGCTGCCGCAGACGGCGATGTGGTTGTCCTTGATCATGACGCCGTTGTCCAGCGCCAGACGGTGATTCAGGCCGCCACCGCAGAGCACGGCGTGCTTTTCCAGCATGCGCAGGCCGGGGGTGGTCTTGCGGCTGTCGATGAGCTGCGCGCGGGTACCGGCGATCTCGGCCACGTAGCGGGCGGTCTCGTTGGCGATGCCCGACAGGCGTTGCACCAGGTTCAGTGCGGTGCGCTCGGCAGTCAGGACGCTGCGCGCATTGCCCTTGACGGTCAGCAGGATGGCACCGGCCTCGACCCGGCTGCCGTCGGCGTGATGCACCTGCACTGCCAGCGTGGCGTCGTATTTGCGGAAGACCCGGGCGGCTACCTCGATGCCGGAGACGATCAGGGATTCACGGGCATTCATGACGAAATGGCCCTGCTCGTCCGGCTCGATCATGGTCTGGGCGGTCAGGTCGCAGGCGCCGATGTCTTCGGAGAGCCACAGGTCGATCAGTTTTTCGGTGGCGTAATGGTCGTACATGGTGAATCCTTTCGTTGGCGTGGTGAGGGGCTGGCTGGCCCCGAAATGAATGACAACTGGAATGGCAACTACAATTAAGTTAGATATCGAACTATTTAAGAACGGACTTCGGTGCGGCGGATGTGATGCAAGGTGTTCAGGACTCCTGGAAAAAAGGGACGCGGTGGCGACGTGGGGTTCAGCTCTTGCCCAGCCTGGACTGGTAATCGACGATCAGTTGCTCCCACACCATCTCCAGCTCGTAGTCGATGGAGCGGGCCAGGCCATCCAGGCCGGGGAAGAGCGTGGCGGCGGTGATGTTCATCCGGTACAGCGCCCGCAGCGCCGGCTCGCGCAGCGCCGCCGGCAGGATGAACTTGCGGATCAGCGGTTCGCTGGCCTCGTAGCCGGCCAGCAGGCGCTCCAGCGGCGCCTCCAGCGTACCCGGCACGACCAGGATGCCGGACTGCGCCACCAACCGCGCATCCATCTGGTTGGGTTCACCGAACCACACCAGCGGCAAGGCATTGCCGGCGAAATAACGCTGGTAGCTGTCGGGCTTGCGCAGGTCGATGGCTTCGCGGTTGAGCGTCGGATCGAAGCGCGGCGCCGCCTTCCACAGGGCCGGGGTATTGAGCGCATAGACGGCGGCATCGCCATGCAGTTGCTGCATGGCAAAGAAGGCCGCCACGAAGGGGGACTTGGTGAAATCGATCAGCCGCGTCGGCGCGCCATGGTGTTGCATCAGTGCCAGGCAGCGCAGGTCATCGTCCAGCACCGCCGCGTCATGCAGGAAGACATGGGCCTTGCGCCGGAACACCCGGATCGCCCGCTCCTCGCGCAGGGGCCATAGCGAGGGATCGGGGCAATAGCGTGCCAGGTGCCGGGTCAGCGAACTGACCAGCGGCCAGCGATGATCGGCCTGACCACGGAATACCCAGCCCTCCAGCTGGTCGCTGGCGGCAGCGAACTCATCCCAGCTGGACAGTACGACCTGATCGATGGCAGTGGCGAGAGACATCATGACCCCGAAAATATTCTTCGATATCTACGATTATGCAAGATGCAGGCCAGCCTGTCATGGTGACTTACCCTGCCCTCCCTGAGCGGGCTGCAAATGGGTATGATTGCGTTATCTTAGATTTCTGATGAAATGATGAAAGCCACACGATCCCGGCCTCTGGCCGCCGCCCCGGTCGAACAAGATGAACCGGATGAACTGGAACAGGCACTGGAAGCCCTGGCCGCCGAACGCGTCGCCCACCTGGTCAAGGATGCGGCGCGTGCCTTCATCCGCAGCCTGCAGATCCGCCTGGCGCCGCATGCGGTCAGCTACGGCCACTGGACCATCCTGCGCGTGCTGTGGGAACACGACGGCCTGTCCCAGCGCGACCTGGCCGAGCGGGCCGGCGTGAGCGAAGCCACCACCGCCACCGCCCTCAAGTCGCTGGAAGCCATCGGCTACGTCGAGCGCACCCATCTCCCGGGTGACAAGAAGAAGGTCCACGTCTTCCTCAGCAAGCAGGGCCGCGCCCTGAAGAAGAAGCTGGTGCCGCTGGCCGAGGACGTCAATGACCTGAGCCTGGAAGGTATCAGCGAGGAAGAGCTGGAGACCACCCGCAAGGTGCTCATCGCCATGGCCCTGAACCTGGCGCGGGACGAGCGCCAGGCGGTGGAATCCGGCAAGCGCATGCCCTCCACCCAGGAGGTCGGACGCCTGGCTTCCGGGCTGGGCTGAACCTCCCCGGCGCTGCCCCATCCCTGTGCAGACGCACCAGCAAGTGACGGGCGGGCAGCATAATTGCACCATCGGAGAAAGCGCCGTGGCTTGTCGGCCACGCATCTCCTTCGACACATGTTCTAAGATATCTAACTATATCTTGCAGACTGCAAAAGGACTTTCAGACGATTTTTTGATCGATATCTAAGCTTGGCACGTCGTTTGCATTGACAGCATCAAGTGCTTGCAGGTACGCCCCTTGCGAGTATCCGATTGCAGTGTCCATCACGTGTCGAGGAAATCATGAAAAGCTTTTGCAAGAACCTGCAAGCTGTAGTGTCTCTCAGTGCTGCCCTGGTTGCAGTGGCTGTACCAGTCGCCCTCCCCGGTCTGGCCCGCGCCGAAGAAATCTCGGTCACGCAATGGGGCACCAGCCTCTACGGCCTGCCCTATGCGATTGCCATCGAGCAAGGCTATTTCAAGAAGGCCGGGGTGGATATCACCGGCATCCTCACCTCCGGCGGTGGCGGCACCACGGTGCGCAACATCCTGGCCAGCAAGCTACCGTATGGCGAAGTGGCGGTCTCGGCAGCGCTGGCCGCACAGCGCCAGGGGCTGGACGTGGTCATCGTCAATACCGGTACCCGCAGCGTGGCTGAAGCGTCGGCCGTGACCATGCCCAATTCCCCCGTCAAGAGCATCGCCGACCTGGCCGGCAAGAAGGTCGCCATCACCTCGCCCAAGGGCGTGTCCGAAATGCTGCTGCTGATGGCGCTCAAGGCCAAGGGCGTGGATGCGGCCCAGGTGCAGCGCGTGGCCTCGGGCGGCTACATCAACGGCCTGACCATGCTGGAGCAGGGTTCGGTGGCTGCAGCCGTGCTGATCGAACCCCTGTCCATCGTGCGCAAGGATAAGTACCGCACCGTCTACAGCGCTGGCGAGGTGCTGCAACCGATGACGACCTCGGTGGGCATCACCACCCGCGCCTATGCCAAGGCCCATCCGGAGACCATCCGCGCCATCATCGAAGGTCGCCAGCAAGGCGTGCGGGCGGTGTACCGCGATCCGGCCGCCGCCGCCAAGCTGCTGGAAAGCAGCTTCAAGCTCAGCCCGGAGGTGGCGCGCGAAGCGGTGGACAACATGGTGCGCGCGCGCATGTGGAGCGAGGGCGACTTCGATCAGGCCGAACTGGACCGCATGACCGACGGCCTCAAGCTGATCGGCGAGATCAAGGACAACGTGGAATGGGACAAGCTCATCGACAGCAGCATGCTGCCGCCGTCCATCAAGATCAAGAGCAAGCTGTGAGGGAGTCCGCCATGAAGAGTGAACACACCGTCTTGGCCGCCGAGGCCCTCCTGCAGGACAGCCCGGCCACCACGCCCCGCGTGCCGCACGCCGTGCTGCAGGGTGTCACCCGCAAGTTCGGCAAGGCCGGCAGCGTCTTCCATGCGCTCGGCCCGATCGACCTGACGCTCTACCAGGGCGAGTTCTTTTCGGTGGTCGGCCCTTCCGGCTGCGGCAAGTCCACCTTGCTCGATACCCTGTCGGGCCTGGCCTCGCCCTCCGACGGCACGGTGCAGTTCGAGAACCGCGAGGTCAAGGGCGTGCCCGATGGCGTGGGCGTGGTGTTCCAGGAAGACGCCTCCTTCCCCTGGCTGAACGTGCGCGACAACATCTCCTTCACGCTGCGCATGCGTGGCATGGAGGGCGCCGAGATCAAGCGCCGGGTCGACTACGCGCTGGCCTTCATGGGCTTGAAGGATTTCGCCACCGCCTACCCGGCGCAACTCTCGGGCGGCATGCGCCAGCGCGTGTGCATCGCCCGCACGCTGGTGCAGCAGCCGCGCCTGATCCTGCTGGATGAACCTTTTGGCGCGCTGGACCAGCAGACCCGCCTGCTGATGGGCGACGAACTGCTGCGCCTGTGGCGCGAGACCGGCGCCACCGTGCTGCTGATCACCCACGCGCTGGACGAGGCGGCCATGCTGTCGGACCGAGTCGGCGTGATGTCCTCGCGGCCGGGCCTGTTCATCGACATCGTCGAGACCGGCTGGCCGCGTGACCGCGATAGCCGGGTGGTCTCCACACCACGTTTCGGCGAGGTCAATGCCCGCCTGTGGGAACGCCTGCGGGTGGAGTCGTTGAAGGTAATGGGAGCCAGCCATGGCTGAAGCAAGCTCTGCTCATAGCGCTGCCGCCAGCCCGGCGCGCAGGTCGGCACACCAGCTCGATGGCCTGGTCCGCATTGCAGTGGTGATCGTACTGATCGGGCTGGTGGAACTGCTGTGCCGCAGCGGCCTCATCCAGCCCACCACCATGATCGCGCCCTCGGCCATGGCCCGCCACGCCTGGGAAATCCTGCGCGAAGGCAAGTTCGACAAGGACATCGCCATCAGCCTGGCCAACATCGGCGCCGCCACGGTACTGGCGGTGATCCTCGGCTTCATCTGCGGCCTGCTGCTGCATGCGCTGCCGGGCCTGCGCAGCGCCATCGAACCCCTGCTGGCCAGCTATTACGCGGTGCCGACCTTCATCTTCTATCCGGTCTTCATCGTGCTCTTCGGCGTGGGCTCGGCACCCATCATCGCCATCGCCGTGCTGCTGGCCATCGTCACCATGATCACCGCCACCCTCAACGGGCTGGACCGTATCCCGCGCGCCCTGCACAAGACCGCCCGGGTACTGCGGCTCACACCCTGGCAATCGGCGGTACGCGTGAAGCTGCCGGCGGCACTGCCCTACCTCTTTACCGGGGTGAAGCTGGTGGTGGCCTATGCCTTCATCGGCGTGATCGCCTCCGAGTTCATCCTCTCGGGCTCGGGAATAGGCTATGCGATCGGCTATGCCTACAACAACTTCGAGAACAACGACATGTATGCGCTGATGTTCCTGGTGCTGGCCAGCGTGACCCTCGTCAACCTCCTGCTGAACGCGCTGGACCGCCGCCTGCAGGCGCGCCTGCGTCGCTGAAAGGACAAGCCATGAAACCGATGCGCGAGATGCAAACCCCGCTGCTCTACGCCCTGCTGGCGGCCGGCCTGGCCGTATCCTGGCAGGGCCTGTACTGGATCAATGGCGGCAGTGCGCTGGCTTCGCCGGGGCAGGCCGTGCTGACCCTGGGCAGCATGATGCAGACCAGCGAGTTTTGGCTGCATGCGCTGGAAACCGGCAAGGCCTTGCTCTACGCCCTGCTGATCGGGCTGGTGGGTGGCCTGGCGGCAGGCTTGCTGCTGGGCGTGAACCGGATGGCGCGCGATGTCTCCGAACCCATCCTCCTGAACATGTACGCCATCCCCAAGGTCACGCTCTATCCGCTGGTGCTGCTGGTGTTCGGGCTGGGCCTGTCGGCCAAGGTGGCCTTCGGGGTGATGCACGGCATCATCCCCATCATGGTCTTCACGATGAATGCGATCCGCCAGATGCGCCCGGTGCTGTTGCGCGCCGGCCAGTCGATGCGGCTGACGCGCCGCCAGTCGCTGCTGCACATCGTGCTGCCGGCCATCCTGCCGGAAATCACGGCCGGCCTGCGCCTGGCGTTTTCGCTGACGCTGCTGGGGGTGCTGATCGGGGAGATGTTCGCCTCGCAGCGGGGGCTGGGTTTCCTGCTGACCAATGCCATGAACCTGGGCGACATCCGCACCATCATGGCGGTGGCATTGCTGCTGTCAGTCTTCGCCCTGGCCTGCAACGGCGGCCTGATGTGGCTGGGACGACGCCTGTCGCCGCGCTGAAGCGCGGCCGGGTCCAGACGGTTCCCTTGTGTCTGTGTTGGACACATTGATCCTGTGTGGAAACACACAGGATCTTTTTTGCGTCAGCAGGGACCTGTTCAGTTGTCCTGATGCGCCCAGTTGAAGCTCAGCGAAGTCGGCTTCTGGCCCACCTCCACCTTGCTGGTCTTGGTGACGCCGTTGTAGTCCGCCTTCACCTCGTAGTGACCGGCCGGCAACTTGAGATTGGTCATCGGGCCGGCGCCGGGCAGGCTGAAGACGGTCTTGCCCTGGCTGTCATTGACGCTGAGCTTGACGTTGCTGACATAGGCGCCATCCTTGGCTTCGGAAAACAGCAGCCGCAGGTTGTAGTCCTTGGCCGCCTCGCGCAGTTTGGTCTGTTCGCCCGCGCCGATGCCGCCGTTCATGTAGGCCACGCTACCCTGGGTATCCTGGGTCTGGGCCTGTGCGAAGGGTGCCGCCATGCCGGCCAGACCGAAGACGATGGCGCTGATGGCGGTGATCTTGTTGATATCCATGATGGCTCTCCTTGTACGTAGATGAAGACTTGAAGGATCAAGAGACGAATCACGACGCCACTGTCGAGCTGGCGCCGTCAGATTCACTCTAGTGACATAGACTTAACTGATCCTTAACCCCGCAAAAGATTCCACCCGCACGCCGCTCAATCGATGCGCAACACCCGCGCCGTTCCCTGCTGCAACAGGAACTGCACCTGCTGCGACAGACCCGCCGCCACCTGCGACTGCCGTGCCAGGGCGTCGTTGATGCCGCCGACGATGGCCACGCGCTTGCGGGCGCCATCGATGACATCGGCCATCGCCACATGGGCCTGATCGGCGCTGTTGCGACCGAGCGCCGCCTGCGAGGCCGCCGCCTCGGCCTCGCGCAGGGCACTGCCGGAAGACTGGCTCAGCGAGGTGGCGATCTTGCCGATCTCCTTGCTGGATTGCCCGACCCGGCCGGCCAGCCGCTTGACCTCGGCCGCCACCACCGCGAAGCCGCGCCCGCTCTCGCCGGCACGGGCGGCCTCGATGGCCGCGTTCAATGCCAGCAGATTGGTCTGGCTGGCGATTTCATGGATGGTCTCGACGATCTTGCCGATGGTCGCAGCCTGCTCCACCAGGGTACGGTAGGTCTGCAGCGAACCATCGATATAGCGGCTGATGGTGGCCACCGCCGTCACCGTCTGCTGCACGGCCGCCACCGCGCTGTCGACACTGCCACCGGATTGCCGCGCCACCACGCCGGCGCGTGCCATGTCGGCGATGGTCTGCTCCAGCAGGGCCACCAGATCCTGCACGCGCGCATGCAGATCCTGCATGCCGGCTTCGGCAACCATGTAGCCCTGGCTGACCTGCTCTACCGGTAGCGGCGGCACCAGCTCGGTGGCCGGCGGCAGCATCTGCGCCACCGCCAGCTCCGTTCCGCGTCCGCGCAGGCCAGTACCGCCTATCAGCAGACCAAGCGCCGCCAGCGGCAGCAGCAAGGCCAGCGCCTGCGCACCCACGTCATGGGCGGCGTTGAACAGGCGCCAGCCGGCGCCGACGATCAAGACGACCGATATGATCGATACGGCCAGGCATAGCCGTTTGAGATTGTTCTTCCACATGCTGCTTTCCTCCCTGATGCTGCGTTTATCGTTTTTTATAGGGGTGTTGCCATGGTCCTGCCGTATATGCGCTCAAGCGTGGTCACACCTCCTGCGCCGGTTCACGCAATTGGCTCGCACCTGCGTGCAGGCCACGCAGAAGGGACGCGATCTGGCCCAGGCGGCGCTGGCCGTCCAGGATGATCTTCTGCTTGTGCTGCAGCGCCTGATCCAGGGCTTGCAGGCGGGCCGCGCAGCGCTCGGCCAGGTCACCGGCCACACGCTGCAGGCTGTCCTGCACGGCCGCGCCCAGGGTCTCGTACAGCTTTTCATATGCGGCTGGCAAGCCATCGGTCGGCGCACTGTCGTAGCCAAGATCGGCAGGCAGGTCCAGCGCGCTCTCCAGGGTGGGCAAGATGTGACTGTCCAGGCAGGCCTGGGCATGTTGGGCGGCCGCTTGTTGCAAGGCCGCGCGCAATGTGGCTGCCACCGCTGCCACGTTGGCTACCTCGGCCACCCCGGCATGCGCTTCCAGCAGGTCGGCCAGCTGCGGCATCACCTCGCGCCAGGCTTGTTGTACCAGACGCGCCTGCCGGGCCGGCAGGCTGTCCAGTTCTTCTTGCACCTGCTGGCGCAGGGCAGTCAGGGCCGGCATGGTCTGGTTCACCAAGGGGGCTTCCACCTCCTCCTGCAAATGATGCAGCAGGACTTCGGCCGGCTTGCGGGCGCGATAGGCCAGCGCGGGGGCCAGCAGTTCCAGCAGGGCCGCATAGAGACGCTCGAAACCGGCACCGGCCATGGCCTCTGCATCGGCGCCCGTGCTGCGCGCCACGTAGGCCGAGACCGACACCGCCGGCTTCAGCTGGGCCGCCGCCACGCCCAGCGCCTGCAGCTTGTCGGCGGCGCGGTGGCCGACATCGGCTTCCTGGTCGGCGCGGTTGGCGTCGGACTTGTTGCGCAGGCACTTGACGATCTGGCCATCGACTTCGTCTTCGTCGATCACATCGCTGCGCGTCACCACCGGCAGCAGTGGCTTGCCTCGGCGCAGTTCGCGGGCCAATTCGTCGAGTTCCTGCACCTGTCCCGGCGAGGTCGAACTGGTCAGCCACAGCACCGCATCGGCACTGTCCAGGAAGCGCTGGGTCAGGGCCGCATTGTCATCGGTGGCCGAATGCAGGCCGGGGGTATCCAGCAAGACCAGTCCATCGCCCAGACACACCCCTTGCAGGCGCGCCGTGGTCTCGGTGGCGCCCTCGTGGAAGGCCTCGTCCGAGGCCAGCAGCTGGCCGCCCTGCAGATGGAAATACTGCACCGCCTGCCCATGCTGCCGGAAGCGTTCGGCCAGGAAGTTGCACAGCGAACTCTTGCCGGCATTGAACTTGCCGAACACCAGCACCATCAGCTTGCCCTCGAAGCGCTGCGCCAGGGCGCGTGCCGGTGCCAGTGCCAGCCATTGGGCTTCGCGCTGCTGGTGCTGCTGTGCCAGTGCCTGATGCAGGGCAGCGATGCGCTGCGCCAGCGCGCTGCCGGGTTGCAGGCCACCGGCCTCGATCAGGCCGGCCGTGAGCGCCGCATCCAGCGAGGCCAGCCAGTCACGCAACGCGGCGAGGAGGGTTGCCACATCCGCTTCGGCACCGCCGGAGCTGCCGGAGCTGCCGGAGCTGCCGGAGCTGCCAATGATGTCGATGAAACGCTGTTCCGACGTCTTCATGCCAGCTCCACCGCGCGCAACTGCTCCAGCGCGTCGGCCGCGCGGGTGATGGCATGCAGCGCGGCGTCGGCGTGCGCCACTGCCTGCACCAGGGCCTGGCGGTCTTCCGACAGTTCGTAGTAGTGCAGGAAGGACTGCGTCATCTGCCCGCGTCCGGCCGGCTCGCAGAAACGGCGGCGCAGGTCGGCGCGGTATTTGATGGAAATGCCCATGACGGCCACCATCACCGTATCCAGGCTGGTGACCGAGGTCCGCTGGTCGGCCGGCAAGCCCTCTACCCCGTGCTTGATGAGATGGGCGCGGATGGCGATGCAGGCCCGCGAATAGGCGACGTGGATGCGCGCCCGCTCGCGCTTGCCGGCGGTGAGCTTGAATTCGTCGGCGGCCGTGTCCGGCACCAGGGCCGGGTCGTCGCCTTCCACCTCCAGCACCGGCAGCAGGTCCTGATGCACCTTGTCCAGCACCGCCTCCAGACCTTGTTCGAAATCCTGGCGCTGCTGGTGCTGCTGTTGCCGCAGTGCCTGCAACTGTGTTTGCGCGCTGCGTCGCTGGTGCTGCAGTTGCTGGTCGATCTCGTCCAGCAGCAGCGCGCGCTCATGGCGCCGCGCCGCCGGGACCTGTGCCGTGACATCGCGCAGCCAGGCCTGCAGGGCGGGAATGCCGCTCTTTTCCAGCAACAGCTTCTTGCCGCCTTCGATGCCGCTGCGGTGGCGTGTGGACGACACCGGATGGAGCGTCAAGCCCGGCGCCTGCGCAGCGATGGCGCCGCTCACCCGCTCCAGTTGCGCCTCGTCGGCCATCTGGTCGACCTGGGTCAGTACGAACAGGGTCTGGCGGCGCGTGCGCTGCTGGTCGTCGCGCAGGGCCTGCAACAGCGCGCGCTCGGCCGCATCCAGTTCGCCCTCCTTGGCGGCATGCACGAACAGGCGGATATCGGCCTGCAGCCAGGTTGCCTCCTGGGCATGGCTATCGTCCTGCTCGGCCACGTCGGCGTCCAGCCCGGGTGCATCCAGCCAGCGCACATCGGCATGCCGGTGTTCGGACAGGCTCACCGTCTCGCGGCGGTCGGCGACGGCAAAGACGTCGCTGCCCATCAGCTCGTTCAACAGGCGGCTCTTGCCGTGGTTGTACTTGCCCACCACGGTCACCGTGGCGGGCGCGGCCCGTTGCGCCAGCACCCGCAGTCGCGCCAGGTCATGCGCACGACCGGGTGCCACGGCCAGGATCTCGCTGGCCAGGGGGGCGAAGGGGTCGGTGGATCCGGTATCTTTTTGCATTGCAGTCTCCATACAGCTCAAGCTGGTTTTCTGGGGCGTCCGATCAGCCAGTAGGCGGCCATGCCGAACACCACGCCCCAAAAGGCCGCGCCCAGTCCGAACAGGCTCATGCCCGAGGCCGTGGCCAGGAAGGTGATGACAGAGGGTTCGACATAGCCGCCCTCCTCGCTCATCAGGCGGATGTTGGAAACGATGGCGCCGATCAGGGCCAGACCGGCCAGTGCGGCGATCAATTCCTTGGGGAAGGCGGTGAACAACTTTACGATGGAAGCCGCGAAGGTCCCGCCGATGAGATAGAACACGCCATTGGCGATGCCGGCCAGGTAGCGCTTGCCGGGCTCGGGATGCGCATCCTTGCCGGTACAGAGGGCCGCCGTGATGGCCGCCAGGACGATGGTGATGCCGCCGAAGCAGGCGGTCACCAGCGAGGCCAGGCCGGTACCGGTGACCACCGCGCGGGTGGGCGGATGGTAGCCGGCCAGCTGCAGTACCGCCATGCCTGGCAGGAACTGCCCGGTCAGGCTCACCAGCACGAGCGGGATGGTAAAGCTGAAGAACACACCCAGGCTGAACTGCGGTGCGATGAAGACCGGCTGCGCCAGTTCCAGCCCCAGCTCGCCGAGATGGGTGCGACCACTGGCAAAGGCCACCGCGAAACCCACCAGCGCCACCACCACGATGCCGTAGCGCGGCCACCAGCGGCGCCCGGCCAGGTAGGCGGCCAGCATGACCAGCACCAGCAGGGGTGCCTCCGCGCTGGAGCGGAAGGCCTGCACCCCGAACTGGAACAGGATGCCGGCCATCATGCCGGCGGCGATACCCTTGGGGATGAAGGCCAGGATCTTCTCGAAGTAACCGGTCACGCCGATGAGGATCAGCAGCAGCGCCGCCATCACATAGGCACCCACCACCTCGGGCATGCTGATGCCGGGGAACAGGCTCAGCAGCAGCGCCGTCCCGGGAGCCGACCAGGCGGTGATGATGGGCAGCCGGAACCACCAGCTCAACAGCAGGCCGCTCACCCCCGCCCCCATGGAAATGCCCCAGACCCAGGACACCAGTTGAGAAGTCGGAACCTGACCGGCGTGTGCAGCCTGCACGAAGATCACCAGCGGCCCCGCATAGGAAATCAGTACTGCCAGGAAACCGGCCACCCACGCCGTGAGCGAGCCTTGTCGATGGACCATGAATCGTTCCTTGCTACATGCTGCCTGCCCTCAAGCTACAGGCAACGACACGGGAGGGAGCCGGCTGTGCCCTGCCCCCCTGATGTTCAAAAGGCCAGGCGCTGCGATGGCCGAACCATCGCAGCGCCGAGCCGCCGTCCTGAAGTTGCGATCTTAAACGCTGCGCGACACCGATGCTGGCGACACGCCGCTCGCGCCGACACTGTTGGCACTGGCGCCCTGGCCGGCATGCCGGTAGCGCAGCATGAAGATGCCGATCGCCAGCGCCGCCACCAGACCAGGGATGGCGAAGACCAGGAAGTTCATCTTCAGCGGCAGGGCTGCCGCCATCAGCGCACCGCCCAGCAAGGGGCCGACGATGGCGCCCGAGCGGCCCACGCCGGAGGCCCAGCCCAGACCGGTGGAACGGATCGCCAGCGGGTAGAACTGTGCGGTGTTGGCATACAGCAGGATCTGCGTGCCGATGGTGGTGGCGCCCGCCACGATGATGAGCAGGTACAGCACCGGCGTGGGGCTGTTGAAGCCCAGCAGCGCAATGGCCACGGTCCCCACGGCGAAGAAGCTGATCACCACCTTGGGCAGGGTGAAGCGGTCGCCCAGCCAGCCGCCACCGATGGCACCAACCACGCCGCCGAAGTTCAGGGCCAGCAGGAAGGACAGCGAGGAACCCAGGCTATAACCGGCGCTGGCCATCAGCTTGGGCAGCCAGGAACCGAGTGCATACACCATCAGCAGGCAGCAGAAGAAGGACACCCAGATCATCAGCGTACCGACGCTGCGGTCCTGCTTGAACAGGTCCAGCATGGGTGCACCGGCACCCTTGGCCTCGGCCTGCACCAGTTGCGTATCGGCAGCGATGCCGGCCAGCGGGGCGACTTGCGCCAGCATGGCGCGCGCCTGCTCATGCTTGCCCTGGCGCAGCAGGAAGCCCACCGATTCCGGCAGCTTCCACAGGATCAGCGGCAGCAGCACCAGCGGCACGGCGGCGGCGAAGAACATCGACTGCCAGCCGAAGTTGGGCAGCATCCAGATGCCCAGGCCGGCACACAGCACGCCACCCAGCGAATAACCACTGAACATGATGGCCACCAGGGTGCTGCGCAAGCGCTTGGGCGCGTACTCGTTCATCAGCGCCACGGCATTGGGCATCAGGCCGCCGCAGCCCAGACCGGCCAGGAAGCGATACACGCCGAACTCGGTGGGCGAGGTCGAGAAGCCGCTCAGGAAGGTGGAGACGCTAAAGAGCACGAAGCTGATCGCCACGCCCTTCTTGCGACCGATGCGATCGGCCAGCGGGCCGAAGATGAAGGCACCGAACATCATGCCGAACAGGGCATAACTGCCCAGTGCGCCGGCCTGCACTGGCGACAGGCTCCACTCCTTCATCAGTACCGGCAGCACGGCGCCGTAGATGAACAGGTCATAGCCGTCGAACACCAGCAGCAATGCGCACAGGCACATCACCATCCAGTGGAATTTGGTAAAGCGCGCGCCGTCGATGATCTGGCTCACTTCCAGGGTCTTCATGGGGTTCTCCTCCGTTGTTTCGGTTGTAGTCCGTTGTTGTACGTTGTTGTGCGTTGTTGTTATGTCTGATGGATCGGGTGCTGCGCTTACCTAGTGCCTGGTCTCCTCGTGTCGCAGATGTGCCACCGCCTTGATCTCGACGATGTAGCCGGGTGCGCCGCCCAGCATGTGGGCGCCGATGGCGGTCCAGGCCGGCAGCGGATAGCGCGTCAGGTAACGGTTGCGAACCTTGATGAACAGCGGCAGGTCGCGCATGTCGGTGTGGAAGCTGGTGAGGTCGACGATATCGTCCAGCGTGCCGCCGGCGGTCTCCAGCACCTGCTTGAGGTTCTCGAAGGCCTGCACGATCTGGGCTTCGCGTGGCTCGACCAGTTGCATGGCGTGGTTGCGGCCGATCTGGCCGGACACATACAGGATGCTGCCCACCAGCACGCCGGGGGCATAACCGATCTTTTCGTAGACGTCTTCCATTCCCTTGGGAATGATGGCCTGGCGCTCTGGCATGGCTTGGCTCCGTGATCTGTGGATGGTGTGGATGATGTGAATCAGGTGGATCAGCCGTTGTCGCCGCCGGCCACCGGCAGGACGGCACCGGTGATGTAGCTGGCGTCATCGGAGGCGAGGAAGAGGATCGGAGCGATCTGCTCTTCCAGCGTGGCGTAGCGTTTGAAGAAGGTGGAGCCGATGACCTGCTGTATCGCCTCCTGCATCCAGCTCAGCTCGCGGGCGTTGTCGCCCTCGGCATTGCGCGGCACGCGACGCGGCGGGGCCTGGGTGCCGCCAGGAGCGGTCGCCACCACACGGATGCCGCGCTCGCCGTATTCCATGGCCAGCGCGGTGGTCACGGCATTGATGCCTCCCTTGGCGGCCGAATACGGCACCCGCCGTATGCCGCGCGTGGCATTGGAGGACACATTGACGATCGTCCCCGCGCCCTGCCGCAGCATATGCGGCAGCACCGCATGCGAGCTATACAGGGTGGGCATGAGGGAACGGCGGATTTCGTCATCGATCTGGGACGGTTCGAATTCAGCGAAGGGTCGCATGCGGATGGCGCCGCCCACGCCGTTGATCAGCACGTCGATGCGGCCGAAGCGGGTGATGGCCTCACTCACGGCGGCCTGGGCGCCTTGATAGGTTTCCAGGTCGGCGACGAAGCCGATGCCGCGCCCGTCCTGCGCCTCGGCCGCCACTTCGTGGACGAACTCGGCGCGGTCCACCAGCATCACCCGCCCACCCTCGGCGGCGATGGCCAGCGCCACGCCGCGCAGGATGCCCTGGGCGGCGCCGGTGACGACCACCACCTTGCCCTGGAAGCGGGCCTTCACGGCGGCCCCGCTCATGCTGCCACCGCCACCGGGGCCGGCTGGCTGGTGACGAACTTCTCGTAGTAGAAGCTGGCCGGGCTGATGCCCTGGGCCTGGACGTGCTTCTGCACCGCCTCCACCATCGGTGGCGGCCCGCACAGGTAGACATCCACCGCGCCATCGTGCAGCACCTCGGCCGGCATGTGCTGGGTCACGTAACCCTGGCGCGGGTGCGCGGTGGCGGCATCGGCCACGCAGGTGGTGAAGCTGAAGCCGGGCAGGCGGCGGGCATAGTCTTCCAGGCGCTCCACCAGCACCAGGTCCTGGTCGCGGGTGACGCCGTAGATCATGTGCACCGGCTGGTCGATGCCCTGGCGCAGCATCTCTTCCAGCATCGACAGGAAAGGCGCCAGGCCGGTACCGCCGGCCAGCATCAGCACCGGCCGGGTCACCGGTCGCAGGTAGAAGCTGCCCAGCGGCCCGGTCAGGTCGAGAGCATCACCCGGCCGGGCGGTGGCCAGCCAGCTGCTCATCAGGCCGCCCGGCACGTTCTTGATCAGGAAGCTCATGCGCGCAGCGCCCGAGGCCGAACTGAAGGAGTAGGCGCGATGCTGGTCGCTGCCCGGCACGCCGATGTTGACGTACTGCCCCGGCAGGAAACCGGGCGCATCGGCTGCCACCTCCAGCACCAGTTCGAAGGCGGCACCGGCAAACCCGGTCACCTGTGCCACCTTGCCGCCAAAGCGGGCGGTGCCGGTCTTGCAGGCGGTGGAGGCGACCGGTACGGCCACCACGCAATCCGACTGCGGCACCATCTGACAGGTCAGCACCAGACCGGATTGCGCCTCGTCGCTGCTCAGGGCATCGTCGATGTAGTCATCGCCCAGGTCGTAACGACCGCTCTCGGCGCGGCACTTGCAGGTGCCGCATACGCCATCGGAGCAATCCATGGGCAGGTTGATGCGCTGGCGGAAGGCGGCGTCCAGGACTTTTTCCTTGGGGCCGCAATCGATGACGCGGGTGACGCCGTCTTCGAAGTTGAGGGCGATGCGGTAGCTGCTCATTTGCTGTCTCCTGCCGCCGGTCTCAGACGTGATAGACGTCGATGACCTGGCGGATATAGTCGTTCTTCAGTGCGATCTTCTTGCGGGCGATGACGAAACCACCCGGGGCGCCCGCGCTCTTCCTGAGCGTGGCCAGCACCGTCCCGAAGAACTGGTCGGTGATCTTGTAGCGGTGCGACAGGGTGTGGAAGTTGTAGCGCACGTCCACGGCGTCATCCCGCTCGGCCAGGATTTCCACGTTGGCGATCATGTGGCTGGTGCGCGGCTCCGGCATGGAGGCGCTGGAACGCTCGGTCTTGATGCGGAACACGCGATCTTCCAGGCCTTCCCGGTTGGCGTAGTACATCAGCGAGATTTCGCGCTGCGGGTCCTGGGTCAGCTGGTCGTCGTCGTCCCAGGCCGGCATCCAGTACTCGACATCGGAAGCGTACAGTTCCAGCCAGGGTTCCCATTCACGCTCGTCCAGGTGGCGTGCCTCGCGATAGAGGAAGGCGCATACCGCGCCCAGTTCGACGGTGCTGCTCATGCTTGTGCTCCTTCCTGTGCCTCTTGCAGCGCGGCGCGCTCCTTGACGACCGCCTTGCGCATCTGCTCGGTCCAGTAGTGGTGCTGGCAGACGAACAGGCCTTCATCCTCGCTGCGCTCGCCGCTCAGCTTGGGGTTCATGCCCATCTTGCGGGCGTTCTCGTCTGGGCCTTGCTTCCACAGCGGGGCGCCACGGCTCATGTCGTTCCAGCGCACGGTCGAACCGGCGTAACCGGCCTGGCAGGCGCGGAATTCTTCCAGGTCATCGGCGGTACCCATGCCGGAGACATTGAAGAAATCTTCATACTGGCGAATGCGCAGCCGACGGTCTTCATCACTCTCGCCCTTGGGGCCGAAGCAGAAGATGCTGATCTCGGTCTTGTCCACGCTGATCGGACGGGCCACGCGGATCTGCGTGCCGAACTGGTCCATCAGGAACACGTTGGGATACAGGCACAGGTTGCGGGTCTGGGCCACGATGGTGTCGGCGCGGGCCTGGCCGACGCGGGCGGCCAGTTCTTCGCGCTGGTTCCAGATCGGGCGCACTTCCGGGTTGAGGGTATTGGTCCACAACAGGATATGGCCATTCTCGAAGCCATAGACACCGGCCACCGCCTTGCTCCAGTTGTTGGCATCGGTGGCCTTGGTGCCACCTTCCTTGCGGCGGCCCATGGTGGCCGCGTAGTTCCAGTGCACGGTGCTGACGTGATAGCCGTCGCAGCCGTTTTCCATCTGCATCTTCCAGTTGCCGTCGTAGATGTAGCTGGAGTTGCCACGCAGGACTTCCAGTCCGTTGGGCGCCTGGTCGACGATCTGGTCGATGATCACGCGGGTCTCGCCCAGGTACTCTTCCAGCGGCAGCACGTCCTCCGACAGGCTGCCGAAGAGGAAGCCCCGATAGCTCTGGAAGCGCGCCACCCGGGTCAGGTCGTGCGAGCCGTCCTTGTTGAAGGAGACCGGGTATTCGGTGGTCTTCTCGTCCTTCACCTTGAGCAGCTTGCCGCTGTTGCTGAAGGTCCAGCCGTGGAAGGGGCAGGTGAAGCTGCTCTTGTTGCCGTGCTTGCGACGGCACAGCATGGCGCCCTTGTGGGCGCAGGCATTGATGACGGCGTTCAACTGGCCGGTCTTGTCGCGGGTGATGACCACCGGCTGACGACCGATCCAGGTGGTGTAGTAGTCGTTGACCTCGGGAATCTGGCTCTCGTGGGCCAGGTAGACCCAGTTCGATTCGAACAGGTGCTTCATCTCCAGCTCGAACAGCTCAGGGTTGGTGAAGATGTCACGACGGCAGCGGAAGATGCCATTGGCCGGGTCTTCCTGCAGGGCGCTGTCGAGCAGGCTGTCGACGGCTTGGTACTTGTCAGCGGCGGCGAGGGTGTTCATGGTGCGGTTTCTCCAGGGTGCAAGCCGCCCCCCGCGATGGTGGCCATCGCGGCTTCACTGCGGCGGGGGGTGGACGAAGTGGCGCCGAAGGGGCGCGTCAGGCCGCCAGACGCGGGCGATCGACGATCTGGTTGTCGGCGCCGTTGACCAGGGCAGTCAGCGAGATGTCGAAGACGATCTCGGCGAACGGCCCCTCCAGGCCCTCGGCCTTGATGCTGGCGGCATCGGTACGCTCGACCAGCGGCGGCACCAGGCCTTCGCGGGTGGCGTAGGCGAAGTCGTCATAGATCAGCGGATCGCCTTCGATGTTGATCTGCGTGGTCAGCTTGCGATGACCTTCGGCGGTGACGAAGAAGTGGATGTGCGCCGGACGGTTGCCGTGACGACCCAGTTCATTGAGCAGGCCCTGGGTGGGACCGGCCGGCGGGCAGCCGTAGGCGGCCGGCATGATGCTGCGGAATTTGTAGCGACCCTGGGCGTCGGTGATGATGGTGCGACGCATGTTGAACGGCTTTTGCTCGCCGGTCGGATCGAAGTGCGAATAGAAGCCCTTGGTATTGGCATGCCAGACTTCGACCTGCACGCCCGGCAGCGGCTTGCCGTCGGCACCGTAGACGGTACCGTGCATGATGATGGTCTGGCCGGCCTGGTCACTGCCGTCATCCAGGCGGGCAAAGCCCTGCTCCACCGGTGCACCGGCGACGTAGAGCGGACCTTCGATGGTGCGCGGGGTACCGCCGGTGATGCCCAGCGCGGCATCTTCGGCATCCATGCGCATGTCCAGGAAGCGGTCCAGGCCCAGGCCCGGCGACAGCAGGCCGGCCTCGCTGGAGGCGCCCAGGCGGTTGATGTAGGCCACGCCGGCCCAGTATTCGTCGGACGTGATTTCCAGGTCTTCGATGGTCTTGAACAGGTCCGAGAGAATGCGATGCACGATCTGCTTGGTGCGCGGGCTGCCGCCTTCGGTGTCCAGGCCGCTGGCCAGACGCAGGAAATCTTGTACTTCGGGGGTGCTGAAAATCTTGGCTGCCATGGTTGAGTCTCCTATTGGATTTATCGATCGGGGAAAGTGATTTTTTGTTTTATCCGACCAGTGCGGTCGGCCTCGCTGCTGTCACTGTGGTCACGGTAGCGCCTTGCCTGCGGTCGCGACGGAAGTATTGCACACGCTCTTCATCGAGCACGATGCCAAGGCCGGGGCCTTGCGGAATGGCGAGATGGAAGTCCTGGTACTGCAGGGGCGTGGCCAGGATTTCCTCGGTCAGCAGCAGCGGCCCGAACAGTTCGGTCCCCCACTGCAGTTCGCGGAAGGTGGCGAAGGCGTGCGCCGAGGCGATGGTGCCGATGGCGCCCTCCAGCATGGTGCCGCCGTACAGTTCGATGCCGGCGGCGTCGCCGATGGCAGCCACCTGCTGGGCCGCGCGCAGGCCACCGGATTGTTCGATCTTGATGGCAAAGACGTCGGCGCCGCCGATGCGCGCCAGGGCGAAGGCCGAGGCCGGGCCGGTCAGCGATTCATCGGCCATCACCGCGATGGCATGCTTGCCCTTCAGGCGTGCCAGCGCCTGGGGCGAGGCCACCGGCTGCTCCACCAGTTCGCAGCCGGCATCGACCAGGCCGGCCAGGCCGCGCTGGGCTTCCAGTTCGCTCCAGGCCATGTTCACGTCCACCCGCACCGTACCGCGGTCGCCCAGGGCCTTCTTGATGGCGGCCACGTGGGCAACGTCGGCGTCGACCTCGCGCCGGCCGATCTTGAGCTTGAAGATATTGTGGCGACGCTGGGCCAGCATGCGCTCGGCTTCGTCGATGTCCTTGGCGGTATCACCCGAGGCCAGGGTCCAGGCCACCGGCAGGCTGTCGCGGGCCGGTCCGCCCAGCAGCTGCGAGACCGGCAGGCCGGTGCGCTGGCCCAGGGCATCGAACAGCGCAGTCTCGATGGCGCACTTGGCGAAGCGGTTGTCCTGGATGGCCTTGTTCAGGCGTGCCATCAGGGCCGGGATGGCGCTGGCGTTGGCCCCCAGCAGCAGGGGTGCGAAATAGGTATCGATGGCCAGCTTCATGCCCTCGGGCGACTCCGCGCCGTAGGCCAGGCCGCCGATGGTGGTGCCCTCGCCCACACCGACACTGCCGTCGGAGCAATACAGGCGTACCAGCATCAGGGTCTGCCCGTTCATGGTCGCCATCGACAATTGATGGGGGCGGATGGTGGGCAGATCGACCAGGAAGGTCTCGACCCGCTCGATGCTCGCCGGGGCTGCCGCAGTGTGAAGGTGTTGTTGGGTATCCATGGCTTGCATTGAACACCCGAAAGCCCTGCCATTGCCAACACCAAATACATCTAGTTTCATACCTTTTTTATATAGTTTTGCAGCGCACCCAAAGAAATCAAAGAATTAGACATCTTTTGTTCCCGTGCGATATGATTTTTGGCCATGGACATCAGACAACTGAAATACTTCGTCGCCGTCGCCAATACGCGCAACTTCACGCGGGCCTCGGAGCAGCTGCACATTGCGCAGCCCCCATTGAGCCGCCAGATCCAGCTGCTGGAAGAAGAGCTGGGCGTGCAACTGCTCCTGCGCAACAGCCGCCCGCTGCGCCTGACCGAGGCCGGCCGGGTGTTCTACGAGCAGGCGCTGCAGATCCTCAACCGCCTGGAGCAGCTGAAGAACGCCACCCAGCAGATCGGCCTGAACCAGCGCCAGACACTCTCCATCGGCTTCGTCGCCTCGACCCTCTACGGTGGCCTGCCGGTGCTGGTACGCAAGCTGCGCCAGCACTACCCGGAGGTGGATATCCAGTTGCTGGAACTGACCTCGATGCAGCAGTTCGCGGCCCTCAAGTCGGGCCGCATCGATATCGGCTTCGGCCGCATCCGCAGCAACGACGCCACGGTGGCGCGCATCGTCCTGCGCGAGGAAAAGCTGGTACTGGCGATCCCGCCCTCCTTCCCGCTGGCGGCCAGCCACCAGCGCGTGAGCCTGAAGGAAGTGCATGGCCAGAAGCTGATCGTCTATCCCAAGGAACCGCGCCCCAGCTTTGCCGACCACATCCTGAGCCTGCTCAACGACCAGGACATCCATCCCGCCGAAGTGCACGAGGTGCGCGAAATCCAGACCGCCCTGGGCCTGGTGGCGGCGGAGTCGGGCCTGTGCCTGATCCCGGCCTCGGCGCGCCTGCGCAATGACCTGCATTACCGGCTGATCGACGACCCGCGTGCCACCTCGCCCATCATCCTGACCCACCGCATCAACGACAACGCCTGGTACATCGAGGCCGTCAAGCAACTGGTGGCGGACATGTACGCCGAGCGCCCGGCCTGGCTGGACATCGAGACCAGTTCCTTCCCGGCCACCGGCTTCCCCAATCCCGAGCGGCGCGATTGAGCGCCGTGGTGGTGGTGCTGTGGTGCTGTGGTACAGCTGTATGCGGGCTTCATTGATGCACTGCGCTGTCGTCCCAGGTTGACATCCTCACCGGCACACGCCTACACTCGGCTGTGCGAATAAAGGATTAATGTTCGTTAATCGAACATTCCATCTGAAGCTTCAGCCCTCGCCCCCACCATAATCACAACGCGATAACGGAGAAAACATCATGCTGTTCATGGTCCAAATGCAAGTCAACATCCCCGCCACCCTGGACAAGGCGGTCGCCGACCAGTTGAAGAAGGACGAGAAGGAGATGGCGCAGAAGCTGCAGCGCGAAGGCAAGTGGCGCGACCTGTGGCGTGTGGTGGGTCAGTATGCGAATGTGAGCATCTTCAATGTCTCGGGCAATGACGAGCTGCACAACATCCTCTCGGCGCTGCCGCTGTATCCCTTCATGAGCATCTCGGTCACCCCGCTGACCCAGCACCCCTCGGCCATCGCACAGATCGGCTGAGCCTCCCCCTTCCCTGCTGACCACCATCGCGCGCCCCCGGCCTGATGCCGGCCGGCGCGTCAAGGATCGATCCATGCCATTCGCAACACTGAACGGAATCAAGCTGCACTATCAACTCGACGGCGATGCCTCGCTGCCGGTGCTGGTGTTTTCCAATTCGCTGGGGACCTCGCTGGCGATGTGGGAGCCGCAGATGGCCGAACTGAGCCAGCACTTCCGCGTGCTGCGCTACGACACCCGCGGCCACGGCCAGTCGGAGGTTACGCCCGGCCCCTATACCATCGCCCAGCTGGGGGGTGACGTCATCGCCCTGCTGGACCATCTGCAGATCGCCCAGGCGCATTTCTGCGGCCTTTCCATGGGTGGCAGCACCTTCATGTGGCTGGCGGTGCATCATCCCGAGCGGGTCAGCAAGCTCATCCTCTGCAATACCGGGGCCAAGATCGGCACCCCCGAGGCATGGAACAGCCGCATCGAGACCGTGCAGCGTGACGGCCTGTCCGCCATTGCGGCAGCAGTGGTGTCACGCTGGTTGACGCCGGAGTATGCGGCCCAGCATCCGCAGCAGGTGCAAGCGCTGACCACGATGCTGTTGGCGACCCCGGCCGAAGGCTATGCCGGCGCCTGCGCGGCGGTGCGAGACAACGACCTGCGCGCGGCCATCGCCGGCATCACTGCCCCGACCCTGGTGATTGCCGGCAGCTGCGATGTTCCCACGCCACCGGCCGATGGACAATTCATGCGCGCCACCATCCCGGGCGCGCTGTATGTGGAATTCGATGCCGCCCACATCTCCAACCAGCAGCAGCCCAAGTCCTTCACCCAGGCCGTGCTGCAGTTCCTGAAGCAATAAGCCGCCGCGCCGTCCCCGGCCCCGCGACCCGGATGCTTCATGCGCGGGCACGCGGCGGCGGACGGCGCAACTCCAGTTGCGCCAGGGTATCGAGGTCGACCGGCTTGACCAGGTAGTCGTCGACACCGGCGTCGTAGGCTTCGCGCTTGTCTTCATCGCTGCTGAAGCCCGAGCAGGCCAGCAAGTAGACGTTGCGGGTGGCCGGCTCGGCCCGCAGGGCGCGGATCAGGTCGTGACCGGTCATGTCCTTGAGCCCGATGTCCAGCAACACCGCATCGGGAACCCATTCCTTGGCACGGGCGATGGCACGCGTGCCGCTATAGACCGCCTGCACATCGTGGCCCAGCAACTCCATCAATTCCTTCATGGTGTCGGCGATGTCGATGTTGTCGTCCACCACCAGCACGCGCATGCCGGCACGCGGCGTGCCGTCGGTTGATGCTGCTGCGTTTGTGGTGCTTGCGCCATTCGCGGCATTCGTGGCAGTCGTCTCGGCCGTCGCATTTGCCGGGTCGGAACCGCTGGCGGTCTTGTCCGGCATGGCCCGCGGCAGTTCGATACGGAACACGCTGCCCTGGCCGATGCCGGCACTCTGCACGGTCAATTCGCCCCCATGCAGCTGGACCAGGCTGCGTGCCAGCGACAGGCCGATTCCCAGCCCATCCTGACGATCATGACCCAGCGCATTGGCCTGGGCGAACATGCCGAAGATATCGTCCAGTCGCTCGGCGGCGATGCCGATGCCTTCATCCCGGACTGTCAAGACCACCTTGTCGGCCTCAGCCTGCGCTGCCAGGTAGATATGACCACCCTCCGGGCTGAACTTGGCGGCATTGTGCAGCAGGTTGATCAGCACCTGGGCCAGCCGGACCTCGTCACCCTCCACCGCCAGGCTGGCATCGGCCATGTCCAGGTGCAGCTGTTGACGCTTGCGCTCCATCAGCTGCTGGGCCGATTCCAGCGCATTGTGGATGACCTCGGCCACCAGCGTGCGACGCAGCTGCAGCGCCAGCTTGTTGTGTGACAGGCGCGACACGTCCAGCAGGTCGTCCACCAGCCGCACCATGTGGTCGAGGTGATTGGAAATGGTGTTGCGGGCGCGCAGCTCCCACTCCGGCGCATCCGGCGCCCGGGTGTTGAGAATACCGATGGCATTGCGCATGGGCACCAGCGGATTGCGCAGCTCGTGCGCCAGGATGGCCAGGAACTCGTCCTTGCGGCGGTCGATCTCGCGTAGCTCGTTCTCCACCTTGGCCAGGCGCAGCAGCGCATGCACGTTGGCCACCAGCTCGGCCGGTTCGATCGGTTCGAACAGGTAGTTGTCAGCGCCGCCTTCGAGGGCGCGGATCTTGTCGGCCAGTCCGATGTAGGAGGCCGAGGTCTGCAGCACCAGGCAGGAGGCGGTGGCCGGATCGGCCTTGAGGCGGGAGCAGACTTCCATGCCGTGGATGTCGGGCAGCTTCACGTCCAGCAGGATCAGCGCTGGCTTCAGTTCGCGTGCCAGCGCCAGTGCCTCGGTGCCGCTGGCAGCCTCCACCACGCGCAGCCCGGCCTTGGTCAGGATACGGGTGCGCGCATAACGTGCGGCGTCGGTATCGTCGACGTTGAGGATCAGTTGTTGAGGATGGCTCATGGCAGGCATGGGTAACAGGGATTTAGGCATTGACCTCGCCGAGGGCGATTTCGTTTCGATGCGGCGGCAATTCCACCAGCGAACGCAGGGCCGCCAGCAGCTCATCGCGTCCTACCGGCTTGAGGAAATAGGCGTCCGCGCCCAGTCCCATGGCCTTGCTCTTGTCGTCCACGTCGGAGGCGATGATGACCGGCACATCGCAACGCGAGGGGTCGTTCTTGAGCTGCACCAGCCAGTGCCAGGAATCCTTGCCGTCCAGCAGGATATCCAGCACCACGGCGCAGGGCTCGCCGTTGCGCCACAGGGCTTCGGCCTCCGCCACCGACGAGGCCGGCACCACGCGGAACTCCGACTGGTGCAGGTAGCGCTGGTACAGCAGACGCAATTCAGGCCGGTCTTCCACCACCAGCACCGGCAGGCTGGCGGCCGAGGGCTCCGGCCGCTCGTGCAAGGCCAGCGGCGACCCATCGGGCAGGGCCCCGGTGCCGGCATGGATCACCGGGATCACCGCGCTGAAGGTCGAACCCTGGCCCTGCTGACTGGCCACCGCCACTTCACCGCCCAGCAGCATGGCCAGCTGGCGACAGAGCGGCAGGCCCAGGCCGGTGCCCTTGACGTGGCGTTGCAGGTGGTTTTCCACCTGCGAGAATTCTTCGAAGATAATGCCCAGATGCTGGGGCGGGATGCCGATGCCGGTATCGGTGACCGAGAAGCGCACCGTGCCGTCGTGCAACGGCTCGGCGGTCACCGTGATGCTGCCCTGCTCGGTGAACTTGATGGCATTGGAGATGAAGTTGCGCAGGATCTGCGAAAGCTTGCCCTCATCGGTGAACATCTCGCATTCGTCAGGAGCGACAAAACTCAGGCGTAGCCGGTCCGACACCAGCAAAGGGCGCAGCATGCCGCGCAGGGCGCTGAAGAGTTCGGCTACCTGGAAGCGGCTGGGCTGGATCTCGACCTTGCCGGCCTCGATCTTGGCCAGGTCCAGCAGGTCATTGACCAGTTCCGACAAGGCCCCGGCGCTGTCCAGGATGTAGCGCACCTGGCGTTCCTGCTCGGTACCGAGTTCGCCATCCACCCGATCCAGCAACAACTTGGCCAGCGCCCGGATGGAGGACAGCGGGGTGCGGAATTCATGGCTCATGTTGGAGAGGAAGCGCGACTTGGCCTCGTCGGCGCGGCGCAGGTGGTCGGCCTTTTCATCCAGCTCCGCATACAGCGCCACCACGCCGCGGTTGGTGTCTTCCAGTTCGCGGGTCAGTTGCAGCAACTCTTCCTGACGGCCCTTGAGCTCGGCCAGGGTGGCCAGCAATTCCTGGTTCTGCTGCTGGGTTTCGAACAGGGCCAGCCCGGCCGGTGCGGCCGCCAGCGCGCTGCCGATCTCACCGGCCACGCGCGGCGTGATCAACCGTGCCGCCGGCGGCAGCAGCTTGCGCATCAGCACCGTGGTGCCCTTGCCCGGGGCGGTCTCGATATCGAAGGCATCCATCAGCTTGCGCGCACCCGTCAGCCCCAGGCCCATGCCGGTATGGGACTGATAGCGCCCGGAGAGCACCAGCTCCAGGTCGGCAATGCCCGGCCCCTGGTCGCGCACGCACATGAGCAAGGTCTGCGGGGCGGTACTGCCTTCGATGGCGAACTCCACCTGACCGCGCCCGGCATAGCGGAAGGCATTGCGCGCCAGTTCCGAGATACTGGTGGCGATGCGCACCTGGTCCTGCTGGGCGAAGCCACACAATTCGGCGATCTGGCGCGCGCGCTGGCGAGCGCCGACCACATCGATTTCATTCCCGATGGCCACGGTGAGCAAACGCAAGGTCATCCCGCCTCTCCCTGACGCAGGACCATGACGCTGACGTCGTCACGGCCACGATAGAAATCACGATACAGCAAGGCCGCAATCACGGCCGCGTGCGCCTGTTCCACGCCCGGATAGCCATCCAGCGACCAGCGGCTGGTCAACCCGTCCGAATGGAGGATCAGCAGCATGCCATCCTGCCAGGGCGTCTCGAACTGCTGCACCTTGCGCAGGTTGTGGCCGACGATGCCATTGACCGATACCAGATGACGGCGTTGACCGCCGAGGCTGGTACAGCAGGCGATATTGCCAACCCCGGCAAAGCGCACCTTGCCGACCTGCACATCGATGCTAGCGACGGCCACCGCCGCGCCCCGCGTCTTCTGCAAGGCGGTGTGCATGGGCGGCACCAGCTCGGAAGGTGGTCGCACGCGGCTGACCGCCGTCATGTCGGCCAGCACCTGCACGGCGCCATCGGCGGCGTCGGCGGCAGCGTCGCCATGGCCCAGGCCATCGACCACCATCGACAAGAGCCCGTCATCCACGGTCGCCGCCCAGCCGGCGTCACCGCAGCGCTGCTCGCCCGCCAAGGGCAGGCAGACCAGGCCGCATTGCCACGGCTGGCGCGCGCCCGGCGCCTCCCACAGCACGGCGCGCAGGATCGTGCCGCGCTCGGGCCAGGAATAGAGGTCAAATTCGTCGGACTGACGCCGGATCGCGCCCAGCCCCACACCATAGGTGCCGGTGGTCGAACTGCCGTCGGTCATGGCGGCCCCGGCATCTTGCATGCCGGGGCCATTATCGATGGCCAGCATCTCGATGCCACGTACCGCCGCACCCGCTGCGGTATTGCCCATGACGGAGCGCAACAGGATTTCTCCATGCCCGGCATGCTTGAGAATATTGGTGGCCGCTTCGGTCAGCACCAGCGCCAGCCGGGCCGCCGGTTCCTGGGCAAAACCCAGTCGTCGCGCCAGGTCGGCCGCCGCCCGCCGCGCTGCTGCGATATCGACGGTTTCATTGACGGCGACGCATTCCTCGCTGCGCGAGGCCGTCAGAACAGTTTCCATTTGATGATGCTTACCTGGGTTCCCGCGCCCGGCGCGGTATCGATCTCGAATTCATCGGCCAGCCGCTTGGCGCCGGACAGTCCCAGCCCGAGGCCGCCGCCGGTGGTGTAGCCATCGGTGAGCGCCAGCCCGATATCGGCGATGCCCGGTCCCTGGTCGGCAAATACCAGTCGCAGGCCACGTCGGGTGCCGCTATTGAGCTCATCCACGCGGGCTTCGCCGCCACCGCCGTAGCGCAGGGTATTGCGCGCCAGTTCGCTGGCCGCCGTCACCATCTTGGTCTGCTCCACCAGCGAAAAGCCCAGTCGCACCAGATGGTCGCGCACCAGCTTGCGCAGGCGCACCACGTCTTCGTCGGTCTGCAGGGTCTGGGTCAGGAGTTGCTGTTCATCCACCGTGTACCTCGCACGGCATGTGGGGCGCGCCCATCAGTCGCTCTCCGACTCAAGCAGCTTGACGCCGCGTTCCACATTGAGGGCGGTACGCACGCCATCCAGTGTCAGTCCCAGCTCGACCAGGGTGATGGCCACGGCCGGCTGCATGCCTACCACCACGGTGCGGGCGTCCAGCACCCGCGCCATCGAGGCGGTATTGCTGATCATGCGACCGATGAAGGAATCCACCACGTCCAGCGCGGAGATGTCGATGAGCACGCCGCGCGCGCGGTCCTTGACGATGCGCTCGGTCAGGTCGTCCTGCAGCGCCATGGCCAGGCGATCGTGCATGTCGACCTGGATGGTCACCAGCAACAAGCGCCCCATGCGCAGGATAGGGATGCGTTCCATGGATTACTGCTCCGTATTCTGGACAGTAACCCGCGAGCCGGTCTTCTTGAGCGCGATCATGAAGGCATCGGCCAGAGTGGCCTTGGTGGTCACGTCTTCCAGGTTCACGCCCAGATGCACGATGGTCTGGGCGATCTGCGGACGGATGCCGCTGATGATGCAGTCCGCGCCCATCAGGCGGGCGGCAGCGATGGTCTTGAGCAGATGCTGGGCCACCAGCGTATCGACGGTGGGCACGCCGGTGATGTCGATGATGGCGATCATGGCGCCGGTCTCGACGATCTTCTGCAGCAGGCTTTCCATCACCACCTGGGTGCGCGCACTGTCGAGCGTGCCGATCAGCGGCAGCGCCAGCACGTTCTGCCACAGCTGCACCACCGGCGTGGACAGCTCAAGCAGTTCCTGCTGCTGACGCAGGATGACCTGCTCGCGCGCCTTCTGGTGCACTTCAATGGTGTACAGGCCCAGCTTGTCGAACAGCGAACTGGTGGCCGCGATCTCCTGCGCCAGCTGGGCCGGCTGCTCGCCCAGGATGCTGCGCAGATGGTCGAACAGCGGTTCCTTCAGGGCAAACACGAAGCTGGCGGTATCCAGCGAGGAAAAGCCCTGCAGCGCACGCGTACGCGACACTTCGCCCAGCAGGTGGCGCACATCGGCCCAGTCGTTGCCATCGGTGTCGCTGCCGGCCCCGCTTTCCAGGGTACGGGCCAGCAGGCTCAGGAACTGTTCGGCCTGGCGGCGGATTTCGAATTCACCGCTTTTTTCCTTGCGGCCCAGTTTGGACGTCAAGGTCGTGAGCCAGTTTTCCAGCAGGTTTTGCTGGTGCTGGTTGAGAATCACGGTCAGTTGCTGGGTGTGAGCGGAAGTCATGTTCTTTTTGTGTCCTGGACGGTCATACCTTCCGCTTCGCGTGGCTGGCGGAAGGCGCATTGGGAAAGGTACCGGGCGCCTGCAGTCCCCCTGGACGCACGGTCTGACCATTCTAGGTGACGCGGCTTTGAAGCTATGCAAGACAACACCTACAAGCCTTGTAGGAATCCATTACCCCCGCCTACTTCCTGCTGATTTTCTTGTGGACTGGAAATGCTGGCGCTTGCGCTAGCGCCGGGGCCTTTGGCAAGCTTGCCCGACGCTGTTTATAATGCCGCCCAAACCATAGGAGGAAAGCAGTTGGGTCAACGTGCAAACACGATGTCTTGTTACGAAGTGACGGGACATTCTTCGCCGTTCATGTTCAGGGTCTGGTGCGCCAACCGCGCCGACAGCTGGTTCGTCAGCGGCGTGGAAATCCGCCACCGCTCCATTGGGCAGCTCTTCCCCAAGCGCTCCCTGCCGGGCCTGTACGACTCCAAGCCCCTGGCACTGGCCCGCGGCATCCACTGGTGCGAATGCGTGGCCCATCAATTGCTGGAGGCCGAGGTACCGGAAGTGCCGTCTGGCCTCTTGCCTCCCGGACGGATAGTGCGCGAGTTGCGCTAGGGCCTGTTCACACTCGCAGATTCAGTGTCAACAGGCCCTGAAAAAAAGGCGCTGACCAGCGTCAGCGCCCTCTTCCTTCCCTCTTAGCCGCTTCAGGCATCCAGCCGCAGCCGCCGCTGCAACACCCCGATGGGCGGCGCCCAGCGGGCTTCACGCGGCTTCTTCGAGGTCACCAGCGTGATATCGGCCGGCTCGAAGACTTCGACGTTGTGCGTGATCGGCGTGGTCAGCACGTACTGGGCGCGGGTCGACTTGAGGAAGTTGCCGACCAGCTGGATGTTGCGCACATCCAGGTGGGCAAAGGGTTCGTCGATGAAGACGAAGCCGCCCGGCATGTCGTCGTCCTTCAACAAGCCCACCAGCAGGATCAGCGACTTGATGACCTGCTGCCCGCCCGAGGCTTCGCCGTCGTTCAGGCCGATCTCGCCCTTGCCGTCGAAGTTGAAGCTGACCTTCAGCTCGGCCTGGCGCAGTACGGTGTCGTCGTTGTCCAGGTGCGGCAGGTCGGCACTGACGATCACGCCGGCCAGCGCACCGAGATCGACGATGTTCTTGCGATAGCGCCGCACGGTGGCGCGCAACACATCGATGTAGCGTTCGCGGGCATTGCCTACCGCTTCCTCGGCCTGGGCATTGCTGATCTTGCGCGAGTCCAGTTCGTTGCGCTGGTTGCCCACCGTGCCTTGCATGATGAGGTGCTTGTCTTCGACGGTGCCGTCCTTTTCCCACTGGCCGCTGTCGAGCTCGGTTTCCACCGCCGCCATGCGCAGTTCGGCCTGCTTGGCGTTGCTGTATTTCTCGTACAGCGCCTGCACGGCGTCGGCGCCGATCCAGCGTTGCGGGAAGCGCCCCTTCTGCGCCCGCGAGGCCAGCGCGCGGGCGCGCTGCTCGTCGTGGCGGGTGCGCCAGTCGCGCTCCTGGCCGGCCAGGTCGCCTTCGGTGTCGCGCAGGCGGCGCTGCAGGCCCTGGTACTTGCCATCGATGATGGTGCGCTGTTCGATGGCGTCGGCATGCTGTGCATCCAGTTGCGTCCAGCGTTCGCTGGCGGCCACCCGGGCTGCGCGCAACGAGGGCAACTGACGTCTGGCCTGCTCGAATTCTTCACTACGGCGCGCCAGTTCCTCGGCGGCCAGGTGGCCTTCGGTAGCTTTCTTGGCGGCCTCCAGCTGGCGCTTGACCTCGCTCTGCTTGAGCACGACATCGGTGAGCTGATCGTCCAGCGTGGCCAGGCGTTTCTGGATCGAGGCCTGGCGCGAGGCCATGGCGGCGGCGCCGAACTGATAGTCACCCGGGTCGCGCCAGACGCTGCGTCCGCCCCGACCGTCGCGCCAGTAGGCTTGCGGCGTGATCCATTCGCCACCCAGGCGCGCACCCTCGACGGTATCCTCCACACGGCGGATCTGCGCCAGCTGGCGCAGCAGCCAGGACGGCGCCTTGGCCGAGAAACGCAGCACCGCCAGCAGGCTGTCCGCGGCCGGCTGGGCCGGTGCGGTGGCGGCGTCCGACACCACGTAGTGACGATAGCGCTCGCGCTCGGCCAGGGCCATGGCGGCGGCTTCATCCTTGGGGTCGTCCAGCACCACCACCCAGCAGGACGCGCGCAGCACCCCTTCGGCGGCGGCGCGCCAGTGGTCGTCGCCGATCTCGATGACATCGGCCAGGATGTGGTGCGCAATGCCGGCCTGGCGCAGGCTGCGGCTGAATTGCTGCACATCGCCCGGCTTGGGGGCCTGGCGCTGTCCGCTCAGGCGTTCCAGGGCTTCCTGGGCTTGCTTGCGCTGCTGCTCCAGGTCGCGCCAGCGGTCGTTCAATGCGCCCTTCTGCTGCTCCAGTTCTTCCACCCGTGACAGCAGTTGCGCGGCATCGCCTTCCACTGCCGACAGGGCCAGCAGTTCATCGGCCTGCTTGACCAGTTCCTCGACCGGCTTTTCGGCATCGCGGGCTTTTTGCTGGGCCTGCTGGGCCTCGGCCTTGTCGCGTTCCAGCGTGCTCACCTTTTCGCGGGCGGCCTGCTGTTGCGTCAGCAGTGCCGACAGCTGCAGCGCATCGCTGCTGCGCTGGCGACGCTGCTCGTTGTGATGCAGGCGCTGGCGGTGCAGTTCGCGCAGGCGTCCGGCCGTGGTCTGGCGCTCTTCATGCCAGCGCAGCACGGGGATCACCTCGGCGGCCAGGATTTCACGCTCGCGCAGCTTGCCCTGGTATTGCCGATACAGGGTCACGCGGCTGTCGAGCTGGGCCAGTTGCGCCTCGCTATAGGCCAGTTCCTGCTCGGCCAGCGTCACTTCCGCGGCGAGGTCGCGCTGGTGGCGACGGGCTTCTTCGTAGCGGTCCAGCACTTCCTGGTCACCGAAGACCTCGAACACCAGCCGCAGCAATTCCTTGGGCGAGAATTCGCACAGGCGGTCGGTCTGGCCCTGCTCCAGCGCCAGCACGCGGGCAATCGCGCGCGACAGCCCGGCACCTTCCAGACGCTTGCGCCAGTGGTCCAGGCCCAGCCAATCCTTCTCCGGCAGTTGCGCCAGGGTTTCGATGGCGACATCGCCATCACTCATGCAGTAGCGTCGTTGCCAGTCGCCACCGTTGCGCTCGATGCGGCAGGCCAGCGTGACCTGATCGGCATAGAGCAGGTTGCGGGCGAACGGACGGGTGGAGGTCTGGCGGCCATGCGGACGGTTGTCCACCGTGGCGCGCAGCCAGGTGGTGTCGGCATTGGCGTGCCGGGCATAGGTCTTGTAGCTGCGCCCGCCCGAGCACTCCAGCCCGAGCAGGGTACGCATGGCGTCCAGCAGCGTGGTCTTGCCGGACCCATTGGGGCCAGCGATGGTGATGATGGAACCGTCCAGGGGCAGCGTCAGGCGCTGGCAATAGTCCCACTGCAGCAGTTCCAGCGATTGCAGGTGGAACATCAGAATTCTCCTTCTTCGTCTGCCGGTTTTACCGGTGCCGGGTCGCTCTGGTCGGCGTCGGCCCCTGCGGCTTCCTCGCGGGCAGTGGCGCGGGCCAGCACTTCACCCAGGGCGCCATCGAGAATGCGCGGCGCCAGGGCGTCGTAGTCCAGCAGCAGGTCCAGCAAGGGGCCTTCGGCGATGTCGTCACCGCGTCGCACGATAAAGCCGTGGGCTTCCAGGCGACGCAGGTTGCCGTCCATGCGCATCTTCTTGCCCAGCTGCGTGCCGAAGTCGGCCAGCAGCGATCGATAGGACACCACCGGGCTGACCTCGGCGGCGCTGGGCATGGGCTTGTCGGTGTGGAACATCTCTTCCTGCTGCTCGCCGGCGTCACCGGCGGCGCGCGCCGACTGGCGCTCGCGCTTGGGCAGCACGATCAGCGACCACAGCACCACCAGCAGCGAGATCGCATCGCGTGGCAGGTCGATGTTGTTGTTGGCATTCATGCCGGCTTCGCCGAAGACGGCGTACTCGGCCGGGCGCACCAGTGCCACGCTGATATGGTCGGCGTGGATATTGTCCACCAGCCGCAAACCCACCTGCGTCAGCCGGTCCTGCAGCGCCTGCCACAGGTCGGCATCGATCAGGGCGCGGCGCACGCGCGGATGCTTGCGCGGCAGCCAGCGGCGGGCCAGCAGTTCGGCGGCCAGCAGGCCGGCCTCGTCTAGGGTCTCACTCATTCGGTCTTTCCGGGGATGGATCTGGGTGGATGGCGCCGCCACTGATGGCGGCGACATCCGGGTCATCGATTTTCTCGACCAGCGGCAGGAAGCCGGCCTGCCATGGCAGGCGCGCCAGGTCGCCGGTCTGGCCCTGCAGGGTCTGCGCCTGGCGGTCGCCCAATAGCGGCAGCAACTGCAGGCGATAGGCGGCCTTGCCGAAGCTGCCGCCCAGTACCACGGTCGACAGCGGCTGCGGCTGCGGTGGTTCCGCGCCACTCTCTTGCGGCATGGCGCCCAGCCGGCCCAGCTGGGCGATCAGGTCACCCAGTTCGACCGGCATGCGCAGCGCTTCGATCTTGCCCTCCACCGCCTGGGCCGGGGGCGGCAGGCCTTGCGAGCGCTGCGCGTCGGGGCGGTCGCGTTCGAACTCGCCCTCGGCCACATCCAGCAATTCGTGGCCGCTGACGAAGACCGGCTTGACGCCCATGGACAGCGCCTCCCCCATCAGGGAGGACAGATCGGGATGGCTCTGCAGCCAGCGCCGCACGTCCGAACTGGTCACGCCGGTGCTGCCGAGCGTGACGCGCTGGCGGTCAGCCTGTTGCAGGGCGCGAGTGAACTGGCTGGCCATGGTCAGCAGACGGGCCTGGCCATTGCCCAGGGCGCGGGCTTCGCGCTCCAGGCGGGCGTCGGCATGTTCACTGCGGATCAGGGCGGTCAGGGCTTCGCCGGCGCGGTTGACCAGCTTCAGGGCGCGTTCGAAACGTGGCTGGGCTTCGCGCAGCAGGGCTTCGGAGCCACTTTCGATGGCATCGGCGAACTGGTCGTGCAGGCGCGCCAGCTGGGCATGCAGGTGGCGGATCTGGCTGGCGTCGGACAGGCCCAGGGCCTGGGCCCCGGCCACCTGCGAGAGCAGCGCGGCCATCTCGTCATCCTCACCGACGGCGCGCGTGAGCGGCGCCAGCAGGGCTTGCACCTGCTGGGCGATGGGTGAGAGCTGGTAATCCTGGCCGGTGGCGTCCCAGACCAGCAGGCCCAGGTCGCGCAGGCGCTTGAGCGCGGCGTCCATGGCCTCGGGTTTCAGGGCGTAGAACAGCTGGTTCAGGTCTTCGCGCTGCAGCCGCCCTTGCGGCTGGGCCGCCAGTTCCAGGAACACCCAGATGCGCAGGCGTGCCGCCGCCTGGCCACCGGAGACCAGGCCGCGCAGGGCGTCCAGCACATCCAGCCGCTGGCCCAGGCCCCAGGCCAGGGGCGCTTCGGCGGCCTGGGTGGGATCGCGGAAATAGCTCTCGAAGGAGCCTGATTCATGCTCGTCCGCAAGGGGAGCGGGGTCGAATTCTTCTGTCAATTTGTCGTGGAGGTTGGCCAGGACCATGCCTGGAGCCCGCCCTGCACAGTGGGCGGACCGGCAAGTTTAGCAGGCCCGGGGGTTGGCCTCCAGCAAAGCGGGTGGGAGAGCGGTGGAAAGGAGAAAGCGGGAAGAGATTATTTATAAAAATACAATATTTTATTTATTGCATTGGGAAGCCAGCGTCGGTACATCACCGTAGCTGGTCTTGCGCTGAGTGATGGGTGACCGTGCGGAGTGACCGTGCGGCGGGCGTTTCTTTGCACGCTCGAATCGACGGCTTCCCGGTAGCGGAACGACGCGAGGGGGCGTTGTCAGCGATTAAGCAAGGTGCGAAATGCTCGGGGTATCTGTTCAAATTTGTCTTTATCCTCGAACGCATGGCAATTCGCGGCAGCGATTTTCTCAGGCTCCCTCCCTAAAATCGAAAATAGCTTTTCGCCATTGCAGCGAAGTGCGGCAATCCGCTTCCTCGTTTTCTTGTTCTTGAGCTCTGCCACCCAGCACATATCGGCCATTCCGCAGGAATGGTATTCCAGTATTTCTGTCGTCGGCTTCCATCCATCAATGCGCGTGATAGGTTTTCCACGCGCGGCGAATGCTTGTTCAGTCGATGCCGACAGAATGAATGCCAGCAAAAATACTGGAACTGGTCGTTTGAATTTCATTTGTATCCAGGCTGGTCGTTACGGAGATGGAATCTGCCGGCGCTTTTCTCCTGAGCACTGCGGATGCCCAGCACGCTGTCAGCAAAATTTAAATCCCATCCGTTTTTTTGGACGGCCACTGTACAGGGTTTTGAAGTTCGATCCATTCCACCAAAGGGCAGCGCCAGATGATCCTTGCGCTTGTTGTCCCGAGCGGTAAGTCACACTGCATGGTGCGTCGATGACGTGCCCAGTGTTTTACTCAGCGCGCTTGCCGTGGAGATGAGCAATCAGGGAAGCGGTCACAGGGACCATCCAAGGCTTGGACTTGGCCTGGAGATGATTGAACTCGCCGCGCTCACGACGAGGTGGAATTTAGCCAACAGAAAACTGGGCGATTCCCGCCGCCCACCGATGACTCACCGCCCCAGCCTGATCGCCTCATACGGCGTCTGCAGATCGCGCTCGGGGATTTCCCATACCACCAGCTTGGGCGGGGTCTGGGTGAAGGCAGGGTTGGAGAAATACTCGTTGGCGCTGCCGGAGAATTTGCCGCCATCCTTGGCGAAGCTGCCGATCTTGGCACCCAGCGCCTGCTGCAGGAAGCCCACAAAGTTGGAATTGCGCGAGAACGAGGTGCCGATCAAGGCCACATTGGGCAGCTGCTGGTCACCCAGCAGGTCGTCCAGGTCGTCGCCTCCCTTGGTGGCTTCGGCCGGTGCAGTCGGTGCAGGCCCCGCTGCTGCCACTTCCTTGAATTCGGTGGCCGCGACCTCTTCCGGCTGGGGTTGCCAGCGCAGTGGCAGCCAGTCCAGGCCGGCCAGGTGGACCAGGTCGCCGGGGCGGCGCGCCAGCGGGCCGGGCTGGGCCTGATAGGCCTGCGCCGGCGTGGGCTGCAGGCCGGCGGCACGCACCTGCGCGGCAATCACAGCAGCCGCGGCCTGCGCGCCGGTTTCGTTCCAGTGGGTATCGGTGCGCAGCCAGGCCGAGGCACCGAGCGGTGCCAGCGTCGGGGCCAGGTCGATGGTGCGCACACCAGCCTGTTGCAGGCCGGCGACCCACTGGGCGGCGCGTGCTTCCAGCTGGGCCGGGCGCGACAGGCCGCACAACTGCGCGGCGGCGATGCGGCTCTTGTCGGGCACCACCGCCACCAGCAGGGCGATATCGCGCTGCGCCAGCTTCTGGCGCAGCGCGATGACGGCCTGCAGCTTGGCCTGGGCGTTGGCCTGGGCATCGCGATGGACCTGCAATTCCTCGGTCAGGAACAGCCAGCCAGGGCAACCGCTGCGCACCCGGGGGCCGGTGTCATGCAGCAGCAGCCAGCTGCCGGCGCGTTCCAGCCGGGCGGCCTGTTCCGGCAGCCAGGCATTGGACAACTGCTTGGCGATGCGATGGGTCAGTTCACCATGCAGGGCATCGTCACGGGTCCAGCTGGCGGGCAGCCATTCGATCTTGCTGGCATAGACCAGCCAGCCACAGCCCAGCAGGCCGGCTGCCAGCACCACGGCCAGGACCAGGCCGGCCCAGCGGCTGGCGCGCCGGGCCAGGGCGCTGGGGGCGGCCGGCGTGGCAGGAGCGGAGACGGGAGGCGTGCTCATGGCGGACTCGCGGGATCAGAACTGGAAGTAGAGGAAAGGCACCGTCTCACGGCTGGCAATCAGCGCGAAAGACAGCAGGAAGCCGGCCACCGGCCACAGCCGGAGGAACCAGAGATACACCACGCTATCGGCCCAGCGCACCTGGCTGGCCTCCTGCCACAGGGGCGCGACGATCCAGAACAGGCCCAGCAGCACGGCCAGCGCCTGCACCGGGCGCAAGACCACGGCCAGTGCGTCGCTCAAACCCATGCCGTGCAGCCCGAACTGGCCGGCATACATGGTGGCGGCGGTGGCGAAGTCGGGCGAACGGAACAGGGTCCAGGCCAGGCAGACGAACAGCAGCGTGAGCACATGCGCCAGCCAGCCCGGGATGGCAGGCAAGGATGAACGCGACCAGGCGCGATCCAGGCACAGGGCCAGCCCGTGGGCCGAGCCCCAGAGCAGGTAGTTCCAGCTGTCACCGCCATGCCAGAGACCGGCGATGGCCATGGTCAGGAACAGGTTGCGGTAGGTCTTCCACACCCCATGGCGGTTGCCGCCCAGGCCGATGTAGAGATAGTCGCGCAGCCAGCTGGAGAGCGAGATGTGCCAGCGCCGCCAGAAATCCTGGATGCTGCCGGCCAGGTAGGGATGGTTGAAGTTTTCCGGGAAGTGGAAACCCAGCATCAGCCCCAGGCCGATGGCCATGGCGCTGTAGCCGGAAAAGTCGAAGAACAGCTGCAGCGAATAGGCCAGGCAGCCGATCCAGGCGTCCACGAAGCTGGGCTGCTGCAGGTGGAAGGCGGCATCCACCACCGGCGAGAGGGTGTCGGCCACCAGCACCTTCATGGCCATGCCGACCATGAAGCGGCGCGCGCCCAGGGAAAAATTCTCCCAGTTGAACCAGCGCTGGGTCAGTTCGCGCTGCACCCAGTCGTAACGGATGATGGGGCCGGCAATCGAATGGCCGAACATGGAAATATAGGTGGCGTAGTTGATGAAGCTGCGCTCCACCGCCACCGTGCGCCGATGCACGTCCACCAGATAGGAGATCGCCTGCAGCACGATGAAGGACAGGCCGGCCGGCAGCGCTACCTTCTGCCAGGCCAGCGGCATGGCGCCGTACTGGACCATCAGGTCGCTGATGGTGGCAGCGACGATGTTGGCGTACTTGTACCAGACCAGCACCGCAGTATTGAAGACCACCAGCGCGGTCAGCAGGCGCACGCGCCCTCGCCCGTCCTCGCGCGAGCGGTCCACCAGCAGGCCACCGACCCAGGCCACGATGGTCAGCACCACGTGCAGCGACAGGAACAGCGGGCTCAGCCAGCCGTAGAACAGCCAGCTGCCCAGCAGCAGCACGAGGTTGCGCCCGCGCTGCGGCACCACCGCATAGACCAGCAGGAACAGCGGCAGGAACAGCGTCAGGAATTCAAGCGAGGCAAAGACCATGGCGGCAGCGCAGTCGGGCGATGGATCAGTTGGCCAGCTTGTCGGTCGCCGCCAGCAGGCGCGGTCCCTTGTCCGACGGCAGCAGCAGCACGCTGTAGCGTTCGCCCGCCTTCAGTTCACCCAGGTCCAGCGCCGGGCCGGTGTTGGCACCGCCGCACACCAGTTGCACCGAGAGCTTGACCGGGTTGATCGAGCGCCGTTGCAGGCTGCCCTGCTTGGCGTCCTTGAACAGGTCGGCGTTACGCCCGGCCGGGCGCAGTGCCGCCCCGGCGCAGGAAGCATCCAGGTTGAAGAAAGCCAGCGAGGCCTTCAGGCCATTGAAGTCGTCCGGGTTGTCCTGCACCGTCACCTGGCTGATGCCCTTGGCACCGGGCAGCACTACCACCGTGGCGAATTCGCCGGGCTTGGCCTGCACGCCCAGCTCCAGGCTCTTGGCACCGACCGTGAGGGTACCCTTGATGGTCGACTTGGCCGTCACCGGGAAGAAGGACGAGACCGGCTTGGCCGCTTCCAGCTTCAGCGGCGGCTGGCCCTTCTGGGCCAGCACCTGCAAGGGCTCGGCAGTGCCGTTGACGAAGCGGATGAAGGCTGCATCCTCGGCCGGGCCGGTGGGATAGAGCGGGATGTCGGCAGCCAGCGCGCTGGCGCCGCACAGCAGGGCCGCAGCGGCGGCCAGTGCCTGCATCACCTTCATTTCTTGGCTCCCTTGCTGCTCACGGCGTCGGCCGGCAGCTTGGCCAGCGCGTCGCCGATGGCATTGCCCCAGGACTTGTAGCCGGCCACGGTGAAGTGCTGGCCATCGGTGGTGACCCACTGGCCGGGCTTGGACATGGTCAGCGAATCGATATAGGTGCAGGGCGCCACGTTGGAAGCCAGGAAGCGCGACATCAGCTGGGTGCGCGCGTCGTTCTTGCCGTACATGCCGCCGGCCTTGCCCCAGGCCGGGCCGACCCACGCACACTTGGTGCCGGTGGCGGCAATCGCCTTGGTCAGGCCGGTCACGCTCTGCCAGGCCCAGGCCTTGGGGAAGTCCGGCTTGTCGTAGGAGGCCATGGTGTCGCCGATGACCAGCACCACCAGATCCGGCTTGTCCTTGGCGATGAGCTGGCCGATCGGGGTGGTGGTGGCTTCGCGACCCTTGATCTGGATCTTGCCGTTGTCGACCTGATCAGCGCCGCAATCGACCTTCTTGGTGGTCAGCCAGTCGCCGGCGCTGGCGCCGCAGGCGCCGATGGAATGGACCTTGGCGCCCAGCTGGGTCAGCTTGGCGTTGAGGGGTTCGGTGAGGTGGTCTGCCAGACTCATGTGGCTCTCGCCAAGCACCAGGATAGTCAGACCTGCCAGAACGGATGCAGTAGCCATAGCGATATGTCGATAAAAAGGATCAGTTGGAATAAGGAGAACGGTACGGACTGACCGGCAGGGTCAGGAAGCTGCCCTGCATGTCCTCCAGCGTGTAACGCAGATACATGGCGACGTTGAGTTCGCGGAAGTCGCTCGAATTGTTCAGACGCAGCGCGCCACCGACGAACAGGCGGGGCGCAAAGCGGTATTCGCCGTTGCCTTCCAGGCTGTAGCCCAGGCCGGTCTTGGTCTGCTGCGCGTACTGACGACCACTGGCGGCCTGCAGTGCGGCATCGGTGGGGAAGTAGTCAGCCCCATCCTGGCGGAAATACTGCATCCCCACCGAGCCCTTGAGCTGGAAGGTGAACTTGTCGGAACGCTTGGCCCAGGTGACCGGCACGCCCAGACCCAGGTAGGCCTGCGGACTGAAGTAACCGCCATGCCCGTAGGTATAGAAGTTCTGGTTGTTGGCGTAGCTGATGACGGTGGCCGACACGCCGGCGGTCATCTTCTCGTCCTCGGCATTGGTGAGGTACTGGTAGGCACCGCCACCCAGTTCCACCCGGGTGTTGGATTCCACGTTGCGGCCGCGCAGGCTGTGCAGCGCGCCATAGGCGTAGACCCCGGTCTGGGCATCGTCCGAACTCATCTCGGCACGACCACCGTTGGCGGTCACGCCGCCCCAGGACAGACCGGCGCGGGGATCGGTGCTGCCGGCAAACGAGGTAATGCTGTCGTTGACCGCGCGGCGCGACACGTTCACCGCGAAGCGGTTGGTGCTGCTGCCGGGGAAGGACTGCTCCACGCTCACCCCGCCAACGATGTTGGGGTACTTGAAGCCACGTGGCGTGGTGCCGAGGTCGGCCTTGACGCCATCCTCGGGACGCTCGTAGGCCACTGCCACCCCGACGCCACTGGCGCTCTGCTTGCCCAGGCCGGTGGCGCTGCTGCCGCCACCGCCAAAGCGGCTGGCCGGTTCGTCGGTGAGGGTGCCGCCATCCAGCGAGACCGGCGTGATGCGTACGGCCACGCGGTCGTTACCGACGGGCATGTTCACTTCCAGCGGGGCCTCGATGTCGTTCATGCGGCTCAGGCCCGACTCGCTGGCATTGCCGCGCACCACCACGCCTTGCGTGACATAGGCGCTGCGCGATTGCAGGATGTCGTTCAGGGCGCGCTGGGCCGGGCTCAGGTTGTCCACGGCGGCGCCATTGGCGGACGGTCCCTGCATGGCCAGCAGGGCGCGCTGGGTGGCCGTGGCCGCGCCGGGCAGTGCGGTGGTGGGGGCGTTGGCGACGTTGGTATTTCTGGCACGCACGCCCGGCTGGGCCTGGGCATATGCCCCACCCTGCACCGGCGCTGCGGCCACCGGTGCGGCCGAACTGAACACCGGGCCCAGTGCGGTGCCATAGGCCGGCGCCTGTTGGGCTTGTTGTGCTTGCAGGGCCTGCTGCGCCTGCAACTGGCGCTGCGCCATGGCCGGATTGGCCGGCATGGGCAGTGTATCGACCACGGCCGGCGCGGCCATGGCCACCGGGCGCAGCATGGTCTCGGCCGGCGGCGGAATGGCGGCCATGTCGTCGCTGCCCGGCAGGCGACGTTGGGTGCGGAAGGGATTGATGGCCGGATCGAAGCCATTGCCTTGCGCCGCCAGCGTGCGCTGGCGCGCACCGTTCTCAATCGCCACGGCCTTGCGCAGCAGTGCGGTGGCCTCGCCGGTCTTGCCCAGGGCGCGATAGATGCGTGCTGCCTCGGTCAAGGTGGTGGGGTCGCTGCTGTCGAGCTTGCCGAACTGGTCCAGCAGCTTCAGGGCATAGGCATTCTCGCGGGCCTGTACGGCGGTGTCGGCCGCCCCCAGCAAGACGTTGGCGTCACGCGGATTGCGCTGCACCAGCGGCTGGTACAGAGCCAGTGCGCGCAGGTTGTCGCCGGCCGCATTGAACATGCGGGCCAGGGCGGCGATGGCGTCGTTGTCGGTGGGGCGCTGTGCCAGTGCCGGAGCCAGGGTGTCGTAGGCGGCGGCCAGGTCGCCTCCCTGGCGCAGGCGTTCGGCCTGGCGCACGCGGTAGAGGAAACGCAGGTCGTCGTATTGCTTGCGGGTGGCGGCATTCATGCTCTGGTTCTGCAAGGCGGTGAGCATGTTGTAGACCTGCGCATCTTCGCCCGCGCGCAGCAGGATGGAGGCGTATTGCAGGCGCGTATTGACCGAGGGCGTGGCCGGTGGATTGACCAGCGGCTGCATCATCGCCATGGCGCGCGGGGCGTCGCCGGCATCGACATAGGCCGAGGCCAGGGTACCCGTGCGCTCCGGATTGCCGGCCGCCTGCGGCTGCACGCGATCCAGCAGGACCAGGGCTTCCTGGCGTTGACCGGTCTTGACCAGTTCGGTGGCATGATTGACCTGGATGGTCAGTGTCACCTGGCTGGCCAGCTCGTTCATAGCGGCGGTACGGCGCTGGTCGGGGATGCGGCGCAGCGTGTCCAGGGCGTCCTGCCACTGTTCCATTTCCACCGACAGCAAGGCGCTGGCATACAGGGCTTCGACGTTGTCGCGGTGTTCGCGGGTGAAGTCGTCGATGGTGGTGCGCGCCTGCTTGGATTGGCCGGCCTTGACGTACAGGCGGGCCAGGTCGAAGGTGGTCCAGACGTTGTCGGGGTCGTTCTTGACGGCCTCGCGCATGGCCGCCAGGGCGCCGTCGATGTCGTTGCGCTGCTCGGCCAGGGTGGCCTGCTGGCGCGCGCGCAGGGCACGCAGGCGCCCCTGGTCGCCGAATTCGTTCTGCTGCGCCGGGGTCAGCTGGTCCAGCAGGCGCAGGGCTTCATCGGCGTGGCCGGTCTGCGCCAGCACGTTGACCAGGCCACGGATGGCCGGCACCTGCTTGGGCTGCGCCGCCAGCACCTGGCGGTAATTGGCAGTGGCGGCTTCGTACTGGCCGGCACTGGCCTGGATATCGGCAATGGCCACGCGACCATCGATACTCTTGGGGTCCAGGCGCATGGCCTGGGCCAGGGCGTCCTGCGACTGCGCGGTCTGGCCGCGTGCCTGCAGGTCACGGCCACGCTGGATCAGCAGCCAGTAGCGCACGCTGTCCAGGGCTTTCTTCCAGGACGTGCCGCCCCTGGCGACCGAGCGGGCGAGCAAGGGCTCGGCCTCGGCCAGGCGGTTCTGCTGCTGGCGGATGACGCCCATGCCACCCAGGGCATCGACGTCGTCGGGATGCGAGGACAGGCGCTCCTGGAAGGCCTTCTCGGCTTCCTGCAGGTCGCCCTTTTCCAGGGCCTGCAGGCCGCGTCCGACCACGGTCGGCTGCTGGGCGCCGGCCACCTGCTGACGGCCCTTGGCCAGCAAATCGCGGATCTGCTGGTCGTCGGGATGGCTCTTGATGAATTCTTCGAACAGCGAATACTGCGCCGGCGACGGCGGCCCCAGCCAGGTCAGCGCCAGGCGCCAGCTTTCGTCGGCGTCGCCGCCGATGTCGGTCTTCTTCGACAGGCGTGCCAGCTGGCGGATGCCTTCCACGCGGCTATCTTCATGACGTGCCAGCTGCTTGGCGTAGAACAGCGCCAGGATGCTGTCGTCCGGGGTTTCGCGCAGCAGGCGTTCCATGCCCTTGCGCGCTTCGGGCCAGGCGGCATCGTTGAAGGCCAGGTTGTTGTAGTACTCCCGTCCTATCGTGCCTTGCGGCGTGAGTCCGTTGAACATCTTGCGGAAGGTGTCGGTGGCGCGATCACGTTCACCGGCGTCGACCAGGCGGCGGGCTTCGGCCAGCAGGGCCTTGTTTTCCGGCTTGGCCAGGGCGATGTCCTGCGCCAGCTGGTTGGCCTGCCAGGGTTGTGGCGACAGCGCCTGCAGGCGGTCCAGGTACTGCTTGGCCTGCTGCGGCTTGTTCTGCCTCACTCCGACCAGGCCCATGCCGTAGAGGGCATTGACCTGATTCGCATCCAGTTGCAAGACCTTCTGCCACACCTCGGCGGCACGCTGCGAGTTGTCGCGTGCCTGCCAGTACTGGCCCTGTTCGATCAGTTGAGCCGCCAGCTCCGGCTCGGCCGCATGAGCGGCCACACCCAGCAGCGCGCTCAGGACTCCGATGGCTAGCGTTGAACGGCGCGCGCGCATGACTTCTCCCAGGACAAATTAAGCGTTCCGTCATCGCGGAACTGATAGCGTTTCTCGACCCATCCCAATCCGAACAGGCCCAGCATGACGTTGTAATACAGGATTTCGGGGCGCGGGTCAGGCTGCGCCAGTCCGTTCTCCAGTTGTTGCGTGACGGCACGTTGCAGTTGCGCCGCCATGGCGGTTTCACCCTTGGCGACCAGATAGGGTAACAGCGCGGCGCTAAAGCCGAACGGTGCCTGTCCTTCGGTCGCGCCCGTGGTCACCTGGACCTTTTCGGGCGGCACGCCGGTCGCGGCCAGGCTCTGGCGCATGCCATCCAGTGCCGCCAGCAGCGGCGCGGCCGCCGGATCGCGGGGCGAGGTCATGCCGGCCCACAGATACACGCGGATGGCGTCATAGCTGCCCAGGTCGCCCTTGGCCGGATCGACCTGGAACTGCCCGGATTGCACCGTCAGCATACGGTAGGCCACCCAGTCGGCCACGTAGCCGCGAGGCGCCGAGCCCTGGATCATGCGCAGCGTATTGTCGGCCAGCTGTTGCCAGGGACCGTTGGGTCGCTCCTTTTGCAGACGGCGCAGCAGCGGCAGCGGCAGATAGCTGGGATTGAGCGTCCACAGCGCATTGCGCTGGTTGAAGCCCTGTGGCCCCGGCAGCAGCATCTTGCCCAGGCCGGGCAGGTCCACCACCAGCTTGGCTTCGATATTGTCCAGCAGGTCCAGCGCCTGCTTGCGGTATTGCGGACGTTGCCACAGGCGCGCCGCTTCCAGCAGGGTATAGACGATCCAGAGATCGGCGTCGGAGGCCGAATTGGCGTCCTGCATCTGCCATTTGCCGTCACTGCCCTGCCCCCACAGCCAGCCCGGCAGGATCTTGCCGGGGTCGTTGCCGAGCATGTTGTGCAGGGTCCAGTTCCAGACCTTGGCAAAGCGCGTGGCATCGTTGGCGATGAGCGCCAGCAGCATGTGGTACGACTGGCCTTCGGAGGTGGTGTGATTGGGCAGCAGGCTGGAGTGCAGCACCCGGCCATCGTCCTGTACATGTGCTGCAGCCCAGGATTGCCATGCGGGCCAATCCTGGGCTGTGCAGTTCTGCTGGGTCGCGGCCAGGGCCGGCAGCCACGGTGTGGCGGCCAGCCCCCCCAGCGCGCCCAGCAGGCCAACCACCCGGCGCCGGCGCGGGGAGGCGGCCCTGTTCACTACCGAATGCCCGGCCTTACGCATTGAGGCGCTTTCTCGCCTTGGCGCGCAGGGTCAGGTATGCCAGGCCACCTAGCAACAGGATGCCCAGGGCCACCATCAGGAACATGCTCACCACGTGCTGCGACAGCCACCAGCGCAGCATGCGCAGCGGCGACATGCTACCCACGAAATACTGTTGCTCGGCCAGCAGCGGTTCGATGCTCTCGCCGCGCACCGCCACCAGGCTACCCTGGACGGCGCCGGATTCGGCTTCCTTGCTGGCCAGGGCCGACATGATCTGCGACAGGCCCAGCTTGTCGCCACCGGCCAGCACCACCACGCTGCGGCTGCCGTCCAGCGGCGACTCGAAGCCGGTCAGGTAGGAGGTCGGGTCACCGCCCGAGAAGGCCATCTGCAGACGGGTGCGGCGCTGCGCCGCCTTCGGGTCCAGGCCCAGCCAGCCCCCCACGCGCAGTGCCAGGTCCGACAGGTCGAAGCGCTGCTTGTCGCCGGTCACCAGGGTGGGCAGGCGGTCGGCCCATTGCTTGAGCAGGGGCTGGTTCTGGCCCGAGGCCATCACCAGCAGATCCTTGTCGGCAAACTTGGCGATCTGCGCGGCCTGGGTCACGGCCACACCCGTGGCCGGGTAGCCGGTGGCGCTGCCGAAGCGGCCCAGCACGGTCAGGTAGGCGCCGAGGTCAGCATCGCTGGCGTTGTCCGGCAGGACCACGGCAGTCTCGGACAGATCGGCCATGCGTGTGAAGGGGAAGCCAGCATCCTTGAACACGCCCAGGTTGGGCATGGCCATGAAGTGGTCGTAACCGCGCAGGTCGATGGTGGACTCAGGATCGATGCTGCCGCGCACGTTGTCGATGATGATGTCGGCACACTCGCCCTGCTTCACGTAGTCATACATGTAGCGCAGTTGCAGGCGCGATTGCAGGGCCGCGGTATCCAGCGGCAGGCGCACGCTCATCTCGCGCTCCAGGGCATCGCTCTTGATGGCGGCCAGCAGGCCCTGGTCCAGCTTGTCGCGGGGCAGCAGCACGTCGGACTTGATCAGGCCGTCGTTGAAGCTGACGATCAGCGAGGAATTGCTCGAACGCGGCTGTGGTGTATAGCGATAGTGCAGGTCCAGCTTGGCACCGTCCTGGCGCCAGCTCGACAGCGCCGGCGGGAAGTTCAGCGGAATGGTGATGTCGCCCGGATTGTAGCCGGACACATTGAGACGCTTGGCATCGATCAGCTCAGCCAGCTTCACCGGGCGGTCGGTGGGCAACCAGTTGGGCGCATCGTAAGGCTTGCGCGGCGCCACCGGTTGCAGCTTGTCGATCACCACCGAATTGCCGGCCACCGCCTTGTTGCCCAGGGCGGCAGCAGCAGCGGCACGCTTGACCTCTTCGGCATTGCGGCCGGTCACCAGCAGCAGCTTGCCGTTGGGATCGTTGGGGTTGGTCACCATGGTCAGGGTCGGGCCCTTGGGGGCAGCGATTTCCAGTGCGCCGATCTGGCTGGCGCCTTCGCTGCTGACCAGCACCACGCCATTGCCCTTGGCCGGCAAGGCGTTGATCTGCGCCGGGAAGCGCGAACCACGATAGCTGGCCAGCGCACCGAACCAGGACGACAGCGTGCCGGCGGCTTCCAGGGTGCCATTGTCAGGCGCGGCGGCGAACACGAAGGGCAGGTTCAGCATGCGCATGTCGCGGCGGTCGAAGAACGGCAGCGGCATCATTGACAGGTCGTCCTTCATCGGCAGCGGCGTGGTCTGCAGGGCCAGTACCGACTCGTTGCTCACGCGCGCCCACAGGCTGGAATGCAGCGGGTTTTCGCACCCCATGGTGTAGTGACCGATGAACTGCAGGCTCAGGCGATTGAATTCGGTGATCAGCTTGGTCGGGATCTCGACCTTGCTGGTCTGCAGGGTACCGGCATTTTCCTTGGGCAGCGGGATGCTGCCGGCCACCACGTCGTTGACCATCACGTTGATCTGCGACAGATCCGGCAGCAGCGCCGGCGAATAGGTGTATTGCAGGGTCACGTTGGCGCCGGTCACCACCTGGTTGGCCGGGACGTCGAAACCGACGCTGTCGGTGGCATCGACGCCGTGCAGCGTGATCGGATAGCCACGGCCCAGTTGCGTGAGGCTGAAGTTGTAGGGATCACCGGCCATCGGCGAGGTGGCCGCACCAGTAGCACCACCGGCAGCAGAGGGAGCTGCAGGGGCCGCCGCGGCAGCCGCGAGGGCCTGGATCGGCAGGCTGCCCGAGGCCACTACGCCGGCCATGATCAGACAGATGGAGCGCCGACGGAAAGTCGGGTTCTTTCCTGGAGACTGCTTGTTTTTCATTGTTTTTCCATTGATTTGTCGAATGCCTGAACCACTACATCGGCCGGGACCGCGCCTGCCGCTGCTGCTACCGGAGCGCCTGCGGCCGTAGCAGCAGCTAGCGGTGCTGCCGGTGCCGCTTCCACCACCGGATCCTGCTTGACGCCAGCCGCCGCCGGCGGGCGCCGGGTATCACGCCACAGGCGCAGCTGGATCAGGGTGGCGCGGATGAGTTCCTTGATACCGTTCACACCGATCAGCGAGACTTCACGCAAGGCCTTCAACGGCGTATCGCGGCGGCTCTTGCCCCAGTTGTTGGCCCAGATATCGGCGCGCGAGAAGGTCAGGCGGACCAGTTCACTGTTCTGGCGCAGGGTCAGCTCATGGAACTGGGCGCCGACCATTTCGCCACGGCTGAACACCACCACGGCCGGGAATTCCTTCTCCTGCTGGTTGCGGAACAGCGTCACATTGATGTGCTGGCCACGGGCGATCGTCACGCCCTTGGGCAGGCGCAGGCCAATGCCCTTCTGCGAAAAGTCCAGCGTGGTACCGCTGACCTCATTGCCATCGGCCAGCTTGATGCGTACCGGCAGCTCGGCGGCCACGCGCGGCTCGCTGCGCACCTGGCGGGTTTCGGAAGCGACCGCCATGGCGGCGCTGCTGATGATGACGTTGTACAGCGTCCAGGCCATGTTGATGAGGATGGTGGTCATCGCATTGGGGTCGCCCATCACCAGCTGCCAGACGCCGAAGACCATGCCCAGCAGGTTCAGCAGCAACAGCACGATGTAGGGGCGCGCCAGCTTCCAGTCGAAGTGCTTGTCGAGGATGATGCCGCCCTTGTCGGTGACGTTGAAGCCACCCAGCTTGGGGTTCACCAGCGCCAGCAGCACCGGGCCGAGGATGTACCAGGCCAGCACGGTCTCGTAGACCTCGTTCCAGAACGAATGGCGGAAACGCCCCTGGATGCGCGAGTTGGTCAGGCTGGCGTGCAGCACGTGCGGCAGCACATAGGCCGTGATCATCAGCGCCGAGGCGTGGAAGATGTGGGCGCCGAAGAACAGATAGGTCAGCGGCGCGGTCAGGAAGATCAGGCGCGGCAGGCCATAGAAGAAGTGCAGCATGGCATTGAGGTAGCAGAACCGCTGCCCCAGCTTCAGGCCCTTGCCGCGCAAGGGGTTGTCGACCCGGAAGATCTGCGCCATGCCACGCGCCCAGCGCACCCGCTGGCGGATGTGACGCGCCAGGTTCTCGGTAGCCAGACCGGCCGCCTGGGGGATGGCCAGATAGGCGGTGTTGTAGCCGGCACGGTTCATCTTCAGCGCCGTGTGGGCATCCTCGGTCAGGGTCTCGACGGCGATGCCGCCGATCTCCATCAATGCGGTACGGCGCATGACGGCGCAGGAGCCGCAGAAGAAGGCGGCGTTCCAGAGGTCGTTGCCATCCTGTACCAGCCCGTAGAACAGTTCACCTTCATTGGGTACGGAACGGAAGGTATTGAGGTTCTTCTCGAAGGGATCGGGCGAGAAGAAGAAGTGCGGCGTCTGCAGCATTGCCAGCTTGGGGTCCTTGTAGAACCAGCCCATGCAGATCTGCAGGAAGGAGCGGGTCGGCACGTGGTCGGCATCGAAGATGGCCACGAATTCGCCATCGGTGACCTTGAGCGCTTCGTTGAGGTTGCCGGCCTTGGCGTGCTTGTTGTCCGAGCGCACCAGATAGTTCACGCCGATGTTGTTGCAGAACTCGCGGAAGTCTTCGCGACGGCCGTCGTCCAGCACGTGCACGCGCAGCTTTTCCTGCGGCCAGTCGATGGCCTGGGCGGCGAAGATGGTCAGCGAAACGATGTCCAGCGACTCGTTGTAGGACGGGATGAAGACGTCCACCGTCGGCCATTCCGAAGGCGGCATGGTCAGCATCTGCGGCTTGCGACGCAAGGGCCAGGCGGTCTGCAGGTAACCCAGCGTGAGCACGATGAGCGAATAGATTTCGGCGGCCAGCAGGCCATAGCCGAAGATGATGTCGAGCCAGTCTTCGAAGGCCAGGGTGGAGGTGATGCGCCAGTACATATAGCGCATCGAGACGATCAGCGACAGCGTGATCAGCACCAGCACCGGGAAGCGGCCGGACTGCTTGCGCAGTATCAGCGCCGCCACGAAGCAGCCGATCGCGAAGATGCACTGGGTATAGAACTCCAGCGGCACCGACACCAGCAGCAGCGCCAGCAGCACCGCCACCAGCAGCAGGCCCAGCTGCAGCCAGCGACGCGGCCGCCGGGGCAGCGCTTCGAGGCGCTCGCCCCAGGTCTGGATCCAGGTCTGCAGGCGGTTGGAGGTGGGTGCGGCCGGGTCGGCGGCAGTGGCCGCCTGGCTGGCCTTGGAGGAACGGGATTGCGACTGCGCTTGCGGTTGACTCATGATGCGCGTCCACCTGCGAGGGCGGATTTGACGACCTCGGCGTGCAATTGCTCGCTGATGGTCCGGAGCTGGTCATAAGCCGGCGAATGCCCGGCCTTGATCAGCGGATTGAAGCCGTAGGCCAGGCCTTCGCTGATGGCGTGGTCCAGTGCGATCACGCCGGCCAGGCGCGACCCCATCCAGCGCTTGAGGACTTCCAGCATGTCCTGGCTGAAGGTACGGGCGGCGTTGTACTTGTTGACGATGTAGCGGCAGTTGTTGCGGCCATGCAGGGCCTGGCGCATATGTTCCAGCGCCAGGAAGGAACCGGCATCGGGGGTCACCACCGCCACTACCTGGTCGGCCGCTTGCAGGGCCTGGTCGAAGTAGGCGCTCTGCCCGGCCGGCAGGTCCAGCATGACCACGTCGCCCGGCTGCAGGTCCATGGCCTGCAGCTGACGCGTCAGCCATTGCGGATCGAGTGCCATCTGCCGGGCAATCCCGGCCTCGCCCTGGTGCGCCACCACGTCATGGGTGACCACCTTGGTGCCGGCGCTGCCGTCGCGCCAGGCGGCGCGCCAGTCGGGCGCCTCGGCGTGGATCGCAGCGGGCGCCGGACCGGCGCTGCCGGGTTCGGGCAATACACTCACGCCCAGGTGGTACTGCAGGGCATTCTGCGGATCGAGATCGATGGCGATCACCCGGCCGTGCCGCGCCAGCGCGCAGGCCAAGGCCGAGCACAGGGTGGTCTTGCCCACCCCGCCCTTGGGCGAGACGATGGCAATGACCTGGGCCGGCGTGGAGGGTGTCAGGCTGGCCAGCACCTTGTTGGCGCCGGCTGTCTGTTTGGACTGACGCTGCTGGGCGACTTCACCCAGCAGCGAACGCAGCATGGAAGGCACGGCGGCATCCGCCACCACCGTGGGCATCACGGCCGGAGCGGTCGCTGTCACCAGCGCAGCCGCCAGGGGTGCCGGCGCGGGCGCGATGGCCTCACGCGTGACCAGGGCGGCGTCGGCCGGCTGGGGCTCGGGCGAATCCGATCGGGCTTGAACTTGAACTTCAGCTTCAGCTTCAGCTTGAACTTGTGGCTGCGCCGGGATTTCCGCAGGCAAGGGGCTGGACGCTGGCACCAGGGTCGACGAGACCAGGGCCGCCATGGGGGCCGGATGCGGTGCCGAAACAGGGGCCTCGACCTTGGCCGCCGCCACATCCACATCCACCACCGGTTCCATCACGGGTTCGATACGCTGCTGGGGCGCCACCGACTTGGCCACCACGATGGGCGGCACGCTCTTGACCACGGCCGGGGCAGCCTGTGCCACCTGCTCGGCCACCCGTTCAGCCTGCTGCTGGACTGCGGGCGCAGCCTCGACCACCACCTTGGGCGCAGCGGGCTTGCGCACCGGCTCCTTGTAGTCGATCGCGGCCTCGATTTCGAGATAGCCATCCACCGTTGCCCCGAACTTGCTCAGCAAGTTGGAGATATCGTTTCCCATTTCTTTACTCCCTGCTCAGGATCACGGGTGCCGGCTTTTGACCAGAGGCATCGGACCTGCCCTAAACCTTGTTAAAAATCGCCAAAACTTCTCAATTTTCGCCATTGGTTGGCTATATGCATCGTTCCGCTCTGTCGGCGGTCACTTTCCTTCGCGTGCTGCGAAGAAGTCCCCATGGGCCAGGATGAAGAAATGTTATAAAAACGACCACATTTCAGAGTTGTCATTAAAACAAACAAATCCTGATATCGCAACCTTCAATTGACCAAAAGTTGAAAAATTTCGTTAAAAAGCTGTTCAGTTCCCGGTAGGAAATGCTGAAGGACGAGGTCAGCATCTTATCTTTCTCGCAATGCTCTTGTCGCCTATTAGTGACGCTTTGCAATTAAATCCGTCGCAGATTTGGCACATCTACCTGCACACCGCTCACAAATTTCCGACTGCAGATGAACAACATTTCATTGAGCGCCTGCTCTGGCGCCGGGCGACCGATGTGCTGGCGGCTCTTCGTCACGGGCAGCGGAAAACGCAACCCTATCGTATGCGATCCCAAAAACTTGTCACTCGGGAAAACCCTGATAGAGGCTGATCAAGCACAACCCGAATTGTCGGGGCGACATGCTGCGCTGTCGTGACTTAATCCAATTGCGTGACAATCAAGCAACATCACGTCCATCAAGCAACAAGTGGACCATGGAGGAGACGGGAGGTGGAGCGGAAGAGGAAGCAGAACAGAAAGTGGACAGGGAAGCAGTTGCGCTACCCCTGCCCCACCTGCCACCAGCCTGGCAACAGGGCCCGGACTTCCGGGCGGGCGAAGCGCTGGTCGATCAGCCAGACCGTGCCCTGATCGGTTTCGGTGCGGATGACGCGCCCTGCCGCCTGCACCACTTTCTGCAGTCCGGGATAGAGATAGGTGTAGTCATAGCCAGCGCCGAACAGGGCCTGCATGCGTTCGCGCAGTTGTTCATTGACCGGATTGAACTGCGGCAGGCCGAGCGTGGCGACGAAGGCGCCGATGAGACGCTCGCCCGGCAGGTCCACGCCCTCGCCGAAGGAACCACCCAGCACGGCAAAGCCGATGCCCCGCCCGCCGCAGGCAAAACGCGCCAGGAAGGCATCACGCTCGGCTTCGGCCATGCGCGGAGACTGTTGCCAGGTGGGAATGTCGGGATGCAGGCGGTTCAGCGCATCGCGGGCCTGCTGCAGATAGTCGAAGCTGGAAAAGAAGGCCAGGTAGTTGCCCGGCTGCTGCCGGTACTGGTGCGCCATCAGGGCGCAGATGGGATCGATGGACGCGGCGCGACGCTGCCAGGTGGTCGAGATCTCGCGCGCCACCCGTACCTGCAACTGGCTGGCGTGGAATGGCGAATCGACATCGATCCAGGCGGTCGACGGCGGCATGCCCAGCAGGTCGGCGAAATAATGCCAGGGTGCCAGCGTGGCCGAAAACAGCGTGGTCGACTGCGCAAAGGCAAAGCGCGGCCCCAGGAAAGGCGCCGGCACCACATTGCGGATGCACAGCAGGTTGTCACGCTGGTCGTGGCGCGTCAGGTCGAACAGCGAATGCGGGCCGAAGGACTCGGCCAGCCGGACGAAGGCCATGGCATCGAAATGAAAATCGCGCAGGGCCGGCTCCAGCGGCACCGCCACCTGGGCCAGGTAGTCGTTGAGGGTGGCGATGCAATTGCTCAGGGCATCGACCAGGCGCGCCGGCGGCGCCTCCAGCACCTGATACGGCAGATCCGCGCCCTTGGTCGCCGTGGTCCAGGCACGCGCCAGCTGCTGCAGCGGCCGTGCCACGGCGGGGGGTGCCACCGCCCGTGCCGCGCGCAGGCCGGCGCGGCTCAACTGGGCGCTGTACATGCTGCGGGCGCGGGCCACCAGGTTATGCGCCTCATCGGCCAGCACGCTGACGCGCCATTCATGGGCCTGTGCCATCGCGTGCAGCATGGCACCGCCGTCGAACCAGTAGTTATAGTCGCCGACGATCAGATCGCTCCAGCACGTCATCTCGCTGCCCAGGTAGTAGGGGCAGACCTGGTGCGCCAGGGCGATCTCCTGCAGCCGCTGGCGGTCCAGCAGCGCAGCCTCCAGGCAGGCCGAGCGCGCTGCCGGCAGGCGGTCGTAGAAGCCCTGCGCCAGCGGGCAGGAGTCGCCCCGGCACAGGCGGTCCGGATACTGGCAGGCCTTGTCACGGGCGCACAGCTCCAGCACCCGCAGCGGCAGGCCTTGGCCATCCCTGCCCGTGAGGGTGGCGGCGGCGTCCAGCGCCAGTTGCCGGCCGGGTGTCTTGGCGGCGAGGAAGAGGATCTTGTCCAGTCGCTGCTCCGGTGCCGCCTTGAGCGCCGGGAACAGGGTGCCCAGGGTCTTGCCGATACCGGTCGGCGCTTGCGCCAGCAGGCAGCGGCGGCTGCGATGGGCGCGAAACACGGCCTCCGCCAGTTGCCGTTGACCGGGCCGGAAATCTCCATGCGGAAACGCCAGGGTCTGCAGGGCAGTATCGCGGGCGGCGCGATGCGCCAGTTCCTGCGCGGCCCAGCGTGCAAAGCGCTCGCACTGGCTGGCGAAGAGGCTGGCCAGTTCTTCGCGGGGCCGGGTCTCCTCGAAGCGGGTTTCCTGCTGGCTGCCGATCTCGAAATACACCAGCGCCAGCCTGATCTGCGGCAGGTCCAGCTTCTCGCACATGAGGTGACCATAGACGCGCAACTGCGCCCAGTGCAACTGTCGATGGTTCTCGGGCTGGCTGGAGATCTGGCCGCGATAGGTCTTGACCTCTTCCAGCAGTTGCTGTTGCGGGTCGTATCCGTCGGCGCGACCGCGCACGTGCAAGGAGCCATGCTCGGCCGCCAGCACCACCTCGCTCTGGTAGTGCTCACCGCGCCGGGCGGCGACGATGGCGTGGCCGGCGATGCCCTCCTGCGCGGTGGGGGTGGGCGTGAAGCGCAGGTCCAGATCGCCGACCTTGGCGGTGAATTCGGACAGGGCCCGCACGGAGACGCGGTAGCGCGGCGCCTCGTCCGTGGCAGGCGCCACCGTGGATGCGTTGGTGGATGCGGCGGATGCGGGAGGCATGGAGAGTGCGGCAACAAAGCTCATGCAGCCAGTGCCTCCCACTGCAGGTAGCACACCGAGACCGGCATGCCGTGGCGGGCGCAATAGTCCAGCCAGCGCAACTGGTTGTCCTGCAGCTTGTCGCCGGGGCCTTTGACTTCGATCATGCGGTAGCTGCGCTGCTGCGGCCAGAACTGGATCAGATCGGGGAAGCCGCTGCGGTTCTCGCGCACGTCCTCCAGGATGCGCAGGCACCACAAGCGCAGGTGCGAGGGCGGGATGCAGTCCAGCGCCAGTTCCAGCAGCTCACGGGTGAGCCCACCCCAGGCCACGAAGGGCGATTGCACGCCGGCCTTGGCATCATGGGTGGCCAGGATGGCGGCGCGATGGCTGCCATCCTCCAGCCGTGCCAGGCAACGCTCGAACTGCGCACGCCGGCGCCCATGGAAGTCGGCGCTGAAGAGGTCAGCCGGCTCGCGCTGGAAGGGGTGAAAGAAGGCGCCAGGAATGGCAGCGAAGATGGCCTCCCAGCACAGCAGGCCGAACAGGGCATTGGCCAGCACATTCTCGACGTAGAACACCGCTGCCTCTGGCTGCTGCCGTTGCAGGTAATCGCCCACCGCCAGTTCGACCCGTGCAGCGCCCTGGCGGGGCAGGTTCAGGTCCAGGCGATCGACAATAGCGGCGCGGCGCCGCCCCGGTGCCGGCTGCCCCAGCTGACGCGCCAGTCGCGGTGCGATGCGTGCCAGATGCTGGCGCTCCGCTTCGCTTTCCGGCGACTGTTGCGCAGTGCGCAGCAAGCTGTGCGCGGCGCCGAAGCGGCCCAGTTTTTCCAGCACGCGGATGGCACGCGCGCGGGCCCCCGGATAGGCGCAGCCTGCATAGACGGCGTGCGCCTGGGACAGGTCCTGCTGCTTCTCGAATAACTGGCCGATGCGGAACATCAATCGCTGGCGCCGACTGTCCAGCCAGGGATTGTCGAACGCGCCGTGGGGCAGCATGGGCAACAGGCTGCCCGCGGCGGTGCCGGCCTCGTAGGCCTGGCGACAGGCGTGCAGCTGCAGATAGAGATCGATGTCGGCACGGCTGCGAAAACCCCTGGCCTCCGGCCCCAGCGTGACCCGCTCATAACGCAGGGTGCCGATATCGGCCAGCACGAATTCGCTCCAGTCCTGGCGCAGGTTACCGAAGAACATCAGCCGCAGGCGTTCGCACAGCGGCCGGTTCAGCAAGCGCACGGCCTGGTCGCTGCCCTTGTGCTGCCATTGCGAAAAAGGCCGCGGATGACCGTGGGCGGCATCCTCGGCCAGCAGCGACAACAAGGCGTCCTTGCGCAGGGCCTTGCACGCAGGCGAGCGCAAGGCCGGCGAATCGAACTGCACCAGCAGCTCGGCCCGGGTCGATAGCTGGGCGAACTGCTGCAGGCTCAGCACAGGGTCATGTTCGACCCAGGCCCCTGGCAGGCCACGTAAAGCCTGCAATGAACAATCGATCTCCGGATAGGCCAGTTTACTGACGCGAAAGAGTTCACCTTTACGCATCATCATGCGCACGAACAGTGCGCGCGAAGCCAGCGGCAAGCGGGGGAAGGCCGTGATGAAGTCGCGTTCTTCCGCGTTCAGCAGATCGCCATAGCGCTGCGCCAGCCAGTCCAGAACCTGCTGGAAGTTGCCGAGGTAGTAAAAACGGTGGGTGGGGTCCAAAACGGCGGCCATGGGATGCATCTGGGGCGTTTAACTGTATATAAGCACAGTATAACGCGTCTCCCCTTCCGACTGCCCGCAAGGACCATCGGAAGAACCATTGCAAGGGCGATTACAGGCGCGGAGCCAGCGCCTCGGCGAAGAACTCCGTCACCGCCCGCACCCGGGCCGGGATGAAGCGGCGGCGCGGCCAGACCAGGCAGATGTCGCGGGTGTCGTCGATGAAGTCATCGAGGACGGTGATGATCTGCGAGTCCTGCTGCGTTCCCCTGCCCCGCCCTTGCTCCGGCTCCACCAGCGAGGCGCGATTGAACATGCCGATGCCCAGGCCCGCCTGCACCGCGCTGAGGATGGTCTCCACGGTATTGGACGAGAGGTTGCCGCTGACCGGCACGCTGAACCGCCCCTGGGGACCGGTGAAGTGCCATTCACGCATGTCCTTGTAGATGAGGCAGTTGTGATGCGCCAGCGCCTGCGGCGTGGCCGGCACCCCGTGCTGCGCGAAATAGTGGCGCGAACCGGCGCACACCAGCGGGCTGCTGGTGATGCGCTTGACCACCGCATCCGGATGGCGCTCCGGACTGACCCGGATGGCCAGGTCGATGCCCTCGGCCAGCAGGTCGTTGACGCCATCGGCCAGTTGCAGGTCCAGCCGCACCCCGGGGTAGCGCGCCAGCAGCGCCGGCAGCAGCGGCAGGACGTGCAGCCGGCCGAAGGTCGCCGCCGCGACCCGCACCGGGCCGGAGATCTCCAGCGTAGTGCGCATGATCTCGCCATCGGCCTGGGCCATCTCTTCCAGCAGCGGCTGGGTGCGCTCGTAGTATTGGCGCCCGTGCTCGGTCAGCCGCACGCTGCGCGTGCTCCGCTGCAATAACTGCACGCCCAGACGCTTTTCCAGCGCGTTGACCGACTTGCTGATGGCCGACTGCGAATCGCCCAGCCGCCGCGCCGCCGCCGAGAAGCCACCGGCCTCGACCACGGCGACAAAGGCGTTCAGTTCATGAAATCTGTCCATCTTCCGTCTTCCTCGGTGTTGCCCTGCCTTGCCTTCGTCCTGTCATCAGGATGGCGAACAGGGATTTATTCCATATTGGAATAAGAGTAATCGAATCCCACCTGATTATCATCAACATCGACAGGAATTACGATTTCCTCACGTTGACCGGGCAGCCTTTGGCTTCCCGACCGGCACCGGCGCTATAGCGGCGCCTCCTGAACATTCCTTTGAGGAGAATTGAACATGAGCACATCTACACATCAGCCCCTCGCTGCAGCCCCCTCCCTGAACCTCGCCGGCAAGAAGGTGGTGGTGGTCGGCGGCAAGAGCGGCATCGGCCTGGGCATTGCGCAGGCAGCGCAGGCGGCGGGGGCCCAGGTCGTAGTTGCCAGCCGGAGGGTGGCGACCATTCAGGAACGCGCAGACCTGGGCAACTTCGAACAGGTCAGCCTGGACATGCGCGACGAAGCCTCGGTACGCCAGGCCTTCGCGGGCATCGGTGCCTTCGATCACCTGGTCGTGACCGCCGCACCCGACATCGGCAGCTGGGGCGGTTTCATGGACGCCGACATGCAAGGCGCGCGCAGCTACATGGAAGGCAAGTACCTCGGCAGCTGGGCCTGTGCCCGCCATGCCGCGCCGCTGCTGCGTGCCGGGGGCTCGATCACCTTCCTCAGCGGTGGCCTGGCGGTACGTCCCAAGCCCGGCTTCGCGGCCGTCACGCCGGCCTTTGCGGCCGTGGAAGCCTTGTCGGCCGCGCTGGCCATCGAACTGGCCCCGACCCGCGTGAACACCCTGCGCCCCGGCTTCACCGATACCGACATGTGGGGCTTCCTGCCGGCCGAGGTGCGCGCCGGCCTGAAGGAGAAAGTGGCCGCAGCATTCCCGGCCCGCCGCGTCGGCCGCGCCGAGGACATCGGCCATGCCGCCCTGTTCCTGATGACCAATCCCTACGTCACCGGCACCGTGGTGGAAGTCTCCGGCGGCGAAACCCTGGTCGATAGCGTGTCCTGAGGCGGCTTGCCCGGCGGGCGCAGGGGACGGCCATCCCGGCAGCACCTTGCGCCTGGGTGGTCAGCCGAGGCGGGACAAAACAAAATCGCCATTGCCGGATAAGATTGGCACCCGGCAAACCCGGTTTGCCCTCTCAACAACGATCATCGCCAAAGACCCACGGAGACCCAGGTGTACAAACTTTCCACGATTGCCCTTGCCAGCGCCCTGCTGGCCCTGACGGCCCCGCTGCATGCCCAGCAACCGCAGCAGCAGCCACCACAGCCACAACAGCAGCAGCAACGCCACGACGAATTCTTCTGGCTGGGCGAGATCAACAAGGCCACTGCCGTCATCAATACCGACGAAGGCCTGCTGGACAAATCGATGACCCCGCTCATCGTCAAGGGCATCCGCAAGGTATTGGCCGATGCCGAACAGCCGGGCGCCAAGCGCCCTACCCTGGTCATCACCTTCGAGCCGCTGCTGATCCAGGCGGCCGGCCCGCAGATCACCTTGCTGCATGCCGGCCGCTCCAGCCAGGACATGCTGGCCACCATGCGTTCGGCCATCCTGCGCGAAGACATGCTGGCCCTGGCGACCCAGCTCAATGCCACCACCGCGGCCCTGGTGAAGCTGGCAGCGCGCCAGCGCGACACCATCGTGCCCAACTATACCAACGGCGTAGCGGCCCAGCCCAACAGCTATGGCCACTACCTGCTGGGATTTGCCGCCGCACTGGACCGCGATGCCCAGCGCATCCGCGAGGCCTATCTCCGCATCGACCGTTCCTCGATGGGAACCACCGTGCTCAACGGCACCAGCTGGCCGCTGAACCGCCAGCGCATGGCGGACTATCTGGGCTTCGGTGCCATCGTCGACAACGCCTACGATGCCTCGCAACTGTCGGCGGTGGATGAGCCGGTGGAAGCCGGCGCGGTGGTCTCGTCCATCGCCCTGCATGCCGGCACCTTCATTCAGGACGTGATGACGCAGTATGCCCAGCCCCGTCCCTGGATACTGCTGCAGGAAGGGGGCGAGAACACCTACGTCTCCTCAGCCATGCCACAGAAGCGCAATCCGGGCCTGCTCAACAGCACCCGTCGCGATGCCACCACGGTACTCACCGAAGGCATGGGCGCGGCCCTGCAGGCACACAACATCCCGCCCGGCATGAGCGACCCCAAGGATGTGAAGGCCAACAAGGCCATGGTCCTCAATGCGGCCAAGGTCCTGAAGAACTGGGAGAGCATCCTCAATGCGCTGGTCATCAATCCCCAGCGCGCGCTGGAAGAACTCAACAGCGACTGGACCGCCTCCCAGGAACTGGCCGACGTGCTGATGCGCAAGTACAAGCTGCCGTTCCGGGTGGGCCATCATTTTGCGTCGGAGGTGGTGGAATATGCCAAGGCCAACGACATCCGTCCGCTGGACTTCCCCTACGCCCAGGCGCAGCGCATCTACACGCAGGCAGTACTCAATTCCGAATTCCCGCAGGTGTTGCCGATGTCGGAGCAGGAGTTCCGCAGCACCCTGGACCCGGTTGCCATCGTGCGCAATCGCGCCACCGTGGGCGGCCCGCAACCGGCCGAGATGGACCGCATGCTGCGCGAGGCCAATGAACGGGTGAGCCGCCAGGACGCCTGGATCAAGGCGCGCCAGCAGCATATCCGGACCTCGCTGGAGAAGCTGGATGCGGACTTCGATCGGCTGGGAGCGGCGGCCGGGGTCAGGTGATCTCGTCCGGCCCGGTCAGCGGGCGCATGGTAGCGCCTCAGAGTGAGGACTTGCGCTCGCTGGCCAGCTGGAAGATGCAATCGCCGCGTCTGACCTGGGCGATGGCGCGCTTGCAGACGATCTCACCATCGGCGGCAAAACTCACCGTCTCGGGCGGGCGCACCGGATTGTCGGGGAAGTGGATCAGGGCCGCCGCCTGCCCTTGCCTGACCACTTCGCCCAGCTCGGCCAGCGGTTCATAGACGCCGTGGTCCATCGCGTAGACATAATGCCGGTTGCGGTCGATGGCCATCAGCCGCGCATCGGCGGGTGGTCGCGGCGGCACCAGCTTGCCCTGCAACAGCCCGATATAGCCCAGCAGATGCAGCACACCCTGCATGCCCTGCCGCACCAGAGCGGCATCGACACCACCACCGCCACCCAGTTCGGTCAGGAAACAGATCGCCCCCTGGCGGCGCGCCGCGGCGGTGACATTGACCGGGTTAGGCTGGTACAGGAAGGCCTTGGGAAGACCGAAGGCCTTGAGCAGGCCCGTGACCTTCTGTTCCTCTTCCGCATCGCGTGGCTCCAGGCCCATCATGTTGGCGCCGTCGTACATCAGTGAACTGCCGCCGGAATGCAGGTCCAGCATGTAATCGGCACGGGCCAGCAACACATGTTCGATGTAGTGGGCGATCACCTGCGAGGGAGTGCCGGCAGGATCGCCTGGATAGAGCCGGTTGAGATTGCCGTCATCCAGCGGCGAGGTCCGCAGACCGGCCTCGGCGGCCGGGGCATTGGCCATGGGCAGGAGGATCAATTGCCCGCTGACCATCTCGGTCTGGATCTCGCGGATCATCCGCGAGACGATGATCTGTCCTTCATATTCATCGCCGTGGGTACCCGCGCTGACGATGACCACCGGTCCCTCGCCGCGCTTGATCGAAGCCACCGGAATGGGCAGCCAGCCGTAGGCAGACCGGTGGACGGAGTGCGGAAGCCGCAGAAAACCGATCTGCTTGCCGTCGGCATCGAAATCGACGTCGCTCTTGATGGGATTGCTTGCCATGTGATGTTCTGATGTATTGGATGTATTGGATATATCGGGTGTATCGGATGTAACCGGCGTATCGGATGCTTCAGGTATTGAGGAACACGCCAGATCTGCGCGGATCAGTGATCGATCGCCTTCTTCATGTTGCCGACCATGTCGTACTCCGGGCTGACATAGCGCTGCGCGATCTTCTGCAACGTGCCATCCGCGATCATGTCGGTGATCGCCTTGTCCATGGCGGCCTTGAGTGCGTCGGCGTGCTTGGGCAATACGGCCGCACCGAGCGAATAGACCAGCGGCGCACCGACCGTCTTTACCGGGAGGTTGTTGATGGTCTTCATCTTGTAGCCGTTGAAATAGGAGTCGATCACCGAATCCAGACGGCCGCTCACCAGATCGTTGTAGAGGAAGCCGCCCCCTTCGTAGGCGCGTACCTGCGAGTCCGGGAGGTTCTTGTGCGCCCACATTTCATTGGCGGTGCCGGCACTGGCGCCAACGCTCTTGCCCTTCAGGCTGGCGCGGTCACGGATATCGGTATTGCTGGCATTGACCCAGATACGGAAGTCCTGCACCGTGTAGGGCAAGGTGAAATCCACCACCTTTTCCCGCTCCGGCGTGCGCGCCATGCTGTTGACGACGACGTCGTATTTGCGCGCATTGATGCCTTCCACGAAGTTCTTGAACTTGTCAGCGATGAACTCGATCCTGGCCACGCCGACGCGGCGGAAGATTTCGCGGGCTACCGCTACGTCATAACCATCAGGCTGGTTCTTGTCGTCCAGGTAGCTCCAGGGCGGGCTGGTCTGGGTATTGGCGATCCTGACCACCCCGGCCTGCAGCAGGCGGCTCAGGGAATCGTCAGCGGCTGCCTGTGCCGACAGCATCGGCAGCATCAGTACCGTGCCCGCCGCCAGACCCAGTATTAGTGTCAATGTCAGTGTGGGCAGCCTCAGCAGCCGCTGCAACGACCTGCGCAAGGTATTCTCCATGGATGGCTCCTTTCCCAGAGCGTCACTGCTGTCTGAGAGCGCGCTGGATGTCGCCCACCATGTCGAACTCGGGTCCGACCCAGCGTCGTGCCAGCCGGTCCAGTGTGCCATCGCGGGTCATGTCGGCAATTGCCTTGCTGACCGCGTCCTTCAGTGCCGGCTGCCCCTTGACCATGGCCGGCGCGGAAAGCTGGTAGATCAGGACCGGCCCGACTTCCTTGATCGGCAGCTTGTTGACGTTGGCGTATTTCATGCCGCCGAAATGGGAGCTGATGACCGCATCGATACGCCCGTTGCCCAGGTCATTGAACACGAAACCGCCATTGTCATAGGTGCGGATATCGGACTCCTTCAGATGTGCGCGAGCCCAGGTCTCGTTACTGGTGCCGGTGGTGACGCCGACCTTCCTGCCCTTGAGATCGGGCTGATCCTTGATGGTGGAATTGCTGGACAGGACGAAGATGCGGAAGTCCTCCACGCCGTAGGGCGCCGCGAAATCGACCTGTTTCTCGCGTTCCGGCGTTGGCGTCAGGTCATTCATGACCAGGTCATACTTGCCGGCCTTGAGTCCCTCGACGAAATTCTTGAAGCTGTCGGCCACGAACACTACCTTGGCCACGCCGATGCGCCGTGCCACTTCCTTGGCGACCTCCACGTCATAGCCTGCCGGCTGCAGCTTGTCGTCGATCAGGCTCCAGGGCGGGCTGCTCTGGGTGTTGGCAATGCGGATCACGCCGGCCGCCCGTGCACTGGCCAGGATATCGGCCGGGATGTTCTGTGCCACCGTCGCGCCGGCGGCCAACCCCAATAGCGCCGACACGCATAGTTTCAACATGAAATGACGCATTTGCATGGTGCTGCTCCCCTCGATGATTGATGAATGTCGAGGCCCATTTTGCGGCGCTGCCGGCGCCCCGGCAATGAGAGCGGGTTTCTAACCTGATAAGCAGAACTTATAGAGTGTGCACCGAACAGACCGGGGATTTTGCAATGCCGCACCACCACCGGGCAGCCTGGAATGATAACGCGGCTGGCCTCAACGCCTTATGCCACGTGAGGAGAAGGTGGCTTGCAGTCCCAGCCTGGGCCCATGCGGGCTGCCGATTTGCACAGAGGATGTGCGCGGCGCACCATTACGGACAGGCCAGGCCTGTTCAGAACGCGCCCGGCTTCTGATACAGCACCTGACGCAGCGCATTCATGTCCGACTCCATCTGGATGCGCATGACACGCAGCAATTCCTTGGCATTTTCGGACATGGGAACGCCAGGGCGAAATACCAGCAAGGCGGTGAAGTGGGCCGCGACTTCCATCGGTTTCAGGCGCAGGCCCCGGGTGACGTAGTCCAGTGCCAGGATGGGATGGACCATGCCCATGCCGACCCCGCGCAGGGCGAACTCGCAGACCGAATTGGAATAGGGTGTCTCCAGGATGGGGCGCAGCACCTTGCCCTGCTGGATCAGTTCCTGCTCCAGCCGACGGCGACTGGCATCCTCGGGATTGAGAGCGATGAAGGGATGCTCCAGCAGGTCATCGGCCGTGATGAGCGGCTTGCCGGCCAGCGGATGGCGATCGTTCATCACGATCACCCCCGGCACGCTCATGAACTGCGAATGCTCCAGCCCGGACACTGCCAGCTCATCAGCCATCAGGCCGAAGTCCAGCTGTCCGGCGCTGACCTGCTGGTAGACCTCGCGCGAACTCATGATCTGGAACGACATCTGCACGCGCCGCTCGGCCAGGCCGAAGGCGGCGATGGCGCGTGGCATGAAGCCTATCCCCAGTGCGGGAAAGGACGCGATGGCCAGGCGCCCGAGGCCGAACGAGCGCAAGCTGCGGATGCGGTGCTCGATCATCTCGAAGCCGGCGAAGCAGCGGTCGACCTCCACGATCAGGGCCAGTGCCTCCTGCGTAGGTACCAGCCGGCCGCGCGTGCGCTCGAACAGACGCAGTTCGGAAGAAGCCTCCAGCTTGCGGATCGACTGGCTGATGGCCGGTTGCGATACGTTCAGTAAAGCCGCTGCCTTGCTGGTCGTACCGGCCCGCATGACGGCCCGGAAGACCTGGATGTCTCGCATGTCCATGTATAAGTATCGCTTATAGAGTTAGTGACGCCTGCTGTTGCTGGTCCCGTCCGGCTTGCGGATACTGAGACCGTCTTTTTTACATTAACAAAATAATCGCATGAGCACGAACACTCCGACCTCCCAGCAAGAAGCCTTCGCCAGCCTGTCTCCGGCGGTGATGCGCGCCTCCACCGTGGTCTTCGACAACTTCGAGGATTTCGTCCAGCGCAAGCAGCGCCAACCCGACGGTTTCAGCTATGGCGTGACCGGGACTCCCACCGCCCGCCTGCTGGAACAGAAAGTGGCGCAACTGGAGAATGGCCGCCACTGCGTCATCGCTCCCTCCGGGGCAGCGGCATTGATGACGACCGTCATGGGCTTCGTGCGGGGCGGTGACCACCTGCTGGTCTCGGCGGCCTGCTACGGCGCGCTCAAGAGCTTCGCCGAGAAATGGCTGGCGCGGATGGGCGTGGAGGTCGAGCTGTATCGTCCCGACATGGGCGCCGACATCGAAGCGCTGATCAAGGACAATACCCGCATGATCTGCATGGAGGCTCCCGGCACCGTGACCATGGAAATGCAGGACATCCCGGCCATCACTGCGGTGGCCCGTCAACGCGGCGTGCTGACCATGCTTGACAATACCTGGGCCAGTCCTCTTGGCTTTGCCGGTCTCGACCATGGGGTGGACTTCAGCATCCAGGCGGCCACCAAGTTCCTTGGCGGACATTCCGATGTGCTCATGGGCTGCATCAGCATGAATGATCATGCCCACTACGACATCCTGCGCGAGACCCAGAGCATCCTGGGCCAGCAGGTCAGCCCGGAAGATTGCTTCCTGGTACTGCGTGGACTGGAAACCCTGAAGCTGCGGGTGGCCGCGCAAGGCAGTGCCACCCTGCAGGTGGCGCGCCATCTGGCACAGCATCCGATGGTAGAGCGCATGATGTATCCGCCGCTGGAGTCCGACCCGGGCCACGCACTCTGGAAACGCGACTACCGGACCCATGGCTGCCTGTTCTCGATGATCCTCAAACCGGGGCCCGAACAGGCCTTCCACAGCTTCTTCGACAGCTTGCAGCACTTCGTCATCGGCGCCAGCTGGGGCGGCGTGCATAGCCTGGCGGCCTACTATCCGGCCGCACTGCAGGCCAATCGCGCCTTCCCGGCAACCGATCAGCCGGTGGTACGGCTGTCGATCGGACTGGAAGACAGCACATTGCTGATCGCCGATCTGGACCGGGCGCTGGCCGCGTATGCACAAGCACAGACAGCGGGCTGATCGATTCATGACTGACAAAAACGAGGGCGACATCGGAGGCGATGTCCGCCATCGCAGGGAGGAGGAGTATGGTTGATTTGTTCCTGAGGGCGCTGCCGCTGCTGGAAAAGGCAGTGCTGGTCACGCTGGGCCTGGGGCTCGGTTCATTCCTGCTGGGCTCGGCATTGGGCATGCTGATCGCCCTGGCCCGCATTTCCGACTGGCGGCCGCTGCGCTGGCTGGCCTTTGCCTATGTCTCGATATTTCGCGGCACGCCGCTGCTGATCCAGATTCTGCTGATCTACTTCGGCCTGCCCAACTACGGCATCACCATCGACCCGATCCCGGCCGCCTTGTTGGCGCTCACGCTCTTCTCGGCCGCCTATCTGAGCGAGAACTTCCGCTCGGGCATCAATGCGGTGGACCGTGGCCAGTGGGAAGCCGCCTGGTCCATGGGCATGGGGTACTGGAAGACCTTGCTGCGGGTGATCCTGCCGCAGGGCTTGCGCATCGCCATCCCGCCGCTGGGAAGCCGCCTGATCGCGCTGATGAAGGACACCTCGCTGGCCTCCACCGTCACGGTGGTGGAACTGACCCGCGTAGCCGACCAGCTGGGTGCAACCACCTTCCGCTACATGGACATGTTCATCATCGTCGGGACCATCTACTGGATCATCAATCAACTGCTCACCCTGCTGCAAACCTGGCTGGAAGAGACACTGTCGAGGCGCTATCAATGAACCAAGCCGCACAATGTACCGTCCGCGTGCGCGGACTGGCCAAGGCCTTCGGCACCAATCAGGTGCTGCGCAACGTCAATCTGGAAGTCGCGCGCGGCGAGGTGGTGGTCATCATGGGGCCGTCCGGGTCCGGCAAGACCACCTTCATCCGTTCGCTGAACCTGCTGGAACTGCCTGATCGCGGCAGTATCGAGATCTGCGGCGTGGAGCTGGCCGAACCGGCGGCACTGCCGCCACGCGAGCGCCGTCGCAAGACCCTGCAGATCCGCCAGCAGACGGCGATGGTCTTCCAGTCCTTCAACCTGTTTCCTCACATGACGGCCTTGCAGAACGTGATCGAGGGACTGATCTCGGTCAAGGGCGTGGCCCGCGAAGAGGCGAGGCGACGCGGCCTGGCGCTGCTGGGCAAGGTGGGAGTGGCGGAGAAGGCCGATGCCTATCCCGGCAAGCTCTCCGGAGGCCAGAAACAGCGCGTGGCGATCGCACGCGCCCTGGCCATGGAGCCTGAAGTGATCCTGTTCGACGAACCGACCTCGGCACTGGACCCTGAGTTGCGCGACGATGTGCTCAACGTCATGCGTGAACTGGCCAAGGAAGGCATGACCATGCTGGTGGTCACGCATGAAACCCGCTTTGCCCGGGACGTGGCGGATCGCATCGTCTTCATGGAGGGCGGGCATGTGCTGGAAGATACGACACCGGAACACTTCTTCGGCGCCCAGGCCAGCGAACGCTGTCGCCAGTTCCTGGGACGCCTGCACGATTGAGACCGGCTCAGGCTGCAGCCTCAGTCCGGCTGCAGCATCCCCAGCCAGGCCAGCAGTGCCATGACCAGCAGCGACAGCAGGATCTCCAGCCAGGTCAGGCGTGCCAGCAGCGCCAAGGCGCGCGGTTGGCGGCGTAGTGCCGGCACCAGTCCATAGCGATTGAACAGCGCCACCAGCACCATCACGCCCACCAGCACGCACTTCAGTGCCAGCAGGCGCTGATAGGTAAACGACCAGTCCAGCGGCAAGCCGCCGAGGATGAAACAGGTGTTGACCAGGCCGGTCAACCACACCAGCGCAACCACGCCATGCCCAGCGGTGGAAAAGCGGCGCAGGATGGTCACCGCCTGTGCTGTCTCTGGCGCTTGCGCGCTGCGCTGCAGGCGCGGCAATACCAGCAGCACCACCGGCAAGGCACCGACCCAGGCGCCCACGGCCCAGACATGCAGCACGTCGTTGGCCTGGTGAAGCAAGCCGGGCCAGCCCTGGTGCATGGCTGCGTGGCCGGTCAGGGAGAGTCCCGCCAGGAAAATGGCACTGGCCAGCAGGCTGGCGCGCTGGGCCAAGGTGACCCGGAACAGGCCGGCCGCCAATAGCAGGACCAACGCACTCAGCTGGCACCACCATGCCGTACCGATCGAGGTGCCATTGGCGACCGCCGTCAGCATCTGCATTCGCAGTGCGTCTGGCCAGCCCTCACCGAGGATCGCCGCCTGCAGCGGCAAGGTGCCGGCTACGGCCAGCAGGATCAGGGTGCAAAGGACACGGCGGCACAGCGCCAGACGCTGCCACAATGCATCGCGCAAGGGCTGCGGCACCAGCGCCAGCAGCATCAGCGTCATTCCCCACAGGAACAGCGCGGCGCCGTCCAGCAGCAGGCGGCACAGCCCCAGCAGCGCTACCGCGCCACTCAAGGGGCGACGGTGAAGTGGTAGCTTCCCTCGGTCTTGTGACCGTCAACCGAGAGCACATGCCATTGCACGGTGTACTTGCCTGCGCCCAGATGCGACGGCACCGGGACCATCAGCGACTTGCCCTGGTCCATCAGCATGGCCTGGCCCAGCTTGATTTCCTGTTGATCAGGGCCCAGCAGCTTGAGGCCGCTGAAGTTCAGGTTCAGGCCTTCGGTAAACACCAACGTCAGATCGGTAGGAGCAGCCGCAGCGGCTACCACCGCCTGGTCGGCGGGTGCTGCAGACTTGAGATGGGCATGCGCCCAGGCCGATGAGGTGAAGGCGAGGCTGGCCAGCAGGGCCAGGGGGAGGAGATGGCGGAGCTTTTTCATGTTGTGGGTCTGGCTGGAGATGACTGGAAGACTGAATGACTGAACGAAAGAAGCAATGCCTGTGGATGAGGCAGGGTCAACAGCTTACTCCGCTGGCGCAAGCGCGCCCGCGACAAATTGTCGCAGCCATACAGGCTCAGCCAGAAGCCGCAGCACAGACGGGCATGGCGTGCAGCGGGAGGATCGATGCAAAGTAATGCTCGATATGATCCAGGCACTGCCGCACCTTGGCCGGCATGTTGTCGCGATGACGCACGGTCACGAAGATGTCGAAACCGCCCAACGACCATTGCGGGAGCACCTGGCGCAGTCGTCCGCTCTGGAGATCCTCGTCGATCTTGTTCTGCAGCAGGCGCGCAATGCCGTGACCATCGAGCGCCAGAAAGCGCAGGGAGCGGGCATGATTGGCGCTGATGCGCGGTTGCAGGCGCACGCGCACGGTGCCTGAGGCCTCGTTGGAAAATTCCAGGAAACAAGGTTCGCCATGGGGATTGAAGAGCAGGAAATCATGCTGCAACAGATCCACCGGCGAGTGGATGGGTGGCCGGCTCTCGAGGTATTCCGGCGAGGCGCACAGGACGTCGGCGAAGCGTCCGAGGAAGATGTCGCCCGGCTGGCGATTGCGACCTGCACGCAGTGCCAGATCGATGCGGTGATCGATCAGGTCGATGTTGTGATCGGCCACTTCGAAGCGCAACTTGATCTTGGGATTGTGCTTGATGAAATCATGCAGCGCCGGAATCAGGTATCGGGTGGACATGAAACTCGATACGGCGATGCGCAACTCTCCCACCATCTCGTTGTTCAGTACCGCAACACTTTGCTCGGCTTCGCTGGCGGCCGTGACGATGTGCGCGCAGTGCTTGTAGAACAGCGTACCCGCTTCGGTCAGACTGAGCTTGCGGGTGGAGCGATTGAGCAGCGTCGCCTGCAATGACAACTCAAGCATCCTGACATGCTGGCTGACCGAAGAGGTGGTCAGGCCCAGGGCTTTGGCGGCGCGCGAAAAAGCACCCAGTTCCACCACGCGCGCAAACGTGGCCATTCGCGCGAGATCGTCTATTCCAAGTTTTCTCATTGATTCACTATGCTGATGCGACCGCGCCCGAATCCGGTGGCGGTGCAATGCGAGTTTTTTCTATCGCAACATGATATGGATGAACTTATTCCTTTAAATGACGGATTGTACGGAATAGCAATTCTTCTCTAGATGTGAGTCGGCCATATTGCCGGTGGAAAAGGCAGGCCGTACAAGGACCAGGACATCGCCTGGGCCGGCTCGGGTGACAAGACGGCATCAAGGCCGACAGGATTGCGTCGGCAGCCCGCGACCCGGATGGCGGATCGACCAGCTCGGCAGCAAAGCTGCATCAACTGCGGAATGTAATACAGGAGGGAGGGATTGATTAGGGCGCAAAAATTAAATAAATAGTTAATTTAACTTGATAGTTTCCACACGGATACGGCGGCGTGCCGTGGCGCTACGAAGTCACGGCAAACCTTGCTCCCGGCCGCTTCGGCCGGTCGAGTGCGGGGAGGCGAGCCACATTGCACCAACCCGGCAGGTGCGCCGGAATGCATTCGCGGACCAGCTGAACCGGGCCTCACGGCCCTGTATTCCCCCGTTTTTACAAACAGTCTTTCAGGCTGCAGGGGACTAAACGCGGATGCTCATCTGTAATACAGTCCGCTGGCCAGACACGAGAAGAACCAAGGATCGCACGTCGACGGTGAATCTCGGATCACGCCTGGCCTGGAAATTCCCGCTCATCACCCGCAGTACCTCCCTACCCCCTCTGGCCGAGGCAAGTCCGATCTCCTGTCTTCAACAGCGATTGGCAGGTTCCCACGCACCTACGCAACCTGGCCCAGACCACATGCACGCGAGCGACTGCGATGCCATGCAACTCAATTTGAAATAAGGGGCAGCAATGAACTGGTTCACCAATCTGAAAGTCAGCCACAAACTCCTCGGTGGTTTCTTGGCCGTGGCCACGATCGGCGCCATCATCGGTACCATCGGCATCCTCAAGGCCGGGCAGATCAATGACCTGGCCACCGAGATGTACGAGAAGCAGGTGGTTGGCTTGCGCCATTCTGCCCAGGCCACGCTGGACCTGAGCTCCTCCAATCGTGCCATCCGCAGCGCCATGCTGGCCGAGACTGCCGAAGAACGTGCGAACAGCCTGGATGAACTCACCAAGCGCCTGGACAACACCGACAAGGCATTGAGCGCAGCCGAACAGCGCTTCAGCACGCCCGAAGGCCTGGCCCTGGTAGGCAAGGCCAGGCAGGCCTTCGAAGCCTATCGGGGTGCCATCACCGCCACGGCCGAGGTGCTGCGCAAGGAATCCCTGGCCGATGGCCGCCAGTCCACCAGCCAGTTGTTCTCCACCGTGCGTCCGCTGGCCAACGAGGCCGAGAAGATGATGCTGCAGATGATGGAGGTCAAGAAGGACAATGCCGACAAGCTCAACGACGAGACCGACCTCATCTATGCCCACATCCGCAGCCTGCTGATCGTGCTGACCTGCGGCGGCGTGCTTTTCGGCGTGGCGCTGGGCCTGTTCATCTCGCGCAACCTGACGCGCCAGCTCGGCGGTGAACCACGCGACGTGGCCGCCGCCGCCGACGCCATCGCCTCGGGCGACCTGAGCACCCATATCGATACCAGCCATGCGGCCCAGGGCAGCGTGGTCAATGCCATGCACATGATGCAGGCGTCCTTGCGCAAGGTGGTGCAGACGGTGCGCACCAGCAGCGAAAGCATCGCCACCGGCTCGCGCCAGATCGCCACCGGCAACCTGGACCTGTCGGCGCGTACCGAGCAGCAGGCCAGCGCCCTGGAGGAAACGGCGTCCTCGATGGAAGAACTGACTTCCACCGTCAAGCACAACGCCAACAATGCGCAAGACGCCAAGCAGATGGCCTCCACGGCCTCCATCGTCGCACTGGAAGGCGGCGAGGTCGTGGCCAAGGTGGTCGATACCATGAGCGCCATCAATGACTCCTCGCGCAAGGTGGTGGACATCATCAGCGTGATCGACGGCATCGCCTTCCAGACCAACATCCTGGCTCTTAACGCCGCCGTCGAAGCGGCGCGGGCCGGCGAACAGGGGCGCGGTTTCGCGGTGGTCGCCAGCGAAGTGCGCAATCTGGCGCAGCGTTCGGCCGCAGCCGCCAAGGAGATCAAGGCGCTCATTGAAGACTCGGTGGAAAAGGTCACCGTCGGCGCGCGCCTGGCCGACCAGGCCGGCACTACCATGAGCGGCATCGTGGAGAATTCGCGCAAGGTGACATCCATCATCGGCGAGATCTCGGCGGCCAGCGTGGAACAGACCGCCGGTATCGAGCAGATCAACCAGGCCATCATGCAGATGGACGATGTGACCCAGCAGAATGCCTCGCTGGTGGAAGAAGCCGCTGCCGCCTCGCGCGCCTTGCAGGACCAGGCCGATGCCCTGGCCCAGATCGTGAGCATCTTCAACCTGGGACAGAACGCTATCGGCTATCAGGATGCGCCACGCCCGGCTGCGCCGCCGGCCATCACAGCCACCACAGCCGCCACGACAAGCCAGGCGGTGGGCCACGCCGCGCCCCGGCGCCTGAACCATCAGAGTGCCGCGCAGGCGGCAAAAGAGGAGGATTGGGCGACCTTCTGAGCGGGGCATGGGCGCAGTGAACGGGCGCGCAGTCTTGCCGACGGCGCACCAGCTGCCCTGGCGGGCGACTCAATGGCCGGGGCGCTTGCGCCCTGGCCTGGATATCTCCACGCAAAAGTCGATGAAGGCCTGGACCGCCGCCGGCGGCAAGCGGCGCGAGGGCCGGATCAGATACAGCGGGAAGGTCTCGCCCGGCCAATCGGGAAAGAGTTCAAGCAGCGCCCCACTCTCCAACAAAGGCGCCATCCCCAGCGCCAGTACCTGTGCAATGCCGGCACCGGCGATACAGGCGCCGACCATGGTATTGGGATCGGTCAATGTGAGCCGGCCCCGGGTCTGGATCTGCCTTACCTCCTTGCCACGATGAAACTCCCAGTTGAACGGTCTGCCGCGTCGGGGATCGATGAACTGCATGCAATCGTGTTTCACCAGTTCATCAGGATGGCGTGGTGTGCCGTGCTTGTTCAGGTAGCCGGGAGCGGCCACGGTCAGCACCCGGGTCTCCATCAGCTTCAGCGACGTCATGGCCGATGAGGGTTGCGGACCAAATCGCACCGCCACATCAATCCCCTCGCTCACCAGATCGGCGTTATCGGGAAAAGCCACGCTGACCAGTTCAATCTCGGGATAGCGCTCGGTGAATTCAGCAATGCGTGGCGCCAGCACGTGACCGGAAAAGAGCGGATTCAAACCCACCCGCAGAATGCCGCGGGCACTGGTGGCCGAACGGGACACGGCATTGGCTGCCTCTTCGATACCCGACAGATGGGGCGCGGCCAACTGATACAGGCGCCCGCCATCGTCGGTCAGATGCAGGGCGCGCGTGCTGCGATCCAGAAGCCGGATACCGATGCGCTCCTCCAGGCGGGTGACGGCACGGCTGACACCGGAGGCGGACAGCCCCAGTACCTCGGCGGCCCGGGTAAAGCTCCCGGTTTCCACCACTGCCGCCAATACTGTCATTCCCGACAATAGTCGCCCATCGAAACCCATACCTGCTCCTTTGACTTTTAGCAAAGATGATTTGCCTTTCCCCATCTTAATCAAAGATGGCTCGCCGCGTAAAGTGCCTCCAACGACGCGCCAGGCAGGATCTGGCCGCCGCACCGGAGAAGCGAGGGGCTTTTGACGCCCTTGCGATTCCGGTCGATCTCAATCCAACCCCGTGGAGCACATCATGAGCCATTCGCAACGTATCCTCTTCAAAGGCGGCACCGTCGTCACCATGGACCCCAAGGTCCCCAATCTTGTCACCGGCGATGTTCTGGTAGAGGGTGGGCGCATCGTCGCCGTCGGCCCGCAGTTGGCTGTCGATGACGCCGAAGTGATCGACGCCAGCGGCCATATCGTCATGCCGGGCCTGATTGATGCTCACCATCATGCCTGGCTGGGCGTGATGCGCCGTCTGCTGCCGGACGTCGATGACCTGTTCGCCTACATCGATGTGGTCGCCGAAAAACTGGGAGCCCACTATCGTCCGCTGGACATGTTCCTGAGCACGAGGCTGACCGCCGTGGCATCGTTGGACGCCGGGATCACCACCCTCATCGATGCCTGCCACAGCTCCCGCAGCCCCGAACACACCGACGCTGCGCTGGATGCGCTGGAAGGCAGCGGCATTCGCGCCCTGCATATGGTCGGTCCAGCCATGGACAAGCAGGCCAGCTCGGCCCACCTGCCGGAAGACCTGCAGCGCCTGGCCAGCAACTGGAACCATGCCGGCAATCTGGTCAAGGTCGGCCTGTTCGGCCAGCTCAATCTGGACTGGTGGCGCGTGGCGCGCGAACTGGACATGCGCATCCTGACCGAGTTCATCGGCGATCTGGCCAAGCTGGGGCCGGAGTTCGCGCAAGCCGGCGTGCTGGGTAGCGACAATATCTTCAACCACTGCACCCGCGTACCGCCGGAAACCTGGAAGCTGCTGGCCGATGCCGGGGTCAACATCACCGTCAATCCCCGTTCGGATGCCCTGTTCGGCTTCGACGATGACAGCTTCGCCTACCAGATCGCCATCGATCATGGTCTCACCCCGGCCCTGGGCATCGATCTGGATACTGCATTCGGCAGCGACATGTTCGGCGAAATGCATGCCCTGTTCGGCCAGCAACGCTCGGCCATGCGCTATCGCCGTTTCCGTGGCGAAGCAGATGCACCGGCGCCGATCTCGGTGGAAGCGGTCCTGCAGGCGGCCACCGTCAATGGCGCCCGCGCCGCCGGGCTGGAAGGCCAGGTCGGAACACTGACCCCCGGCAAGCAGGCCGACATCATCATGGTGCGTACCACCGGCGTGGCAGTATGGCCTGTCACCCATGCCATCGGCACCATCGTCCAGGCGGTGGAACGCGCCGATGTCGATACCGTCATGGTAGCGGGCACCCTGCGCAAGCGTGGCGGCCGCCTGATCGATGTCGACCAGGCCAAGCTCAATGCCGAGATCACTGCCTCGCGCGACTTCCTGATCCAGGCCAGCGGCTATCGCACCGATCTGTTCAAGACCCGGGCCTGATCGCCGGCGTTGACGCGGCGCGCTGCGGCGATCCGCGTCGTCCTGCGCACCGGGTCGCCATTCATCACCGTATTCCTTCAAGGGGCAATCATGCGAACCCTCGTTTCCAAACCCGTGCCGGAGGCCGCTCTGGCCCCGGCTCACCGGCCCCGCCCGGCACCGGGCGTCATTGCCGCGCTGTTCTGCGGCTATCTGGCAGTCGGCCTGCCGCTACCGGTCATCCCACTGTTCGTACACCAGCGACTGGGCTTCGGCGATCTGCTGGTCGGTCTGGCGATCGGCATCCAGTTCCTGGCGACGGTGCTCACGCGCGGCTACGCCGGGCGCCTGACCGACCAGCTTGGCGGCAAACGTTCGGCCTTGCAAGGTGCCGTGGTGTCGGCCGTCGCAGGCCTGCTCTATCTGGTGGCGGCCTGGCCCGGCATGTCCAGCAGTGCCAGCCTGATCATCATCATCGCAGGGCGCCTGGCGGCCGGTCTTGGCGAAAGCCAGTTCGTCACCGGTTGCGTGTCCTGGTCAATCGCCTCGGTCGGCCCCCAGCGTGCCGGCATGTCCATGTCCTGGACCGGGATCGCCATGTTTGCCGCCCTGTCCATCGGCGCTCCGATCGGTATGGCGCTTTATCTGCACTATGGATTGGCGGCTGCCATGATGGCCTGCATCCTGGCACCGGTCCTGGCCGCGCTGATCGTCCTGGGATCGACCTCCTACCTGTCGGCCGGTGGCGATCGCCTGCCTTTCCATCTGGTACTGGGCCGCATCTGGCGCGAGGGTCTGGGACTGATGCTGCAGGGAGTGGGCTTGTCGGGATTGACGGCATTCGCTTCGCTCTATTTCGCTGCACGTCACTGGGATAACGCGGGCCTGGTCATGACCGCCTTCGGCATCGGCTTTATCCTCGTACGACTGGCGCTGGGCCATCTCCCGGACCAGTTGGGCGGTTACCGCGTGGCGCTCTGCTCCTTGCTGATCGAAGCCGTGGGCCAACTCTTGCTGTGGGCGGCCCCCACTGCCTGGCTGGCATTGGCCGGCGCGCTGGTGACCGGCCTGGGATGCGCCCTGATCTTTCCGGCGCTGGGCGTGGAAGCGCTCAAGCGGGTGCCGCCGGCCAATCGCGGCAGCGCCATGGCTGCCTTCGTCGCCTTCCTGGACATCGCCTATGGCATCGCGGGACCGGTCGCAGGCGTCATCGCAACGCATTTGGGCTACGCTGCGGTCTATCTCTTCGGAACGGCCTGCGCACTTGCGGGAGGCGTTCTGATCGCTGGACCCGTTCGTTCCCGGTCCTAAGTATCGTCATTCCGGGCCCGCCGTTGGCGGGTCGCCTCATTCATCCAGGAGCAATTCATGTCACGCATCTTCATCTCCGGTTCTTCCACTGGCCTGGGCCTGATGGCGGGCCAGCTGTTGATCCAGCAAGGGCACAGCGTAGTTCTGCATGCACGCAACGCCGCTCGCGCCGCCGAAACCCGACGTGCCAGTCCCAAGGCCGAGGCCATTGTCACGGGCGACGTGGAAACCATCGCCGGCAGCATCGCGCTGGCCGCCCAGGTCAATACCCTGGGGCAGTTCGATGCCGTCATCCACAATGCCGCCGTGGGCTACCGTGAAGCGCATCGGCTGACCGTCGACGGACTGCCCCATGTGTTTGCGATCAATACCTTGTCGGCCTATGTGCTCACCGCCCTGATCCAGCGCCCTTCCCGCCTGGTCTATCTGAGCTCGGGGATGCATCATCACGTGCGCCCCCACCTGGAGGACCTGCTGTGGGAGCAACGTCGATGGAATGGCTCGGACGCCTATGCAGAGAGCAAACTGCACGATGCCATGCTGGCCATGGCGATCGCCCGACGCTGGCCGATGGTGAAATCCAATGCTCTGGAGCCAGGGTGGGTCCCCACCAAGATGGGCGGACCTGGTGCGCCGGACGACATGCAACAGGCCCATCTCACGCAAGCCTGGCTGGCCGCCTCCGGTGACGCGAAGGCACAGGTGACGGGCAAGTATTTCTATCACCTCAAAAAGATGGACCCGAATCCTGTCGCTCTCGATGTGATTCAGCAGGATCGCCTGATCGACCTCTGCGCGAAACTCTCCGGGATCGATATTCCCGGGTGATTCGGAGGGAGGTGCGTTACCGGCGGCGCAATTTGGCGCAATTTGGCGCGATTCTGGCGCGATTTGGCGCGATTTTCATGCACCTGAGCATGAACAAGCCCAGATGCAGCGCTGACCATCGACGAACTCAAGCGCTTGCATGCAGGCATGCTGGCGCGCTATGGCTTGCGGGCAGGGTGTTGGCTGACTGCTGACCCAATGAGGGGACTTGGTCGGAGGAGGATCGTGTTCGGTGATGGTCGTCCTGATCACCGAGGCATTGTGGAAATTCAATTGTTGCATTTATTTATGACAAAAATAATTAATTGAATGAATTGTATTTATTTTGCGAACAGTGAAGTCGAAAAAGGCGGCTTTATCCGTAAAAACATGCTGCTTATAGTGCGACCAAGATGTCGTCTCCGACATTCTTCCTCCACCAACAGAAAGGAAGCATCATGAGCAAACTTCAAAGCAAGGTCGCCGTCGTCACAGGCGCATCGAAAGGAATCGGCGCTGCCATCGCCAAGGCGCTGGCAGCCAGCGGTGCCGCCGTCGTCGTCAACTACGCGACCAGCCGCGCCGGCGCCGACAAGGTCGTGGGGGAGATCGTCGCCGCAGGTGGCCGTGCAGTGGCCGTGGGCGGCGACGTGTCCAATGCAGCGCATGCGGCAGGCATCATCGACGCCGCCATCAAGGAATATGGTCGCCTCGACATTCTGGTCAACAATTCGGGCGTATACGACATGGTGCCGCTGGAAGCCATCACCGAAGAGCATTTTCATAAACAGTTCAACGTCAACGTGCTGGGCCTGCTGCTGGTAACCCAGGCCGCCGCCAAGCATCTGCAGGAAGGTGCCAGCGTCATCAACATCGGCTCTGTCGTCAGCAGCATCACGCCGCCCGGCAGCGCCGTCTACACTGCCACCAAGGGTGCCGTCGATGCCATCACCGGCGTGCTGGCGAAGGAACTGGCGCCGCGCAAGATCCGCGTCAACAGCGTCAATCCTGGCATGGTCGAGACTGAAGGTACCCACAGTGCCGGCTTTATCGGTTCGGATTTCGAGACCTGGGCCGTGAGCAACACGCCGCTGGGCCGCATTGGCCAGCCCAATGATATTGCCGACGTGGTCACATTCCTGGCGTCGGATGATGCACGCTGGTTGACTGGCGAGAAGATTCTGGCCGGCGGCGGCAGCCGCTAAGAAACCATCCCACAGGAGTGGCGGCCTGGAAATAAAAAAAGGGATCAGATAGTCGACCCGAGGTTTTATTTCAAGAAATGTGAAAAGGGGTGAGGCGCTTTTGCCTCGCCCCTTTTCGCCTTTTTCACCCTCGTTTTGCCAGAAGATGCTCCTGGTGTCGATTTGCGTTCAAAACTGACACACGCAGGTCGATTTGCCCTTCCCTCACAAAATTGGCCTATTGGTCTTACCAATAAACTGGTAATATCCAACTTCCAAAACGACAGGTGATCCCATTCGCTTGCGCGCCAATGCGCCGCCAGCGGGCGACGACGCCGATCCGAGACAATTCTTTCTTCAAGGAAACCAGATGAAATTACTGCGTTACGGCCCGGTTGGGCAGGAAAAGCCCGGCATCCTCGATCAGTCCGGCAAGATCCGCGACCTGTCGGCCCATATCAAGGACGTCAACGGCGCCGCCCTGGACGATGCTTCGCTGGACAAGATCCGCAAGCTCGACATCGCCAGCCTGCCGGTGGTCGAAGGCTCGCCGCGCATCGGCGCCTGCGTGGGCAATATCGGCAAGTTCATCTGCATCGGCCTGAACTATGCGGACCATGCGGCCGAATCCAACCTGCCCATCCCCGCCGAGCCGGTGGTGTTCAACAAGTGGACCTCGGCCGTGGTCGGCCCCAATGACGACGTCAAGATCCCCCGCGGCTCCAAGAAGACCGACTGGGAAGTGGAACTGGGCGTGGTCATCGGCAAGGGCGGTACCTATATCGACGAGAAGGACGCCATGTCCCACGTGGCCGGCTATTGCGTGGTCAACGACGTCTCCGAGCGCGAATACCAGATCGAGCGCGGCGGCACCTGGGACAAGGGCAAGGGCTGCGATACCTTCGGCCCCATCGGCCCCTGGCTGGTAACCCGTGACGAAGTGGCCGATCCGCAGAAGCTGGGCATGTGGCTGGAAGTGGATGGCAAGCGCTACCAGAACGGCAACACCAGCACCATGATCTTCGGCGTGGCGCACATCGTGTCCTACCTGTCGCGCTTCATGAGCCTGCAGGCGGGCGACGTCATCTCCACCGGCACGCCGCCGGGCGTGGGCATGGGCGTCAAGCCGGAAGCGGTGTTCCTGCGCGCCGGCCAGACCATGCGTCTGGGCATCGACGGCCTGGGCGAGCAACAGCAGAAGACCATCGACGCCTGATCGCTGCATCATCGCTGCATCATCGCGGCCTCAGCGCCGCGTCAGTGCTGCGCCGCCATCCGGTGGCGCAGCCAAATCCAATTCAATAACAAGAAAAAATGTTGCGCAGGCTCGTGCGGCCTGCGTTACCCAATGACCGAATCAGGGAAGGAGAAACAATGAATCACTACGATTTCCAGGGCCGCAGCGCCATCATCACCGGCGGTGCGCAGGGCTTCGGCTATGCCGTGGCTGAACGTCTGTTGCAGGGCAAGGCCAAGGTCGTGCTGTGGGACATGGATGAAAAGGCACTGGCCGACGCGCGCAGCAAGCTGGAAGCGCTGGGCAATGTGGAGACCGTGAAGGTCGACATCTCCAGCGAAGCCGACGTCAAGAAGGCCATCGAAGCCACCGAGAAGCTGACCCAGTCCATCGACATCCTGGTGCACAGCGCCGGTATCGCCGGCCAGAACAATCCGGTGGCGGACTATTCGCCGGAAGAATGGCGTCGCGTCATCGACATCGACCTCAACGGTGCCTTCTACGTCAACCAGGTGGTGGTCCAGCGCATGATCGCGCAGAACTACGGCCGCATTGTCAACATCGCTTCCATCGCCGGCAAGGAAGGCAATCCCACCGCCTCGGCCTACAGCGCCGCCAAGGCCGGCATGATCGCCCTGACCAAGAGCCTGGGCAAGGAAACCGCGACCAAGAACATCGCCGTCAATGCCATCACCCCGGCGGCGGCGCAGACCCGCATCCTGGAGCAATGCACGCCGGCGCACATCGAGTACATGCTCTCGAAGATCCCGCGTGCACGCTTCGTGAAGGTGGAAGAACTGGCGGCCATGGTGGCCTGGCTGGTGTCGGAAGAGAATTCCTTCACCACCGCCTCCGTGTTCGACCTGTCGGGCGGCCGCGCGACCTACTGATGCTCCGGCGCCGGCTGCCGCTGGCGTGGATCGCGTGAACGGCCATGGCGCACGGAGTCCTTCCGTGCGCCACCCCTCGCACAACAACAAGACAACAACACGATAAGACGACCTCCCGCACTGCGCGGAGGCGATGGACTTTTTGCGCCTTCATTTTTTGAAAAAGCTAGAGGAGAGACCCCGCATGACTACCACCACCATTCCGGCCAGCGCGGCGGAGCACATGGAAACCCAGCTCTATCGCCGTATCACCTGGCGCTTCGTACCGCTGCTGATGATCTGTTTCGTGTTCGCCTACCTGGACCGCGTCAACATCAGCTTCGCCAAGCTGCAGATGCAAAGCGACCTGGGCTTCTCGGATGCCGTCTATGGCCTGGGCGCCAGTATCTTCTTCGTCGGTTACTTCCTCTTCGAAGTGCCCAGCAACATGATCCTGCACAAGGTCGGGCCGAAGCGCTGGATCGCCCGCATCATGGTCACCTGGGGCATCGCCTCGGCGGCGATGATGTTCGTTACCAGCGAGACCAGCTTCTATGTGCTGCGCTTTCTGATCGGCAGCCTGGAAGCGGGCTTCGTACCGGGTGCGCTGTACTTCTTCACCAACTGGTTCCCGTCGGCGCGCCGGGGTCGCATCAATTCGCTGTTCATGGCGGCCATTGCGGTATGCGGCATCATCGGCGGCCCGATCTCGGGCGGCATCATGAAGTTCACCCATGGCGTGAGCGCGCTGCATGGCTGGCAATGGCTGTTCCTGCTGGAAGGTATTCCTTCGATCCTGCTGGGCGTGGTGTGCTATCTGGTCATCGATGACCATATCGAGGACGCAGGCTGGTTGAAGCCGGAAGAAAAGCGCCTGCTGATCGAGCGCATCGCGGCCGAACCCAAGAGCGAGGCGGCCCACTCCTTCGGCGAAGCGATCCGGCAGCCGGCCACCATCGTCATGTCGCTGATCTACCTGATGCTGGCTTCGGGCATCTATGGCCTGGTGTTCTGGATGCCGCAGCTGATCAAGTCGGCCGGCACCGATGACACCTTCATCATCGGCCTGATCTCGATGGTGCCTTACCTGTGCGCCGGCCTGGGCATGATCCTGATCGGCCGCAACTCCGACCGTACCGGCGAGCGTCGCTGGCACCTGGCTGCCTGCGCGCTGATGGGTGCCATCGGCTACGCCGCCAGCGCCTGGTTCGGCAGCAATACCCTGATCCTGGTGGTGGCGCTGTCGGCAGCGGCCACCGGCATCATCGCCGGCATCGGCCTGTTCTGGATCCTGCCACCGCGCGTGCTCAGTGGTGCCGCAGCCGCGGCCGGCATCGCGCTGATCAACTCGGTGGGCCAGCTGGGCGGGATCATTACGCCCTACATGGTCGGCAAGATCCGCGACATCACCGGCAGCGCCGCACTGGGCCTGTACGTGGTGGCGCTGGAATGCCTGGTGGGTGCGGCACTGCTGCTGTGGGCCTTGCCGCGTCGGGTGTATTTCAAGGAACCGGCGCAGCAATGAGAGAGTATACGGAAATGATATAAACGATTTCCGCACGCTTGCAGAACCCGCCACCATGGCGGGTTCTTTTTTTTGGGGAGAGGCGATCTCAACGCAGGGCCGGCCTGAGGGGTGTGATATCGACGCTGCCGGCGTGGGCGTAAGCCACCTGGTCCTGGGCCAGCAAGCGGAACTGGCTGACCACCTCCGACAGGCGTGCTGCCTGTTCCTGCATCGCTTCGGCGGCGGCTGCGGCCTGCTCGACCAGGGCCGCATTCTGCTGGGTGGTCTGGTCCATGTCGTTGATCGCCAGGTTGACCTGGCTGATGCCGTCGCTCTGCTCGCTGCTGGCGGCGGTGATCTCGGCCACGATCTGGGCCACCTGGCGCACGCTGGAGACCACCTCGTCCATGGTACTGCCGGCACGGACCACCAGTTCGCTGCCGGAGCCGACCTTGCTCACGGAGTCATCGATGAGGGTCTTGATTTCCTTGGCGGCGGAGGCGGAGCGTTGGGCCAGCGAGCGCACCTCGGAGGCCACCACGGCAAAGCCGCGTCCCTGCTCGCCGGCTCGGGCTGCTTCGACGGCGGCGTTCAGGGCCAGGATATTGGTCTGGAAGGCGATGCCATCGATGACGCTGATGATGTCGACGATCTTGCGTGAGGATTCGTTGATGGAGCCCATGGTCGAGATCACCTGCGACACCACCTCCCCGCCCTGCTGCGCCACCGACGATGCCGAGGCCGCCAGCTGGTTGGCCTGGCGTGCATTGTCGGCGTTCTGCGAGACGGTGGAGGTCAGTTCTTCCATGGCCGAGGCGGTCTCTTCCAGGGCGCCGGCCTGGCGCTCGGTGCGTGCCGACAGATCGAGGTTGCCGGTGGCGATCTCGCGCGAGGCGGTGGCGATGGCATCGGTGCCGCTGCGCACCTGGCCGACGATGCGCGCCAGGTTGCCCGTCATGGCATGCAGGGCGTGCATGAGCTTGCCGGTCTCGTCGCGCCGCGCTGCCAGGGTTTCATCGACGCGCATGGTGAGGTCGCCTGCGGCCACCGCTTCGGCCACGTCCACCGCCTGCTCCAGCGGGCGGGTAATGCCCAGTGCCAGGCTGCGTGCGAACAACCAGCCCAGCACCACCTGCAGCACGGCCAGCGCCAGCATCAGGTTGCGGCTCTGGAGATAGGTGTCGTGGATGTGGACGGCCACCTGGTCGATGTTGGCACGCTGCACATTGAGCAATTGCTGCAGCAGATCCAGGTAACCCTTGGCGGCCACGTCATAGGGACCGGCCAGGATCCTGGCGGCTTCTTCCGTCTGGCCATCGGCCTTGGCCTTGGAGATGGCGTCGCGATATTTGATGTAATCCTTGCGCACGGCCGAGAGCTTGGCGAAGACCTCTTTCTCCTGATCGCTCTCAAGCAGCGCTTCGATGGCCTTCTGTTGCTCGGTGGACATGCGGGTGGCGGCGGCGGCGTCATCGGCAAAGAAGGCTGCCAGGCTGGGGTCGGCGCTCTTGGCGATGGCTGTCGTGCGGCGCACGCTGGTATGGATGGTGCGATACCAGTCCGAGACTAGTCGCTCCTTGGTCAGGGGTTCATGCATCATCTCGTCGGTTGCGGCGGCAATGCCATGCAGACGCCAGATCGACAATGCCACCACCACGCTGGCAGCCGCCAGGATGACAGCAAAACCCAGGGCCAGGCGGCGGCCTATCTTCATGTGGGAAAAATAGCTCATCTGTCTCTCTTCTTGCGCAAGGGTGGAGGGTCGGCCGGCGCCAAGGGCGGCGCACGGGCCGATGATGCAAGCAAACACGGACAGGCACGATCAGGGGTTTCCTGAGCGCGGGACCATGACAAGCGTACGAGCCGGGCAGGCTGATGGCCGCGCCGGTGCCGCGATTGCCTCGATTGCCGCGAGTGGCGCTATTGTTGCCAACAAGTCTTGCCGGCAGGCATTCGTATTTGTACGTAGAGATGGAACGCTCATGCTGAGCTATTGCGCACATGGTACGCCCGCCCCGGGAATTCAAACATCAAAAAAGGATGCCGAAGCATCCTTTCCAATTGCCTTTCACGGGTGTTTCCTGCTCGCATCTGCTCAATGCTGTACGGCGTAGTCCTCGATGGTCTGGGACGCCGGGAAATGCACGGTGAAGGTGCTGCCGTGATCCGGCACCGAGGCGATGTCCAGTGTCGCGTGGTGGCGCAGCAGGACATGGCGCACGATGGCCAGCCCCAGGCCGGTGCCCTGGGTCTCGCGGGAACGGCTCTTGTCGACGCGGTAGAAGCGCTCGGTGAGGCGCGAGATATGTTCGGGGCTGATGCCGATGCCGGTGTCCTGCACCGCGAAATGCGCGCCCTGCTCATCGCTCTGCCAGCGCAGGGTGATGGTGCCGCCTTCCGGGGTATAGCGCACGGCATTGGTGACCAGGTTGGTGAAGGCACTGCGCAACTCGTCGGCATTGCCCTTGAGATCGGGGCCTTCGACCACGAGGCGGATGTCATGCTTGCCTGCCGACAACGCCCGCCCCTCTTCGGCGATGCGTTCCAGCAAGGGGCGCACCCGCAGCACTTCCGAGCGCAGCGGATAGTCGATCGATTCCAGCCGGGTCAGGGTGAGCATGTCGTCAATCAGGTTCTGCATGCGCTGCCCCTGCTCGGTCATCAGCTTCAGATGGGCGGTACGGATCGTTTCGTCCAGGTTGGGCTGGGCCAGGGCGATTTCCAGGAAACCGTTGATGACCGTCAAGGGTGTGCGCAGCTCGTGCGAGGCATTGGCCACGAAATCGCGGCGCATCATGTCGATACGCTGCGACTCGGTGACATCGTGGGTGACCAGGATCTGGCGCCGGTTTTCGAAGGGAATGATCTGGATGATCAGCTTGCGCTCATGCAGGGCCAGCGTAAGCGGCTGCTCGTAGCGGCCCAGGATGATGTAGTCGATGAAGGCCGGGTTGCGGATCAGGTTGGTCACGCGCATGCCTTTGTCGCGGTCCAGCTTGAGCCCCAGGTGCTGCTGCGCGGCCGGGTTGCACCATTCCAGGAACAGCACGTCGTCCATGATCACCACGCCATCGGGCAGCAGGCTCATGGCCTGGCGGAAACGCGCCAGCCACTCGGCCAGTTCGGCCTGGTTCTTTTCGTCATCGCGGCGCATGCGGTACAGGCGCGCATAGACATCGGTCCAGGCGCCCCAACCGTCGGGCAGGCGCGACTGGCCGGAATCATCCAGCCAGGTCGACAGGCGCAGCAGGTAATGCAGGTGGGCGATCATCATCGCCCCGACCGCCAGCACCGCCGTGACCAGCCCGATGATCGGGCCAAAGAAGAAACCGACGACTCCTGCTCCGGCCAGGCACAACACCAGGCGCAATACAGCAGGAATCCAGAACAGAAGTTGTGGACTCATTGATTTGGCAGATAGATCTTGCAGGCGCCCGCGCGCCCGGATTTGTTATTGTCGCCTGAATAGGGCGGCGGCGGGCTTATTTGGTGGAGAGCATGTAGCCGACGCTGCGTACCGTCTTGATCAGGTACTCGGCATCGCGCAGGGCCTTGCGCAGGCGCAGCACGTGGACATCCACGGTGCGCTCCTCGATCACCACGTGGTCCCCCCAGACCCGGTCCAGCAACTGGCTGCGCGAAAACACGCGGTCGGGATGGGCCAGGAAGAACTTCAGCAGCTTGTATTCGGCATGGCCGATATCGATGCGCGCACCCGACAGGCTCACCGAGCAACTGGCCGGATCGAGCGTAATCGGACCGGCCGACATCACTTCCTGCGCGTGCTCCGGGCTCTTGCGACGCAGCAGCGCCTTGATGCGGGCGGTCAGCTCGCGCGGCGAGAAGGGCTTGGTGATGTAGTCATCGGCACCGTTGTCGAGGCCGGCGATCTTGTCTTCTTCCATGCTCTTGGCGGTGAGCATGATTACCGACAGCTGCTGCAGCTGGCGATCGGCGCGGATGCGCGAGAGCAGGTGCAAGCCGCTACGGTCCGGCAGCATCCAGTCCAGCAGCACCAGTTGCGGGGCGCGATGCTGGACGAAGTCCCAGGCCGCCGCCGCGTTGGAGACGACGAAACTGGACCAGCCCGCCTCCTTGAGGGTGAAGGCAATCAGTTCGGCAATGGAGGGTTCGTCTTCGACGATGAGGATAGTAGTCATGGTATCGGTTGAGCAGTATCGCGGGTCTCCCCTCCGCAACCCGGTGATGGACGGCTCTTCCCGACCGCCACCACCGGCGCCGTGCTATCAGTCTTCTTCGTCTTCGATCGACTTGGCCGAACCGAAGTCGGTATGGCGGATATCCTTGCCACCGACCACGTAGACGACATACTCGGCGATGTTCTTGGCATGGTCGCCGATACGTTCGATGGCCTTGGCCACCCACAGGGTATCGATGGAACCGGAGATGGTGCGCGGGTCTTCCATCATGAAGGTGATCAGGCTGCGGGTGATGGAGCGGAAGCCGTGGTCGATGCGCTCATCCTGCTTGATCAGTTCGGCGGCCTGCTTGTCATCCAGGCGGGCGAATGCGTCCAGGGCGCTACGCAGCTGGTCCATGGCCTGCTCGGCGATCAGGCTCACGGTCTCGTAATGCGACACCAGACCGATCCCCCGCTTGTGCAGGTGGATGGCGGTCCGGGCGATCTTGGTCGCCTCGTCGCCCACGCGTTCCAGGTCGGTGATGATCTTGATGGTCGCCATGACGGTACGCAGGTCATTGGCGGTCGGCTGGCGACGCACGATGAGGTGGCTGCAGGCATCATCGAGTTCGACTTCCAGCCGATTGACGGCCTCGTCGTCCTTCATCACGCGATGCGCCACGTCCAGGTTACCGTTACGGAAAGCCGCAATCGCATCCTGGAACTGATGCTCCACCATGCCGCCCATGGCAAGCACCTTGGAGCGGATCTGCTCCAGATCCTGGTCATACTGTTTGGAGGAATGATCGCCGGTCATGTGACGTCCCTAAAAGAAAATTCTATAAAAAATATGTGCCCTGACTACTCTGTGGAATCGTCGTATCGGCGTAGCGAGCGCTTCGAGTTCGCGTCGAGAAGCGCAGCCGTACTGGAGTACGGCGAGCATCGCAGACGCGAAATCGGAGCGCGCAGTAGCCGAGACGACGGTTCAGCCGAACCGGCCGGTGATGTAGTCTTGGGTTTCCTTGCGCACCGGATTCATGAAGATCTGGTCCGTCTCGCCAAACTCCACCAGCTCGCCCAGGTACATATAGGCGGTGTAATCCGAGCAGCGGGCCGCCTGCTGCATGTTGTGGGTCACGATGGCGATGGTGTAGTCGTTCTTCAGCTCGCCGATCAGCTCTTCCACCTTGGCCGTGGAGATGGGGTCCAGCGCCGAGGTCGGCTCGTCCAGCAGCAGCACTTCCGGCTTGACCGCGACGCCGCGGGCGATGCACAGACGCTGTTGCTGACCACCGGAGAGCGACAGACCGCTCTTGTGCAGCTTGTCCTTGACTTCACCCCACAATGCCGCCTTGTTGAGCGCCCATTCGACGCGCTCGTCCATCTCGCCCTTGGGCAGGTTTTCGTACAGGCGGATGCCGAAGGCGATGTTGTCGTAGACCGACATCGGGAACGGGGTCGGCTTCTGGAACACCATGCCGACCTTGGCGCGCAGCATGTTCAGGTCTTGTCCCGGCTCCAGGATGTTGTTGCCGGCGTAGATGATCTTGCCCTCGGCACGCTGGCCGGGGTACAGGTCGTACATGCGGTTGAAGGTACGCAGCAGGGTCGACTTGCCGCAGCCCGAGGGACCGATGAAGGCGGTGACTTTGCCTTCCCAGATATTGAGGTTGATGTTCTTGAGGCCCTGGAATCCGCCGTAGTAGAAATTCAGTTGCGAAACTTCGAGCGTGGCCTTCTTGTCCGCAGCAGCGTTGGCGGATGCGGTAGTAGCGTGGCTTGCCATTTGATGAGCAGTAGTCATGTCGGTCACTTGGAGAATTAGCCGGGGATTTGTTGCTTGAACAGGGTGCGCGAGAGCACGTTGAGCAGCAGCACGCTGAAGGTGATCAGCAAGGCGCCGCCCCATGCCAGCGAGACCCAGTTGTCATACGGGCTCATGGCGAACTGGTTGATCACCACCGGCAGGTTGGCAATCGGACGGTTCATGTTGGTGCTGAAGAACTGGTTGTTCAGGGCGGTGAACAGCAGCGGCGCGGTCTCGCCCGAGATACGGGCCACCGCCAGCAGCACGCCGGTCACCACGCCGGCCTTGACGGCACGCAGGCGCACGATGATGGCCACCTTCCAGCGCGGCGCACCAAGTGCGAAGGCGGCTTCACGCAGGCCGCTGGGGACCAGCTTCAACATGTTGTCGGTGGTACGCACCACCACCGGAATGGCGATCAGCGAGATGGCAAAGGTACCGGCCCAGCCCGAGAAGTGGTTCACGTTGGCCACGTAGATGGCGTAGATGAACAGGCCGATCACGATGGACGGTGCCGACAGCATGATGTCGGTGACAAAGCGGGTCACCTGGGCCAGCTTGCTCTCCTCGCCATACTCGGCCAGGTAGACGCCGGCCAGGATGCCGATGGGGGTACTGATCAGGGTGCTGATGCCGACCATCATCAGCGAGCCGACGATGGGGTTCAACAGGCCGCCGCCGGCATCGCCCGGTCCGGGGGTGTTTTCGGTCAGCAGGCCCAGATTGAGCGCGGCCACGCCCTTGAAGACCAGGGTCAGCAGGATCCAGGCCAGCACGAACAGGCCCAGGCCCATGGCCAGGAAGGAGAACAGCATACCCATGCGATGCTGCAGCAGGCGCTTGCGGTAGACGGGATTGATGGCTTGCGGCGCGTTGGCGGCGGCGCTGCCGGTTGGTACGGTCTGGCTCATTATTTGGCTCCTTCCTTGCGGGTCATGCCCATCAACATGATCTTGGCGGCGGACAGGACGATGAAGGTGATGACGAACAGGATCAGGCCCAGCGCGAACAGCGAGGACACGTGCAGCTTGCTGGAGGCTTCGGCGATTTCATTGGCCAGGGTCGAGGCGATCGAGTTGCCGGCCGAGAACAGCGACCAGGACAGGCGGTGCGAGTTGCCGATCACGAAGGTGACCGCCATGGTCTCGCCCAGGGCGCGGCCCAGGCCCAGCATCACGCCACCGACCACGCCAGTCTTGGTGTAGGGCAGCACCACCTTGCGCACCACTTCCCAGCGGGTGCAACCGAGGCCGTAGGCCGATTCCTTCAGCACGGCCGGGACCACTTCGAAGACGTCGCGCATCACCGAGGAGATGAAGGGGATGATCATCACCGACAGGATCAGGCCGGCGGTGAGGATGCCGATGCCCATGGTGGGGCCGGAGAACAGCACGCCGATGCCGGGAATCTGGCCCAGCGTGGCCTTCAGGAAGGGCTGGCCGTATTCCGAGAACAGCGGGGCGAACACGAACAGGCCCCACATGCCGTAGATGATGGAAGGCACGCCGGCCAACAGCTCCACGCAGGTACCCAGCGGGCGGCGCAGCTTGGCGGGGCAGATTTCGGTGAGGAACAGGGCGATGCCGAAGCTGACCGGGAAGGCGATCAGCAAGGCGATGATCGAGGTCGACAGCGTACCCACGATGGCGATCATGGCGCCGAATTCGTTATTGGTCGGGTCCCATTCGACGCGCGTGATGAAACCCGGGCCGAAGGCCTGGAACGCGGGTGCAGCACCGATGATGAGGGAAACGATGATCCCGCCCAGCATCAGCAGCACCGACAGGGCGAAGATCAGGGTGATCTTGTGGAAGAAGAAGTCCTGCAGTCGCTGGCGGCGCATGACGGCCATCAACTTCTCGCGCGCGACCTGCGCACTATCAGTCTCTGTCGGGGATTTTTTGACTTCGGTATTCGACATTGCCGTGGTGGAATAATTAGCGCTCATTTGAATTCACCATTAAAACGGGCCATCGCCGCGAATGCTCTGTGCTCCAGAGTTGCTCGTTCTCGCTGCGATGGCCCGAATACTCCGTAGGGGAGAGGCTTGCTTGGCCGGACTTGTTCAGAGCCCGGCCGGACTTGACGGTGGCTTACCAGATCGCCTTGCCGCTGCTGTCCTTGACGTTGCTCTTCCAGGAATCTTCCACCAGCTTGGTGACCGAATCCGGCAGCGGCACGTAGTCCAGGTCGGCGGCGACCTTGCCACCATTCTTGTAGGCCCAGTCGAAGAACTTCAGGACTTCCTTGCCCTTGGCGCCATCGCCAGCCTGTTCCTTGTGCAGCAGGATGAAGGTGGCGCTGGAGATCGGCCACGATTCCTTGCCAGCGGCGTCGGTGAAGTCAACTGCGAAGCCCGGGGTCTTGGCCCAGTCGCCGTGGGCGGTGGCAGCCTTGAAGGAGGAGTCATCCGGGGAGACGAAGTTGCCGTCCTTGTTCTTGAGCTGGGTGTAGTTCAGCTTGTTCTTCTTGACGTAGGCGTACTCGACGTAGCCGATGGAGCCCTTGACCTTCTGCACGTTGGCGGCAACGCCTTCGTTACCCTTGCCACCCACGCCGGTGGGCCACTTGACGGCGGTACCGGCACCGATCTTGGCCTTGAAGTCGGCATTGGCCTTGGACAGGTAGGAGGTGAACACGTAGGAAGTGCCCGAAGCGTCCGAACGGTAGACGACGGTGATGTCGTCGGCCGGCAGCTTCACGCCCGGGTTCAGGGCGGTGATTTCAGGCGCGTTCCACTTGGTGATCTTGCCAGCGTAGATGTCGCCCAGAACCTGGCCCGACAGCTTGATCTGGCCCGGGGTCACGCCATCCAGGTTGACCACCGGGACCACGCCACCGACCACGGCGGGGAATTGGGTCAGGCCGGCTTCGGCCAGTTCGCTCTGCGGCAGCGGGGCGTCGGAGGCGCCGAAGTCGACGGTCTTGGCCTTGATCTGCTTGATACCACCACCGGAACCGATGGACTGGTAGTTCAGGCTGTTGCCGGTGGCAGTCTTGTACAGTTCAGCCCACTTGGCGTAGACCGGGTACGGGAAGGAGGCGCCGGCGCCGGTGATTTCTGCTGCATGAGCGGCACCGCTGAAGGCGAAAGCGCCGGCCACTGCGACTGCAACAGATTTGATCAGATGGTTAAACCCCATTTCAACTACTCCTATGATTTTGAGAGAGGAACGTCAGAAAGAAACATCACGATGGGAGGGATGACTTCCGAGACAGGGCGAACTTTAACCAGCTAATGTGACGAGTTTATGACCCGAACTTGTCATCCAGGCCAGCCCCGGCGGCCCTTCGCCGGGCGCCGGGGCAGATCCTGGTACCGGGCTGCAAAACCAGGCGCCAGGCTGCACGCGGGTTTCCTGACAATTCCGTGTCATGCCGAGAAACCCGCATTGCATATGAGCAAATATGTTTTTGTCATCACATGGGCTTGCTCTTATACTGAAGCAATGTGACAAAGCGACATGAGTGTTGTCATAAACTCGTCATACCTCCTAAATACACTGCCCGCTCAAAGTGGATGGACAGGGAACATTGATGATCAGAAAAGCAAAACCGGAAAGCAGCACACCTCCTGAACTTCCCGCCAATACGATTTACCTCAATCGCGAACTGTCGCAGCTGGCCTTCAACCGACGCGTGCTGGCCCAGGCCGAAGACGACAGCGTGCCGCTGCTGGAACGCCTGCGTTACCTCTGCATCTGCAGCAGCAACCTGGATGAATTCTTCGAAGTGCGCATCGCCAGCCTGCTGGCCAATCGCATCGAGGGCGAGAATATCGATCCGCCCGAACTGCGCGCCGCGCTGGAACGCACCAGCGCCGAATGCCACCGCATCGTGACGCGCCAGTACGAACTGCTCAACGACGAAATCCTGCCGCAACTGGCGGCCAACGGTATCCACCTGCTGCGCCACGATGACCGCAACGAGGCGCAGCGCGCCTGGGTCAAGCAGTATTTCGAGCAGCATGTGCGCCCGCTGCTGACGCCCATCGGCCTGGACCCGGCCCACCCCTTCCCGCAGGTGCACAACAAGAGCCTCAATTTCATCATCGAGCTCTCCGGCAAGGATGCCTTCGGGCGCGGCACGGCCATCGTCATCGTCAAGGCGCCACGGGTGCTGCCACGCGTGATCAAGCTGCCGGACCATCTCTCGGCCAAGGGCCAGTCCTCGTTCTGCCTGCTGTCCTCGGTGATCCATGCACACATCGCCGACCTGTTCCCGGGGCGCGACATCACCGCCTATTCGCAATTCCGCGTGACCCGCAACAGCGACCTGTGGGTCGATGAAGAAGAGGTCAAGAACCTGCGCCAGGCCCTGGAAACCGAATTGCAGAGCCGCCAGTTCGGCGTGGCGGTGCGCCTGGAAGTGGCGGCCAATTGTCCCGAACACCTGGCGCAGTTCCTGCTGAACCAGTTCAACATCGAACGCAACCGCCTGTACGCGGTACAGGGTCCGGTGAACATGGTGCGCCTGGGCGAGATCGTGAACCTGGTCAACCAGCCGGAGTTGCGCTTCCCGCCCTTCTCCCCCACCCTGCCGCCGCAACTGGCCAGCGAGAACATTTTTGCCGCCCTGGACAAGAAGGACGTGCTGCTGCACCACCCGTTCCAGTCCTTCCAGCCGGTGGTGGATTTCATCCGCACCGCCGCCCACGACCCGCGCGTGCTGGCCATCAAGCAGACCATCTACCGTACTGGCATGAACTCGGACCTGATGGAGGCGCTGATCTACGCCGCCCAGCACGGCAAGGAAGTGACGGTGATCGTGGAACTGATGGCGCGCTTCGATGAAGAAGCCAACATCAACTGGGCAGTCAAACTGGAGCAGGCCGGAGCGCAGGTGGTCTATGGGGTGGTCGGCCTGAAGACGCACGCCAAGCTGGCACTGGTGATCCGCCGCGACGACGACCAGGGCCTGCGCTTCTACGCCCACCTCGGCACCGGCAACTATCACCCCAATACCACCAAGTTCTATACCGACTTCGGCCTCCTGACCTCGAACCAGGAGCTCACGGCCGAAGTCAATGAGGTCTTCATCCATCTCACCAGCCTGACCAAGCCGCGCAATCTCACGCACCTGTGGCTGGCGCCGTTCTCGCTGCAGAAGGAAATCATCCGTGCCATCCGCAACGAAGGCCAGATCGCCCGCGAAGGCCGGCCGGCGCGCATCATCGCCAAGATGAATGCGCTGCTGGACGAGTCGGTGATCCGCGCCCTCTACGCGGCCTCGGCCGATGGCGTCAAGATCGACCTGATCGTGCGCGGTGCCTGCGCGCTGCGCCCGGGTGTGCGGGGACTGTCGGAAAACATCAAGGTGCGATCCATCATCGGCCGCTATCTGGAGCACTCGCGCATCTATTACTTCCGCAACGACCTGGCCCACGACGTCTACCTGGCCAGTGCGGACTGGATGAACCGCAACCTGTTCCGCCGTATCGAGGTGGCCTTCCCGGTGCTGGACAAGACGCTGAAGAAGCGGGTGATTTCGGAAGGTCTGAACCCCTACCTGAAGGACAACACCAATTCCTGGCAGCTCGACGTCAATGGCGTCTATACGCTCAAGAAACCGCGCACCAAGCAGCAGTGCTTCAACGCCCAGCAACACTTGATGACCACGCTGGGCATTCCGGCCACGCCACCGGAAGAGTGAGGCCAACACCGAAGCACTCCCGACGCCACCTGCCGATTTATCCGAGGAGCTGAGATGGACCTGATTCTATGGCGACATGCCGAGGCCGAGCTGGGCGAACCCGACGAGGGCCGTGCCCTGACCCCGAAGGGTCACAAGCAGGCTGCCAAGATGGCTGAATGGCTGGACCGCAACCTGCCGGAAAGCTGCCGTATCCTGGTCAGTCCCGCGACACGCACCTTGCAGACGGTGGAGGCCCTCAAGCGCCGGCACAAGGTGGTGGCCGACCTGGCCCCCAACATGACTGCGGCCGACCTGCTGCGGGCGGCCAACTGGCCGGACAGCCGCGAGCCGGTACTCGTCGTCGGTCACCAGCCGACACTGGGCCAGGTGGCCGCACAACTGATCTGCGGCCAGCCGCAGGAGTGGTCGCTGCGCAAGGCCAATATCTGGTGGATCAGCCAGCGCGAACGCGGCGACGTCACCACCAACTACCTCAAGGCGGTGGTGGCACCGGAATTGCTGGCGACCTCGGGCAAGCATCACCCGCGCTGACAGCCGGTCTGGCAAGGTATAAAAAAACGCTGCGACCGGCACCGGCTGGTCGCAGCGTTTTTTTCTTTTTTGCGTTCCGGGCTGAACACATGCCGCACGAGCAAACAAGACGGCTGCAAACATTCAAAGTTAAACGAGCCATTATGCCCCATAAAACCAATGTGACCTGCTGACCTGCCCGGTTTTTCCGGACCAGTTTAATTTGGAATAGCTCCGGTTGATAAAGTGTTTCCTGTTTTCTTGCTGA